>JALVXD010000223.1 GCA_027038295.1 Campylobacteraceae bacterium
CCATTTTGTAGATAGAGCATGACCAAACCAGAGAGTAAAAGCGTCCACCCTCCTATGCCTATGATGGTGTGTATTTTCTCTAAAGTGTCTTGTCCTTTTTTTGTTTTGTATAGATGAAATAATCGGGGTATGAAGATAGATGGGAAGAGCAGTAGAATAGCAGAGATGATGTGTAGCCATACTAATGTATTGTAAAAATTCATTCTATACTCTCCACCAACTCCACATCAAAAAACTGACTCAAAGCCACCTCTTGAGCTTTTATCTCATCCATCAAAGGGCTATCATGGGTTATGATAAAAACTACTTTTTCAATGCTACTACTTATCATGCTAGGCACAAATTCATCTAAGAGCCACTTTGTATCTCCCTTTTCACTCTCAAAACCGTTAGTTGTATCGGTTATCCATGTAGCGATTTGATGTTTTTCTATCTCTTGTGTAGCAAATTTTAATGGCTCACGATAGTCATCCCCTTTGCAGAACTGTTTCCATTGGCAGAGGATGGCGTTTTGAGCTTTTAGGTGTTGTAGTTGGCAGTATGGGGTGTTATATATCATCTCTCATCCTTATAAAGTTCATCAAAATTTTTCCCTTTTTTAATACCATCCAAAAGTTCAACAAGCCCTTTTTGTCCTACTTGTTTGTACCACTTAGAAACCATATGCCTTGCTGTTGCATAAGGTACTACAATCTCTTCATTATTTAAATATTTATGATTAGCCTCACTCCATTGACTTAATGTGATTAACTCACCTTGCTTTGGATAGGGAATTTTTTCGTCTATAATTCTTTGCCATGCTCTTTTATCATAACGGCTAATATCTTGCATTGTTAAAGTTGCTAACCCTTCATCAAACCATATTGGTATCTCTTTGTACCAATGCCAAAAACCACCTATTCGACCATACAACTCCTCGTGTGACCATTCATGAGCAATAAGTCCTCTACCCAATGTTTTATCAAATGCTCTATTACTTAAAATCATATGCCCTAGCAATCGCACACCAATCTGTTTACCAACTAACCCAAATGAATTAGCACACTCTTTAGTTTGACAGGCATAAATAATAGGCTTAGTTGTTACATCACCATATATCTCTTTCACATACTCTTTGGCTTGGGGAATGGTGTCTTCTATTTTTTGTTGATTCTCTTTACTCATATTGTTTTCTACATACAAATAAGAAGATACTTTTTTCATACCCACCCATGAGTGTGGCAGTAAAACTTTTGCTCTTCTAAGCTCGGTGCAACCTGACAAATAGACGATTAGCAACAACGATATAAATATGGATATTTTTTTCATGATTTATACTCTTTCAAAATAAAATCCAACTGTTCAAAATAACGCTCTTTCAAGCTACCAAAACTCGGATGTTGTATAGCAAGAGGCAATGCAAAACAGGTATTGAACAGTGCCAAATAGACAAGCTCCAAACGCTTTTGAGAAGATTCAAATTGTGACAGTAAAGGTACGATAATATCAAAAAAACCTCCCTCACTATACGATACATCTTTACCAAAACGAAGTATACGTTCTGCTCTACCTATATTTATATCTTTTTTTACTATACCTTGCAGTGCCATTGTGGAAACTATCTCCATAAAAAGATTTGGATTTTTCTCTATGGTCTTAGCCGTCTCTTCAAAAATACGATAAATAGCCTCCAAAGGTTCAAGCCCCTCAATATGCATCTGCATCTCCAAAC
>JALVXD010000224.1 GCA_027038295.1 Campylobacteraceae bacterium
ATAGCGATGAGCAAATAAAACAACGAAAGGTTTGTCCTTTCTATTTAAAGAGTTAATGAGTCCTACAAAGGCTATTGACTTTTTACATTTGATTGATAAAAGTTTTTATCAAGATGATAAGAGACCCTATAGATTTATAAATAAAGATGCTGTATGGATTGAACTCATTAATCCCCTTTCAAATGATATTACTTTTTCTGTACATAAAGAAAACCTTTTTGCTGATTTGTTATCTTTAGATATGAAAGGTATGCAGTGGTTAGAAAACTCTAGGCTCTTTAAAGAGACAATTATTGCAACAAATGGTCAAAGTGCTAACATAACGACTATCCATCCTTTAGAATATGCTATTTATAAAAATTGGCTCTCTAAACAAAAAGATAGAGATTTTCAAAAACAGCAAAGAGACAAACATCAGAGTAAATTGGTTACTAAAATAATAATGGAGTATATGCCAAATATTGAAATAAATGAGGAACTTAAGGTATTGAAGCATCTGAAAAAAGAGACTATTGATGCTTACAGAGAAGAGATTGTTAATTTATCTTAACCGTTTTAGAGGATACTCTCTCTAATTGTGCATATTATAGCATTTTTAAGAAATTTTTTATATATTTTGAATGAATATTTGTTTTATGGAGTAAATTTTGACAGTGTTGAAGTTTTGGGTTTGATAAATGGAAAGTTAAAAACATATAAAACTCACCTTAAGCTAAATTAGCTATATTCTTAAAAAATTATAAATAGGACTAATTTAGTATGAAACAAACCATGATTGAACTTTTTGGAAATTATGCCCATGAGATAGTGTTTTTACATGTACTCTCTGCCTTTGTGTGGGTGGGTGGGATGATAGCCATTCGACTTGCCGTTCACCCTAACCTGCAACTTATAGAAGACCCAAAGGTTAGACTCGGACGTACACTTGCCATTACAGGTAAGTTTTTTAATGTGGTGATTCCATTTATTTTACTGCTCATTTTAACAGCTGTTATTATGGCTGTGGGGCTTGGGTTTAGAGCTGCTGCTGTTGATGTAGATGGAAATGTTATCTCTGAAGTTGCTATGCATATTTACAACATCGTTCATGTTAAAGAGGTAATTTGGATGATTATGACCATGAACTTTACTTGGATGTACATAAAAAGAAGAAAAGCTCAAAAACTTTTTGATGCTGGTGATTTGGCTAAGGCAAAGGCTTCTGTAGCTTTAATTCCTAAAGTTTTGTTGCCTATTAATATTGTGCTTGGTATAATGGCACTTTGGTTGGGGATAACGCTGAGAGGTTTGTAAGGTGTAGTCCCCGACTACACCGTCAAAACCAAGCCCACTATTTCAACAACCTTACAAATTTAATTAACACGGTGTAGACAGGGTCTACACCCTACGGGACTTTTATGATACATCTTGCTTCTAACTCTACTTCTCGGGCTTTGTTGCTCAACAACTTTAACATCCCTTTTATACAACAAGCACCTACGTATGATGAAGAGACCATCAACACAACAAATGCTAAAGATTTTGCCTACATCGCTTCAAAAGGAAAACTAGAAGCAGCCATAAAAGAGTTTGGCTTAGACACTCCCCTACTCACGGCTGACTCGGTGGTTTTGTCTTCTGATGGTTCACTGCTACGAAAACCTAAAGATAGAGCCGATGCCAAGCGTATTTTAGAGCTACAGAGTGGCTCTAGCATGGCGATTAT
>JALVXD010000225.1 GCA_027038295.1 Campylobacteraceae bacterium
TAGCAGTTGCATTGCGTCGTGGAGTGACTGTTAATGATAATGCAGGAATTCCAAGTACAAAAGGAGTTTTGTAATGGCAATAGAACTCATTGTCTTAGATGTTGATGGTACTTTAACCGATGGTAAAATAACTTATACCCAAAGTGGAGATGAGTTAAAATCTTTTTGTGTTAAAGATGGTTTAGCCATTGCCTCTTGGATACGTCTAGGTAAGCAAGTAGCTATTATTACAGGTAGAGAGTCTGAAATCGTAGCACGTCGTGCTAGTGAATTGGGAATTAAACACTATTATCAAGGTGTTCATAATAAATTAGAAGTTCTTGTCGAGATACTGCATTCATTAAACTTAACCATGGAAAATGTAGCTTCTATAGGTGATGACCTAAATGATAAAACTATGCTAAAAGCATCAAAACGTTCCTATGTTCCTAAAGATGCTTCATTACATATTAAAAAAGATGCAGAGGTGATTTTAACACGTAACGGTGGTGATGCTGTAGTTCGTGAAATGATAGAGGAGCTTATTAGTTCAGAAGGTTTAGAGGAAGACTATTTAGCACTATGGTCTTAAGAATTGAATATCTATTAATTTTAGTATTGGTTATTTTATCTCTTAGTTTTATTGGTATAAATCCCACATCCCAATCAGCAATTAAGTCTAAAGGCGATAAAGAGATTCTTTTTCAAAACTTCTCTCTTTCTGAATTTAAAGAAGATACTTTAGGTAAAAAAATAGTAGCTAAAGAGGCTATAAAATATAAAACTCATTTTGATTTAAAAGATATTAATCTTAATGATGAATATGGAAATGCTATATTAGCCGATGAAGTTAGCTATAAAGATGGTTCAGTCTATATGGAGAAAAATGTAACTCTAAAATCTAAAGAGGGTCTACTTTTTACAACAGAAAATATTTACTATAATTTAAAAGATAAATTGGTGAAGAGTACAGCTCCTTTTACTTTAGATTTTAATGGAAGCACAATAGAGGGTGAAAACTTAGAGTACTCCATGAAGAGTAGAGATATCTCAGCTGATAATATTCATGCTTCTATTCTCCTTGAATCTACTCTATAGTAATATTGGTGATCCTATCTATTTTATTTAAATAGTTATTGAAGTTTAGTGAGGTCACTGCTGTTCTACCTAAAGCAAAGTGTTTAGAAGATGAACCCCAAACAGTATGGATAATATATGGCTCATCTTTATACTCACCTAAATAGAGAACAATGTGACCTTTTAGGTGAAGAATTGAAGCTCCAGCAAGAGCAAAACTTTTTACTTTATGGTGTTTTGATTTTTTAGCCAATCCATCTAAATCTATTTTGTTATCTCCTACTTCACTTTGAGAGCTTGAGTTTCTAGGTAGTTGTATCCCTGTGGTAGCATATACTTCTTGTAAAAATTTAGAACAATCCTGCTCTCCATACATGCCACCCCAACCATAAGGAAGATGTAAAAACTTAAATGCCTGTGTCAATATATTTCGTTGTGTATAGGGCAAGTAGCCTTTGTGAACATTTTCTGTTTTTAGCGTAGCATTAGTAAGTATGAGTCTCCCCTCTTTATTACGGGTGGGAATCATAACCATTGTCATATTGTCTACTGTCATTAAAAAAGGTAGACGTACACCCATTCGCATATAGTCATGGTACTTTTCTTGAATCATTAAAGGTGTTTTATTCGCAGTTGTGATAACAAAATTTTTAGAATCTAAGTACTTGAAAATCTCATCTTTATCCCCAAAAGCGATATCTTTTGCACGTACCCAACCAGAACTTGTAGGCCCTATGCCATAGTACCATAAACCATCTTTACTACTATGAATAATAGCTAAAGGTGTAGCAATATCTAATGCAGAGTTTTGATTACGGTCAAAGTGTATTTGAGATTTTTTTTTCAGTAGTGAAAGTTCTGTAGGTATGATTTTTTGGTCTGTATAGTTAACGGTAAGTGCATAACGTGTCTTTATCTCTTTTTTATATAAAGAGTCCAAATTCATATCTTTTTTAATATCTTTATAAAAACTTTTTGGAATTTTATAGCCATCTTCAAAATAAGAAGCAGAGAGTTTTATGCCATTAAAACCTTTAAGAATTTTCTCTTTAATCCAACTGCTACTATATGTTGTAGGTATATCACGAAAATAGTTTAGACGTTTCTGTTTATAAGCTACATTATCATTAAAATGCTCAATCTCTTTCTCGTTCATCACAATCTTATCGGGTTGTTCTATTTTATCTATCCAAAACTCAGCAATGTTTAGGTGTCTGTTTTTATTGACTATGATAATAGGCTGTTTCTCATCACTATCGCTAACCATTGGCTTGTTGTCACCAACCTCTTGACAGGATGTAAAAAATATAATGATAGGTATAATAAGTAAATTTTTCATAAGGCATTATATCAAAACTCTAGTTTTCTTACTCAATGTTTGAGTATAAATTTCTAAAAAGATTCTTTCTTTAAATAGGTATATAATAATTGAAATCTGTAGGGTGCCGTTTTCCAACGCACCTTAAATACGTCATAAAATAAAAGCTTATCAAAACAAAAACAGTTTAAAATTTATAGAGATAAAGAGCGTTTTTTATTTGCCAATATATGGTGCGTTAGTCCCACAGGGATACATTTCAATAAAAACGGCACCCTACAGAAATATGCCAATTTAAATGTAATGAAAATCACATAGAAGAAACCAATAGTTTCAGCCTTGTTAATCTACTCCTTTGCTTTAAATAAAACCTATACAATTTCATAACTTATGTGCTATGATTAAGAAATTTGGAAATAGGGGAGAAGTAGTTTATGGATAAAGACTTTAAGCAATGGTTAAGTGAAAATAAAAACTTATCTGAAAATACAATTAGAAACTATTCAAATAGGTTAAAAAATAAAATACCTGAAAAGATGAAAGAGATAAACTTTTTTGATATTAAAAAAAGTTTGTATAATTCTTCTATAGAAGAATTATTATCAATTAAAAAAATGTTTGACCTAAATAAACATGGTTTAAAAGATTGGAATAAGTCAAAAACAATAGGAACAGAAGCTTTGTCTGCTTTGAATTACTTGATAGAGTATAAAAACAATCAAAATAATCAAGTAGTCCCACCTCTAAACCAAATCCTATACGGCCCTCCAGGAACAGGAAAAACATACAACACAATCAATAAAGCTATAGAGATTATTGAAAATAGAAAAGTAGATGATAATGAAGATAGAGAAGAATTAAAAAAACAATTTGATGAATATAGAGATAATGGTCAAATAGAGTTTGTAACCTTTCATCAAAGCTATGGATATGAAGAGTTTGTTGAGGGAATAAGGGCAGATGTAAAGAGCAGTGAAATAAAATATAAATTAGAAAAAGGTATTTTTCAAGAACTTTCTAAAAAAGCAGAAGAAAATTATGTTGGTAGTAAAAAAATAGAGAATAAATTGACTTTAAAAGAAAAAATTGATATTTTTTTAAATAATGCTCTTGAAAATAAAATAGATTTTGAAAATTTTGCAAAAAAGACAACTTTTAAAATATTGAAAATTACAAGAGACAATATAGAGATAGAAGGAAGACGAACAAAAGAAATTATTCGTTTAGCTAAAAAAGATTTAGAAGCATTATTAAAAAAAGAGATAGACCTTGACTCAATAAGTGAAATAGGATTAGAAGGTTTTTTTGCTTTGATAAATAATTTTAAAAAATTTAATTTTGAAGATAATCATACGTCGTTAAAAACCTACATCCTAATAATAGACGAAATCAACCGAGGAAACATCTCAAAAATCTTCGGAGAACTCATAACTCTAGTAGAACCAAGTAAGAGAATAGGAGCAGATGAAGAGTTGAAGCTAAGACTACCCAATAGTAAAGAACTTTTTGGTGTTCCTAAAAACCTCTACATTATAGGAACTATGAACACAGCCGATAGAAGTATTGCACAAATTGATACAGCTTTGAGAAGAAGATTTGTTTTGAAGAGATGATGCCAAATAGTGATTTATTTACAAAAGAAATAGATGAAAGAAAAGAAGAAACTAAATATACAAAGAGAGATAGTGATTTAATAATTAAAGATACAAATATCAATATACGATTAATGCTAAATGCTATAAATGAAAGGATAGAATACATTTATGATAGAGAGCATACTATTGGACATAGTTATTCTATGGAATTATTAAAAAAGGATTGTAATACAAAAACTAAACTAGATGAAATATTTAGACTAAATATTATTCCTCTTTTAGCAGAGTATTTTTATGGAGATTGGGAAGATATCAAAGTTGTATTAAATGATACAAATAATTATTTTATAAGTAAAAAAGAGAGTCCAACTTATGTTATAAATCAAAAAAGAAAGAATAATGAAGTTTATACTATAAATAGTTCATTTAGTAGTGATGGATATATAAATATCTATCAGACTTCTAAAGAAAATGATGAAAAATAAATCTATTTCTGAGTATGGATATATATATGATGCTCAAAATAAACCAAACAATTTAAACCATAAATTTGTTCATAGCGAAGTAACGCAAGAGCAGTTTCAAGAGCTCTATTTGTATTGGAAAAGTAGTGATGAAGCAAAAAAAGTTTTGAGTTATGATGGATATACTTTAAAAGCTAAAAATTATGTTGGCATTATTCAAACAGTAAATCTTAGTATTGAGATTTTACCAAAAATATATGATGATACAAAAGAGAATGAGACTCGAAATATATTTATAGAGATGCTAAAACCTCTTCTAAATATTAATGAAATACAGATAAGTAAAGCCGATTTAAGTACCACTAAGAACAAAAATATCTATGAGCTTTTTATTACGATGTTTGTAGAGTCTGTAGATAAACTTATTCATAGAGGTATCAAATCTCAATATTTAGAAAAAGAGGAAAATCAAGCATTTTTAAAAGGGAAGATACAGTTTAATCAACACATAAAACAGAACTACATCCGTAAAGAGAGATTTTATGTACAGTTTGATGAGTATATGCCAAATAGAATAGAGAACAGACTTATTAAATCTACCATAGCACTACTACTTAAAAAAACAAGAAATTATGAGAATAAAAAGAACCTAAGACAACAGTTATTCATATTTGATGAGGTTGATTTCTCTTTTAATCATGAAACCGATATTAAAAAAGTAAATCTTCATAGAGGTATGGAGCATTATGAGATGCCCATAAAATTTGCTAAACTTTTTTTAACTCATCAATCCTTTACATCATTAAGAGGAAAAGAGAATGTATTTGCTCTTCTGTTTCCAATGGAGAAAGTTTTTGAAAACTATATGGAGTTTGTATTAGAGAACTCTAAAGAGAACTTAGGCATAGAGAGAGTGCTTGTGAATGGTGGGAAAAATGAGTATCTTTTAAGTAGTGCTGATGGTTGTAAAATGGCAAGGTTAGAACCTGATTATCTTTTAAAAATGAAAGAGGGGCTAGATATAATAACAGATGCTAAGTGGAAGATTTTAGAGGAGAAAGAAGATAAAAAGAAAAATTGCAAGAAAGTAAGTGTAGCTTCTAATGATATTTATCAGATTTTTGCTTATTTGAATTTTTATGATTGTGAAGATACAGCTCTTTTATTTGTGCCAAAAGCAGAAATAGAAGAAGAAGTAGAACTATGCTATCAATTTGATGGAGAAAAAATAACTGATAAAAAAATTAGAGTTATTCCTGTTGATTTGGAAGAGTTGATAAAGAGTCATCAGTTAAAAGATATAGATTTATACAAGGAGATAAGAACATGAAAGAAGAATACGATTTAAGTACCATGAAATCAAGAGCTAACCTTTATACTAAACGTAGGGTGTAGTCCCCGACTACACCGATAAAACCAAAACGGCATTAATTTGAATATTTATCATTCCTAACACGGTGTAGACGGGGTCTACACCCTACAGAAGTATTATTAATCTTTATTTGAAAGATTGTGTCTCTTCTCATCGTGAGTTGAAGATGCAGTGGGAGTAGATTCTATTTTCTAACTTCTTAGCCTCTTTCAAATAAAAAAGTACTATAATAAACAATTAAACTAAAAGGATAAAATATGAAAAAATATGAAAAACTTAAAGATGCGATTGGTCAGTCGTCAGTCTTGACAGCTGATGAAAAAACGCAAAGTGTAAAACATATAGAAGAGTGGATTAGAGAAGATAAATCATTTGGTCTGATTTATGATGAATTAGTGGAAGTTAGTGAAGCTTTTAAAGAGATATTTAAAGAATTAGGTTTAGTTTAATTTAATTCTAAATAATCAGAACTTTCTGATACAATGCCGTTAATAAATTGTAGGGTGCAATGGCAATCGTACCCTATGAATCTAAGGGCAAAACAGTGGCAACCACATCAAAAGAAATCAAACAACTATTAGAACAAAGAATCTTAGTCATCGACGGTGCAACAGGTACACAGATACAAAACCTAGAAATCCCCCAAGAAGCATGGCTAGATGACAAAGGCATAGACCAAGAGGGGTGTAACGAACTTCTAAATGCAACAGCTCCTAAACTTATGAGAGAGGTACATAATGCCTATGCCAAAGCAGGGGCAGACATCATTAAAACCAATACCTTTGGAACCATGCCATGGGTACTTGATGAGTACCAAATGGGTGAACGATGTTATGAACTCTCTAAAAAAGGGGCAGAGATTGTTAAAGATGTTTGTGACCAATACTCAACCCCTGAAAAACCACGATTTGTTTTAGGTTCTATTGGACCTGGAACAAAACTTCCGAGTCTTGGGCATATTCATTATGATGAGATGTACGCAGGGTATAAAGAGACAGCCTTAGGATTGATTGATGGTGGTTGTGACATCTTTATGCTTGAGACTTGTCAAGACCCCTTGCAGATAAAAGCAGGGCTTCATGGTTGCCAAGATGCGAACATTGAGCGAGGTGTAGAACTACCTATTATGGTTTCGGTGACCATTGAGCTTAGTGGTTCTATGCTTATTGGAACGGATGCTACAACCATTGTAACCATTTTAGAGCCGTTTGATATTCTCTCTTTGGGCTTTAACTGTGGAACGGGTCCAGACCAAGTTAAGAAGCACTTGCGAACACTTTCAGAGCTTTGTAGTATTCCTATTTCGGTTCATGCCAATGCAGGTTTGCCACAAAACAGAGGAGGGTACACCTACTACCCAATGGGACCAGATGAATTTACTGCTAAACAGTTGGAATTTACTGAGTTTGATGGGGTTTCTTTTTTAGGTGGATGTTGTGGTACAACTCCTCAGCACATTCATGCACTTCAAAAAGCTGTCTCTACACTTAAGCCTAAAAAGCCTACAGGTAAGATTGAGCCGAGTATTGCTTCTCTGTTTAATACAACAGAGCTTTTTCAAGAACCAGCACCCCTACTCATAGGTGAGCGAAGTAACTCCACAGGTTCAAAAGCCTTTAGAGAGCTAATTATCGCGTCTGATTACGAGGGAACATTAACGGTGGGTCAAGCCCAAGTTCGTGATGGAGCTCATTGTCTTGATGTTAACGTGGAGTTTGCAGGACGAGATGGGGCAAAAGATATGAAAGCGATTATGGAGCTATATAATCAAAAAATCCCCTTACCTCTTATGCCTGATGCTACACGTGTTAATACGATGGAAGAGGGGTTAAAGTGTATTGGTGGGAAGCCAATTATAAACTCTGTCAACCTTGAAGATGGGGAAGAAAAATTTCATGCCATTTGTAAATTGGCTAAAAAGTATGGAACAGCTTTAGTTTGTCTAACCATTGATGAGGTTGGAATGGCAAAAACCAAAGAGGACAAAGTTGCCCAAGCTGAACGAATGTACGACATGGCTGTAAACGGACATGGAATTGACCCACGAAACCTTGTGTTTGATAC
>JALVXD010000226.1 GCA_027038295.1 Campylobacteraceae bacterium
GATTTTTTTCTTTAGATAGCTGTCAATAAATTTACTTTTTTAGGTAATTTTTTTGTAAAGGGGGGAGTATTGTCTATTTTCTTTTTACTTAAAGTGTCTATGGGATTGGTTTGTAGTGAAGGATGCCGAGTACAAACCCAATAATATTTTGAACAAAGAATATAAAGATTACGCTGAGCTTGTGCATCTCCTTGGTCAGCTAATTTTTGCCAAAATTCTTTAGTTTTTCTATAATCTTGTCTTACTCCTTGTCCCTTATAATACATAATTCCAAGATTATATAGAGCATCTGCATATCCTTGGTTAGCTGATTTTTCCCAAAGTTCTATAGCTTTTTTATAATCTTGTTTTACTCCTTGACTTGCATAATACATAAGTCCAAGATTGTATTGAGCTTGTGCATCTCCTTGGTCTGCTGATTTTTGATAAAGTTCCATAGCTTTTTTATAATCTTGTTTTACTCCTTTCCCCTCACTGTACATAACTCCAAGTTCATATTGAGCTAATGCAACTCCTTGGTCGGCTGCTTTTTGATAAAGTTCTGCAGCTTTTTTATAATCTTGTTTTACTCCATGACCATTATAATATAAAAATCCAAGGCTATATTGAGCTAATGCAACTCCTTGGTCAACAGCTTTTTGATAAAGTTCTACAGCTTTTTTATAATCTTGTTTTACTCCTTGACCTTTATCATACATAAGTCCAAGATTAGTTTGAGCTAATGCAATTCCTTGGTCAGCTGCTTTTTGATAAAGTTTCACAGCTTTTTTATAATCTTGTTCTACTCCTTGACCCATAACATACATAAGTCCAAGATTAGTTTGAGCTAGTGCATCTCCTTGATTAGCTGATTTTTGATAAAGTTTTATAGCTTTTTTATAATCTTGTTTTGTTCCTAGACCCTTTGCATACATAAAACCAAGAGCAAATTGGGCTTCTTCATCTCCTTGGTTAGCTGATTTTGCCCAAAGTCCTATAGCTTTTTTATAATCTTGTTTTACTCCTTGACCATTAGCATACATACCTCCAAGATGATATTGAGCCTCTGCATCTCCTTTTTTACTCTCTTTCTCCAATAATATACGAGCCTGTTTAAACTCTTTTCTCTTAATATATTCTAAAGCCTTATCCACATTTTCATTGGCAAATAATCCTGCGACTAGCAGTGAAATCAATAACAATTTTTTCATTGTCGTCTTCCTTTTTATAAATTTAGCAAACAAAAATTTTCATTCACTCATCTGAACATTCAAAAAATACTCAAAAAAATAAACCAAATCCAATTTTAAAACAGAAAGCTCAAAGAGCCTCCTAATATCTATAGCTTGAAGATGTAGATTGATAATTATACTGCTCATAACTATTGTGATTATGACTTCCAAATAAGCTCATAATAACTCCAAAAATCATCAAAAAATTTAACACAACTATCAATTGAGCCAATCCTGACCAAATAGTAGACCCTGTATATTTTTTTGCAGAATTCCATACACCCATCAACACTATAATTGTATATGGAAACCATACAAACAATAAAAAAGGAAATTCAATAGCAAATAAAAATAGAATCTTTCCTCCAATAATAAAATATAACCAAAAGGTAGTACCTAAACCAAAATTTCCTTCTCTAAGATTTGTTATAAACCCTTTTTGTTCCATGTTGTTTTCCTTTTATTTATTGTTTAGTTATATCTCTATATACGAACGAGAAATAGGATTTTCCCCAAAAAAAGTTCAATCCCTCCCACTCCCAACAAACCCACCCCAAAAATAAGGGTGAGAGTTTTTATGCTCAATCCACCAAATCTTAGCCCCTCTCAGAGCCTCACTATAAGATTGCCCCCTTTGCAGATTTTCATAAAACCTCGTCATTAACTCCTCTGTAGAGTGTGCAGGAACAGACCATAAAGACATAACCACATATTTAGCTCCTGCTTTCATAAATGCTTTGTTTATCCCTGCTACTCCCTCACCATCTTCTAATTTTCCTACTCCTGTTTCACAAGCAGAGAGTACAACCAACTCCGTATGACTCAAATCCATTCCAGAGAGTTCCAAAGCAGTAACAATTCCATCACCCTTTTTATTTTTAATAGACTCATTTGCTCCACTCAATGCTATTCCTGCTTTTAGCATAGGGTTTAAGATGGTTTTGTCTGTTAGATAAAAGCCGTGTGTTGAGAGGTGTAGTATTTTGGGGGATTTTATATTAAAAAAGTTTGTTTCAGATGCTTGGTCTCCTTTGTATATTTTGCTTTTTGCTCCATAGAGTCTTTTAATGATTTTGGATTCATCTGTCTTTAAATTTTCAAAAGGAATGTCCCTTTTATAGAGTGCTTCTATGGTAGTTCCTTTGAGTTGACTTCTGTTTTGGTTATTTTGCTCTAATCCAAATGATGGATTGGAAAAGACTATAACTTTGTCATTTGATGTATTGTTATTTTTATAAAGCTTTACAAACTCTTTTCCTGATGGGATATATCTGATATTTAGTTTTTCTATTAGATAGTTTTTTCCGTTATAAAAGGCTTCAAAGGGGATTGTATTTAAGAGTCCGTCAGGGGAGATTATTAGAGAGGTTTTGTTTTTTAGGTTTATGTTTTTGAAGATTAGGTTGTATAGTTTTCCGTAGTTTTTTTTGGCTTCTTTTATATATCTATTTGTTATGGTTTGGATTGTTTTTATGGTTTTGTCTATTTGCTTTTTATCTACTCTGTTGAAGGTTATATTTTGGTTTTTGTCTAAGGTGAAGCAAAAATACCCCTCTTTAGTCTTTGCAAAATCTATATATAGCTCATTCTCTTTTAAAATAGATGAAATATCTTGATAGGCTATAAAAAATCTTTTAGAGTACTCATATTTATCTGCACTCAAACTTCTTTCAAAGTTCTTTATATCTTGTTGTAGAGTCTCTATCTCTTTTTGAGTGGAGGCTCTTGCTAAGGCTCTTTTTTTTCTATCTATTATCTTTTTTTTTGCCCTCATTACTCTATTTGAGAGAAGAAAACCATTTTCATCATTAAAAAGAGTTCGTTTGTAGTTAAGCCATCGGTTAAAGGTCTCTTCTATTTGTGGTTTAGTTTTGGTTGCATTAAAGAGTGCATAGATATATTTTCTGTTCTCTTGCATATATTGCTCTTTTTGAGTGCTATCAAAAATAGAGAAAATCCCATACTGCATTTGGCTATATTTGTCAAAAGCTTTTTTAATATAGAGGTAACGGTTAGGGTAAAACTTTGCATAATCTAAGAGTATTGAGGCTTCATAACTCTTCTCATACATAACCTCTGTTGCATATTTGTAGTAAAAGTCATTGACTCTCTGTTGGTATATATTTGTGTGTTTATATTTGAGTTTAATATCTTTTTCTATTTTTGTTTGATGTTTATTGGTTTTAGGTTGAGTTTTTTTTGCACAACCTATAAACAGGAGGGGTATTAATATTAAAGAGGAGGCTTTTTTTATCATTTTGTTCTAAATTAGTTTACAATCATAATCCCCAAATTTTCCATCATCACTCATTAGATAATAGTTACGATTTATAGATTGAGATATAAGCATTCTGTCAAATGGGTCTTTATGATGAAATGGCATATCTTTAAGAGCTAAAGAGTCTTTGGCTGAAAAGTCCAATATTTCAAAACCACTATCTTTTGCAGTCTCTATAGGGTCAAAATCTATCTTTAGTTTTCCAATTGAAACTTTTATCATTATCTCAATAAATGTAATAGAGCTTACAAAAATAGTATTTGTTGGGTTGTTTATAATATTGATTCTTTGAGGAGATAGTTTTTCAGGTTCAGAAACAATCCATAAAAAAATATGAGTGTCAATAAGAATATTCATACTCTATTTCCCATAAAACATATCATTTATTTCGTTATCTTCTGCCATAATATCATCAAAAAAAGTAACTTTTCCTTTGGCTAAACCAAATTTAATTTTGCTTTTTGGTTGGGTATTGTTAATAGGAATAATAAAAACTTGGACACTCTCTTTGTTATATAACTCTTGATACTCTTTAGGAATTTGAACGATACCATTGTAAATAGGTGCTTTAAACTCTATAGCATTCATAACTATACCTTATATTTTATTTTGATTATAACATAGTAAAATTAAAAAATTGGTGGAGATAGACCTAAGCTTTTTTTTATTTTACTCTAACAACATCTCCACGATGAACCTCATCTCTTAACTCATCAACTATTATAAAACTATAACTATCTGTAACAATATTACTAACCCTCCCACTACCAATAGGTATCTCTATGGTATCTACTCTGTTATTTAGACTGTTTTTCTCTTTTTCAACTCTAACTATCTCTACCTCTCGCCCCTCAACAGCTCCTAAAGTTCTGCTTAGTGTTGTTTTTATAATTTTTCTATCTCCATTAACACGCATAGACTCAACATACCCTTTTGGTTTAAAGGCATTAACCATCTTAGGCATAATTGAATCTATAATTTCAGGAACAGCTTTAGTTATAAGTTTAGGGAAACTCTCTTTTTTCATTCTTGGTGTAGGGGTACTTTTGCGTTCATAAATACACTCATCAAAAGGAAAAGCCTCTTCTATCTGTTTTGATGGTAGTTTAAAAAGATTAATAGCTCCAGCGACGCAAGTTTCAATAGAACACCACCCTCCTTGATGTTGTCTTACTTGTTGAGAAATCCGTGTTATATCCCCTTGAATACGATAATCAGCATTTTCCAAATCTGCTTCATCTTCTTTAGTAGCCTCATATATTGCATTCTCTTTTTGTGCATCTGTTTTATTAAAACGCTCAAGCACCTGTATAGTTCTAAAAGGTACAAGCTTAGAGCTTAACTCTTTTGCTAAAGCATAGCCAATATCTACATCTTTATGCTCTTTTTGCTTAATATCTAAGACAACTACTCTCATACTCTTTCTACTTTTTACCTCATCTTTAGAGGGCATATTGGGTGAGTTTTTGAGTTCTATGGGGTGATATTGAGCAATGTCTATATTGTAACTACTACAGCCCACAAATAGTAAAAAAATCCATAAATATCTCATAAAATCTCTTTTAATATCTCATTAAGTTTTTTCTCTAACTTTTTTAAAATTCTATCCATTAGATACTCTTGGCTAATATAGGTTTGACCAAAAAGTTTAACTCTTCTACTTAGTATGGTTTTCCCATTTTCAACTATCTTTACTGTAGCATAAGTTTTACCTGTATATTGCCCATCAAACTTCTGTTTGATAATCTTACCAAGATTAATGCTAAACTCTATATTTCCATTTGGTGAGCCTACTAACCCCATGCTATTTAGTAGCTCCTCTGCTACCTCTTTTACTTGTTGATTGTTACTAACAACTTGAAATGACAAGCTTTTAATGTAGTTATCTCTCTTTTGAGTTAACTCCTCTATTTGACTCTTAAAAGAGTCAATATCATAAGTTGAGTCTATAGCACAAATAAGTTCCATAGACAAAAATAGTCTCTCTATTTGAACTTTTTTTAAAATGCTATATTTTTTAAATTTAGAAGAGTAGGCATTTAGCTGTTGTGATATACTCTTTAACTCTCTATCTAACTTTTTAGCATAGGTAGAGGCTAGTGCTTTACCATCAACCTCTAATATAACAAAATAGTTTTTATCTTGTCTCTCCTCTACTATATAGTAGTTTTGAAAAGAGATTTTAGGAATTTTGGTATGAATCATACTTTGTACCTCTTTGGTGTAGTCACTATTAGTAGCTCTTTTGTTAATAGTTGTTGAGGAGTCAACCAAGATTGATATTTGAGAAGCAATATCACTTAATGCTAAATTAATCGCCTCTTGTCTATTTTTTCCATATCCTACACCTTGATAGGCAAAAATATCTATTGTCAAGATTATCAATACAACTATAGTTTTGAACATTTACCCTCTATCCCAAATGTAAAAATATTCTCTTTAACACTATTCATACCTGTTTTATCTACTTCTCTTTTACCATATCTGAAAACAAGAGAAAAATCTTTTAAAATATCATATTTACTTACACAAACTTTTGCAAAATACTCTTTTCTCTTTTCATCATAGGTTTGAGTTTTCTCTCTATAGCTATTTCCATCTTTTACTTTTAGTTGATACTCATAAGGAGTAAACTCATAACCTCCCTCTACACCTATTTTAAAATGATTTCCCCAATTATCTTGTGAAGGTTTTCTATAGTCTTTCTCTTCTTTTCCTAAATTAAACATTAATTGACCTCTTATCTTATAAGATAAATCTAAAGTAGAACTACTACTTAACTCTCCACCCTCTACATTATTTGGAAATATCTTTGTATTTTGTTTAATATCTAAGTTGGTTTTAGGAGCAACTTTTACTTGTAAACTAGAATTGCTTAACAAGTCATTATAATAATTATTTATTTCAGCAACAATATTAATTCTATCTCCCTTAATATCTACAAGATGGTCATAGGGTAAATAACCACCTTTATTACTTTTGTAATATCCTGACTGCTCTTTATTGCTACTAAAATGTTCATACTCTAGCCCAATATCAAACCATGAATAGAAGTTATATAACAAGGAGATAGAAGCATCTTCCTCTCTTAGTCTAGTTCCCTTTTCCCCTTCTATATCAATAAGTGTGAAGTTTTCTACACTATCAACTTGCCTATTAATATAGCCTATTTTTGAGTGTAAACCTTTATTTATTTTATTTAAACGCAGGTCATATAGAACATCTATTCCTAAAAGAGTATCATCTCCTTTAGAGAAATTTAATTTAAAATCATCTGTATTAAGATTGTCTATACTGTTACCACTATTGGCAAAAGCAAAATATCCTAAAAGTAAAAATGCCATTGGTACTAGTTGTTTTTTTCTCATAATTCACTCCTTTTAATTAAATGGTAATCGTGGTGGCTCATAGGACATACTCTTTTTAAAATCAATAGTATAAAAGTCAATATCTCCTTTATGTATAAAGCTCTTAATACTGTCTCCTACTTGCAATTTAGTAGCTTTCTCTTCAAGATTATTTGGCTCATAAGCACTTGTATCGTGGAAATCTTCAAATTCAGAAGCATTAACATCAACACCCAATGAGTAGGCTGTTTCAGCTCCAATATCTTTAGGGCTAGTTACCAAAAAGTAGTAAGATGAATCAGGTCTATTTGGTATCTTGACTTTAATATCTTTGGTATCAATAGAGATTATCTCATGTTCAGGTGTTATAAAGTAGCCTTTTAAGTTTGAGGTTTTTGTCTTTAGATTTACATTAATAGGTGTCTGATATACATCAAGGTAGACATTATCTAACCACTGCTTACCATTGACATCTTTAATAAGGAAATCCAATTTAACACGGTGAGCAATCTTGTCCAACCTTCCAAAAGTAATCTCAAATGGAATCTCTACACTCCCACCTGCCTCTACACTTCCCATTACAATATCGTGAGTCAACTCCTCTACATAAGGGTCACTAGTTGTAATCTCGTAGTTTAGAGCTGTAGCCATCTCCTTTTCTGTATTTGTAAAGGTAAGTTTTCCTTTATAGGTACGGTTCTCATACATATAACGGTCATCTTTATCTTGTTCATGGATTGTTTTTGTAACTTTAAAGTTATATTTAGTGTTTTTATCAGGAATAGAGAAATTACCTAAATCTGTATCTTCATTTTTAATAGAAAGATTATCATCAAAAATAATAGTATTATTATTCTCTACTTGAGTATTATTATTGTCTTGAGTATTATTCTGTTCATCATCTGCTATAATTTCTTCAATATCACCAACAGATATTGCTCCTTTTACAATTATTACTCTTGACTCTTTCATTGTAGTTACACCAGAGAAACTAAACTTGCCATTGGCTGAGACAGTTTTATGTTGC
>JALVXD010000227.1 GCA_027038295.1 Campylobacteraceae bacterium
TGAACCAACTATATGCTTCTTCTAAATTATAAAAGCTTTTTGACTTGGGTACTAAAAAATCATGTTTTTCTAAGAACTCTCTAAAATAATCTTTTCTCGTTAAAATTTCTACTGACCTATAAGGATTTGAAGGTAGTCCTAGTTTATTGCCAACATAGGCTTGAGTAGGAGCAGCTGGGTCAGAAGCATAAGCGACAATGCCATCTATTTTTAATTTTTTAGAAAGTTCTAATACAGCCTCTTTATCTGTCGTACTAATATTATGATATTCATCTGAAAACTTATGCCCAGGGTTAGAAGGAAGATAATCACAGGTAATGACATAATGCCCCTGCTCTTTTGCATACATGATAGGGGCTATTTGAAACTGTGAAGCCCCTAAAAAGAGTATTCTTTTTTGCATTTAAACTCCTTTTTCAAGGGTTTTTATAATAATTTCACTGACCTTAAACTCAATATTTGAATGCATAGGAATAACCAAAATTCGGCTTGATAAATCTCTTGAATTATGCATGGTTTTTTTAGATTCTACATAAGGCAAAGTATCCAACGAAGGGTTAAAGTATTGACGTGCTACAATATTCTCTTCTTTTAATGCTTTTTGTACCTTTTTCATCTCATCTTCACTTTTAAAAACAATAGGAAAATAAGAGTAACTCTGAGTAGAATCACTATTCTTTTTTTGTAGTTGAACATGTTTATTTAATGAATTAGTATACAATGCATAACTCTCTTGACGCTCTTTTTTTATTTCATCTACTTCATCCAACATACAAAGTCCCATGGCAGCTTGTATCTCATTCATTTTGGCATTAATACCCAACATTGCAACCGAATCAGGAGCATCAATCCCATAATTTCTTACTATTTTTGCCTTTTCATAAAGAGCATCATCTTTAATAACAATGGCAGCACCCTCAATAGTATGAAAAACTTTAGTAGCATGAAAACTAACTATAGAGATATCACCATAATTAAGTATATGCTTATCTTTATATTTAACATCAAAAGCATGTGAAGCATCATATATAACTTTTAACTTATGCTTTTTTGCTATTTTATCAATTTCATCTATTTCACAGGCATTTCCAAAAACATGACAAGGGGCTATGGCACAAGTGTTCTTAGTAATGAAATCCTCTATATTAGTAGGGTCAATATTATAACTCTCTTTATCAATATCTGCAAATATAGGCTTTAATCGTTCTGCAACAATGGCACTGGTTGTAGAGACAAAACTAAATGGTGTAGTAATAACCTCTTTACCCTCTTCCTCCAATAATCTATAAGCAAACTGCAAAGCATCTGTTCCATTTGAAAGACAGAGCAAGTTCTTTACTCCCAAATACGTTTCTAGCTTCTTTTCTAACTTTTGAACAAGTGGTCCATTGTTCGTTAACCAACCACTCTCATATATGCCATCTATATATGTTTTAAATTTTTCTCTATTAGGCATATATATTTTTGTTACATAAGTCATCAAACTTCCTTAGTCCATGTTTACCAGTATGATTCACTAAATTTTTAATATTTATAAATAAATTATAACATACTTTTCATTAAGCATATAGATATTCTTAAAAACTAAATTAATAACTTTATTATATAAATTTTAAAATTAGATAAACATAGAGAGGAGAGTAACCATTACAATTACTCTTTTATAATACTACTTATTCTTTAAGTAACGCTCTATACCCTCGGCAATACCTTTTGCCAATAAATTTTTATAGTAAAAATCCATCAGATTATCACCTTCTTTTGGGTGTGTAATGTAACCAGTTTCTACTAAAATAGCTGGCATTTGAGCCCCTACAAGTACCCAAAAATTGGCAGGTTTTACTCCACCATCTGAGACTTTTCCAAAAGAGTTACGTACATTTGAAAGCATCATTT
This sequence comes from Campylobacteraceae bacterium, assembly GCA_027038295.1. Classification (GTDB taxonomy): domain Bacteria; phylum Campylobacterota; class Campylobacteria; order Campylobacterales; family Sulfurovaceae; genus UBA1140. Next base: position 1,897 of record JALVXD010000227.1, read on the forward strand.
TACTAACATCTAAACCAAGTTTATGTGACTCAGTTATTTTTTCTCGACTAAGCAAAGATAAATATTCATTAGTACTGTACTTATCTTTACCCTCAAACATAACAGCATTCTCTTTGATTGCTGCATCTTTGGCTCTTTGTGTTTTAGCAGGAGATAAGTAGTAAATCTCTATACCTTCAAAAACATTATCAAGACTCTTTTTAGGTGCAGCATTGGCATGAATAGATATAAAAATATCTGCTTTTTTCTTATTGGCAAACTCTGTTCGGCTAGGAAGAGGTACAAAAGTATCATCGTCTCTGGTCATAAAAACTTTAAAACCCTTGTTTTCTAAAATATTCTTAAGTTTTAATGAGACAGAGAGTGTAACTTCTTTCTCTTTTTTCACTTCACAACAAGAAGCACCAGTATCTTTTCCTCCATGCCCAGCATCTATAACAATAGTATATGCTTTTCTTGAACTCTTAACAAGTTTAGTAACTTTACTACTTTTTTTACCATTATGAATTAATGGAATCGTCAAACAGTTACCATTATAAATATGATTTTCAGCAAATTTTTGTTTGGAACGAATAACAATACGTAACTTTGTGGGAGAGTTTTGACCCATACGAAAGGACTCTACTGTTCTAAACGTATGCTTAGATATTCCTTTATTTGGAGGAAGAACTCCTCCATAAACATCATAAATGTATTTTGTAACTCCATCTGCATCAGGCAAAGTAAAATAAGTTACTCTCTCTATATCAGAAGTAAAATATAAATTTAACTCCCCTTTACTTATTTCACTTTTTACAAAGTTATTCCCTGCAAAAAGTGAATTGGTGAAAAAAAGTAGTAAAAATAGCGATATTAAATATTTGTATGTAATTGTTTTGTTAAGAATTGTCTTCTCCATGCATCAGCTTCTCCATAAGTTCTTTGACGGTTATAATCTCTTTGAGTTTATAACCATTAGCACCTGTAAAGAAGAGTCCACTCTCTTTGATTCCATCGTAAGCATCACTGAGTCTATCAGCAATACAATAACCCACAACTTTAGCTTCAACTCCTCGATTACAAGGTGCAACACAATTTGATATACATGCAATTTTAGGTGCTGTTCCAGCTTCAATATTGGCATGAAGCTGACTTTTAACACCACGTGCAGGATAACCAACAGGTGACTTAAAGAGTTTAATATCCTCTTCACCTGCTTCTATTATCATATCTTTCATCACTTGACTTGCATCACATTCAATTGTACCTATAAATCGTGTACCCATTTGTACAGCATCAGCTCCAAGCTCCATCATTTTAACAATATCGTTATGGTCCCATACACCACCAGCTGCAATAACTGGCATAGAACCCCAATTTTTAGCCTCTTCGACTACAGGAGGTAAAATAACTTCTAATTGATTTTCAGGCTTAAAACAATCGTCGTATTTAAACCCTTGATGTCCACCACTTAAAGGACCCTCAACAATGACTGCATCAGGTAATCTATTGTGTGTTTTTTTCCAACGTCTACATAAAATGCGTAGTGCTTTTGCCGTAGAGACAATAGGAATTAAGGCAACATCAGGATAATCTTTAGCCGCCTCTGGCATGGTTAAAGGAAGCCCAGCTCCTGTAATAATCATGTCAGCTCCTGCTTCACAAGCATCTTTTACTGTTTGGTCATAACCACTCTCTGCATAAAGAACATTGGCTGCCAAAGGTCTCTCTCCACAGATTTTTCGTGCATTTTTAAAAATTTGTACCAAAGCATCTTTTGAATAAAAGTTAACTTCTGTATGAGGTCGTGTTTTCACTGTTTTTTTAGAAAATTCTCTGTTGTTATAAATTCCTGTGCCTACAGCTGATATAACACCAAGACCACCCTCTAAACTTACCGTTCCAGCCAACTGATCCCAAGAGATACCAACACCCATACCACCTTGGATAATAGGTTTTTCTATGGTATGTTTTCCAATTTTAAAAGATTTTAATTCCACTGCTTTACCTTTACTTTTGCAAATTTTCGTTTACCTACTTGAAGGGTATATTCTCCAGCTGTCAAGTTTAGTTTATCATCAGATACTTTCTCTTGATTCACTCGAACTCCACCTTGCTTAATATCTCTTCTAGCTTGGGAAGTAGATGGCTCTATTTTAGCATCAACCAATGCTTTACATATCCAAATGCCCTCTTCCATCTCAAATTCTTCTATATCCGTAGGTATTTTATTTGATTTAAAAACGTTATCAAACTCACTCTTAGCCATAGTAGCAGACTCTTCATTATAAAATCTAGCAGTTAGCTCTAAAGCCAAATTTTCTTTAGCTTTTTTAGGGTGTAAGTCTCCATTTGCAACATCATTTTTTATCTTTTCTATCTCTTCTAAAGAGTTCTCACTTAAAAGGTCATAGTATCGCCACATTAACTCATCTGAGATAGAAAGAGTCTTTCCATATATATCTTTTGGTGCATCGGTAATACCAATGTAGTTGTTTAGAGACTTACTCATTTTTTGAACACCATCAAGCCCCTCTAAAATAGGCATCATAAGAACTGCTTGTTCTTTCCCTATGTTATAAATACGTTGAAGGTGTCTACCCATAAGTAGGTTAAACTTCTGGTCAGTTCCACCTATCTCAATGTCTGATTTTAGAGCAACGGAGTCATAACCTTGTAAAAGTGGGTAGATAAATTCTGAAATAGAGATACTCTGTCCAGATTTATAACGTTTTTCAAAATCATCACGCTCTAGCATTCTCGCGACATTATAGGTAGTCGTTAACTCAACCATACCTCTTGCACCCAATTTTTCTAACCATGTGGCATTCCATACGACTTCTGTCTTAGATTCATCAAGCAAAAGAAATAGTTGGTCTTGATAGGTCTGTGCATTGGCAACAATGGTCTCTCTATCAAGTACTTTTCTCGTTTCTGATTTACCTGTTGGGTCACCAATGGTCGCTGTAAAGTCACCAATAAGAAGCTGAATAATCGCTCCATGCTTTTGAAAGACACTTAACTTATGAAACAGAACAGCATGACCCACATGTAGGTCAGCACCTGTTGGGTCAAAACCAGCTTTTACAGTATATGTCTCTCCTGTCTCATAAAACTTAGTTACTAATTTCTCTATACGTTCCATATCTATAATCTCAGCAGTTCCTCTGCTAATTTCATCTAACGCTATTTTGATATTATTACTATTTGACATACTCATTCCCTCTTTTATTTTTTATACGCATCGTTAAGACTTATCATCTCTATTAATTTAAGCTTTTTGCTCAATTTTTCTTGAAGTTTTTTAGAGTTTTGCTCTTTGGTCTCAACCTCTAGTTTACAAAACTCTGCACTCTCAGAACTTTTAATACCCAGTTCAATACTTAAAACATTTAAGTCTAAACTTGCCAATTTATGTAAAAGTTCAGCCAAAATTCCTTGACGGTTTTGAAGAGAAATTATTAACTGATAACGGGCTGACTTCTCATTAGCCCAGGTTACATAAATCATCGGTTTTTTAGCCTTCATCAACTTATAGGCTTCTTGACAAAGTTTATGATGAATTGTAGCTTTTCCATCTTCAAAAAAAGCAACTATCTCATCTCCCATTTTAGGGTGACAGCAGTAGTCAAACTCTACATTTTTTATCTCTTGATTTGTTATAAATCTAAAATGCTCCTCAGTTATCTCTGTAGGATAGACAAAGTCTTTTGGAATAAAGGATGACTTTTCTATAAATTTATCTAAAACTTCTTTATATATCTCACGATTCGAGGTCAATTTATACGCATTATCTTTAAGCTCACATGACTCAAACAGCTCCTCTATTAGCTCTCTATCAACAGATGTTAACTCTGTTAAAATGTTAAGTGCAGCCCAATGATTACACTCTTTTATTTTATAGTTACAAGCACTTTTAATTCCATCTTTTGCTTTTGAGGTCATAACTGTATCTATCCAAGAGCAGTGAACTGTAGCATTTTTATCAGTAATAATTCTGACAAAATCACCATTTTTCAGTGTGGTTAAAAGTGAAACTTTACGTTTATTTACCAATGCAGAGACAGCTTTGTTCCCTACTTCTGAATGAATAGCATAAGCAAAGTCTAAAGCAACGGAATCACGAGGAAGTGTGAAACTCTCTCCTATAGGGGAGTAGACAATAATATCTTCTACAAAAAGATCCCCTTTTGCTAAAGCATAACTCTCTTCTACAGAATCACTCTGATATTGTAACCCCTCTAACCACTCTAAGTTAACAGAGTTTTTTGACTCTTTATTATTCTCTCGACCATCTTTATATTTCCAGTGAGCTGCTATTCCAAACTCGGCTGTTTCATGCATCTCAAAAGTACGTATTTGTGCTTCTACTATGCCATCATCGTTAAAAAGCGTGGTATGTATGGTACTGTATCCATTCTCTTTAGGTAGAGTAATATAGTCTTTGAAACGCGATATAATAGGTTTAAAATTTAGATGCAGTGTACCTAAAACTTTATAGCATTCAATATCCTCTTTTACTAAGATACGAATAGCAATAAGGTCAAGAATCTCATCAATTCCTATCCCTTTTCGTTGCATTTTTTGATACATAGAGTAGTAGTGTTTTACACGTCCAAATACTTCATATTGGTCTTCCCTAAAACCATTCTCTTTCATAAGTTCATTAATCTTAGTTACAAAGATATTTAGCTTTAAATGTAAGTTCTGTCTATTACCAACTATATAGTCATCAATGCTTTTATAAGCATCTGGATAAATATACTGAAAACTTAAATCTTCCAAACGGTTTTTAAGTTGAGAGATACCTAAACGATGGGCAATAGGGGCATAAACCACCATGGTCTCTTCTGATATTCTTACCTGTTTTTCAAGAGGCAAAGCATCAAGTGTTGTCATGTTATGTAATCTGTCACATAACTTTACCACTAAAACACGAACATCTTTTATGGAAGAGAGTAACATCTTTCTAAATGTCATAGCAGATGAGATGAGTTTTTCATTAGAAGTAGAGGGAATCAACTCAACATCACGAATAACTTCAATTTTAGTCAACCCCTCTACCATAAAGGCAACATCTTCACCAAACATCTCAACAATATCAGAAATAAGATAATCCGTATCTTCTACAACATCATGAAGTAGTGCAGCAATAACCATTGTTTCATCATTTGAAATAAGTGCCGTGATAGCTGCTACAAGGATGGGGTGAATAATATAAGGTTCACCACTTTTACGCGTTTGATGAACATGTGCCTCTTTTGCTACGGTTAGTGCTTTAGCAAACAGAGGAGAAGAAATTTCATGATAAGCGTAGAGAAGTTTTTCAGCCTCTTCTACGGTAGTAATATTCCGTGCTTCTTTTAATAAAGCCTCCAAGTATTTACCCTTCGCAACTAATTACGATTTTACCTTCTGCAATCTCTACTAAAGCAATATCAGTAAATTTATCAATTTTAGGATCCATATCAACCAATGGTGCTGCACCATTGGCAATCTCATTTGCTCTTTTACCTACCGATGCTGCCAATAAGTATCTATCGAAATCAACTCTCTCTAAAGCTCTTGCTGTTAACTTTTCTATTTTCATATCTCGTCCTAACTAAATTAATTTTTATCGTATGACTTGTCTTCAACTATTGAACACAAACTTCTGTCACCCTGAACTATTTTCAATAAGTTACCTTTTTCAAACATATTACAAACAATAATTGGTAGTCCATTATCTTTTGCTAAAGCGATTGAAGTGTCATCCATAACTTTAATCTCATCTTTTAGTGCTTCATCATAAGTTATGCTTGTTAGCTTTACTGCATCAGAAAACTTATTTGGGTCTCTATCGTAAACACCATCTACTTTTGTAGCTTTTATGATTACTTCTGCACAAATTTCAGAGGCTCTTAATGTCGCTGCTGTATCTGTTGTAAAGTAAGGGTTACCTGTACCTCCAGCAAATACAA
>JALVXD010000228.1 GCA_027038295.1 Campylobacteraceae bacterium
TATCTCACAAAGTTGTGAGGTATATTGAAGAGCCGTATGAGGGAAATCTTCAAGTACGGTTCTGTGAGGGGCGTTCTGCTTCTCCGTATTTTATTAATAAGGAGGGGTAGCGATGTCTACTCTACAAGAAGAATATGATTTTTCCAATGGAGAACGAGGCAAGTTTTACCATAAAGATGCTACATTTAATTTACCTATCTATCTTGAATCAGAGGTAGAAAATTTTGTGGCTAAATTAGCAAAAGAGCAGAAAAAAAACATAAGTGAAATTGTCAATGCTTTACTTTTTAAAGACAAAGAGTTAATGGAGTTTATGAGACTTGGTTAAATCCAAGTTCTTATATAATCTTTTAACCTCACTCATAAACCCAAGACCTCAAAACCTCAACTCTGTCAAAATTTAGCTCATGAAAATAAAATTCGGTGAGTCGATATTTGTCACTTTTATTTGTCTCTATGTCTATAAATATGGTTCTTATCTTCTTTTGATTGTTAGTGATGTTGTTAAGGTAGATAAGTGGGTAGTAGAGTTGTAAGAGTACAAAGTTTTCTCGTGCTTTAGCTCCTTGTTTTGCTTCAAAGATAATAATCTCATTTTCATTTTCTAGTACCAAATCTATCTCAAACTGAAAGCCTCTGTTGATGGGGCGTGAACCTTTTGTGGTTTTGAACTCTAGTTCAAAATTGGTTTTTATTTTTCCAAATTGTCCGTAGAGTAATCGTCGATAGTTTTTGCGTTCAATAGATTTTTCAAAGACTTTTAACTCTTTGCTGTCTAAAAAATGGTTTAAAACTCCTAGTGCTAAGGCTCTGTTTAGGTAGGCATTTTCGTTTCTGTGAAAGTCTTGCAGGGTCAAAGGAACAAAATGTTCCACCTTTTCAATACTCTCAATAGATACAGCCTCATACTCAACCTCTCTCAAATCAAAAATAATCTCACCTCTATAAAAGAAAAACTCCCCTTGTCCACAACGAACAGGCATAAGCTGATTTTCCAACAAATAGTCTGACAAGTCATCTCTTTTATATATCGGAATCCAATTAGCAGGGCTTGGCTTGTCTAAATGTTTTGCTGAAAAAGCGTTATGTGTTGCATCAAAAATGTTCTTTTGCTTCTTATTTGGAAGAAAGACCTCTTTTGAGTTTAGAAACTCTTTTAGGTAGGTCTCTTTTTTTGTTTTGAAGATGGTTGCGATTTGAGTCCAGTCTTGTTTTGGCATTTATTATTCACTTATAGTTAATTCACTTATTATAACAGGTCTATCAAAGATTTTCCCTGTTATAATCCTATAAAAAATTAAACGGATACAGTTTGGTAATATTAGATTTATTTTCAGGTGCTGGTGGTCTCTCTGAGGGCTTTTTTAGAGAGGGTGCAACTTTTGTTGGGCATGTAGAAGCTGATGCTCATGCTTGTGATACTTTACGAACAAGAAGTGCTTATTGGAATTTAAAGAACGAGAATAAAATAGATATTTATCATGATTATCTTTTAAAAAAAATTACACGAGATGAACTTTGGGAAGAGGCAAATGTTCTAAATTCTAATGATGTTATTAATACGATGATTTCAGATGAAACTTTTGATGACATAACAAAAAAAGTAAAACAAAATCTCAAAACAAAAAATCTTAAAAAAGTAGATATTATTATTGGAGGTCCTCCTTGCCAAGCCTACTCTGTTGTAGGTAGAGCTAGAATGAAAGAGAGTGTATCTTGTGACCCTAGAAACCTTTTGTATCAATACTATGTAAGATTTTTAGAAGAGTTTCAACCTAAAATGTTTGTTTTTGAAAATGTTCCAGGACTTAAAACAGCTGGTGGTGGTCAATATTTTCAAGACCTAAAAACAGCTCTTGACAAAGCAGGTTATCATATTGAGTTAGATGAACTTATTGCTTCTGATTATGGTGTATTACAAAATCGTAAACGAATTATTATTATTGGATGGCGAAAAAATAAAAGACGAACAAATTATGAATATCCAAAATTTGAAAAGATTGAAAACAAGTATCTTGTTGAAGATGTTTTAAATGATTTACCAAAAACAAAACCAAATAATATGATTGAGGGTAAAGGGAAGTATAGAACAGATACCAATGAGTATCTTAAAATGTCAAAAATTAGAGAAGAGGGTTTTGATATTTTAACTCAACATGAAACAAGAATGCATAATGAGAGAGATTTAAAAATATATAAAGAAGCCATAACTGCTTGGAATAAAGATAAAAAAAGACTCTGTTATGCTGAACTAGCAAAAAGACGACCTGAATTGATTACTCATAATAATACACATTCTTTTACCAATAGATTTAATGTTATAAAAGCAGATGAACCTGCATCTCATACTATTTTAGCTCACATGGCGATGGATGGTCACTACTATATTCATCCTGATATTAAACAGCTTCGTTCTCTCTCTGTTCGTGAAGGTGCAAGATTACAATCATTTCCTGATGATTTCTATTTTGAAGGTCCTCGTACTTCTCAATTTAGACAGATTGGAAATGCTGTTCCCCCTAAAATGGCTGAACAAATTGCTAAGAAGATAAAAGAGATTTTGAAATAAAACATCCAAATAAAGAGATAATGAATTCAGAAAATTATATACTTATTTCTGAAAAAATATTTAGATTAAATTATGAACTTAATCGAAGAAAAGGTACTTTCAAGAATATATGGAAATGGAAAGGGTTATTCTTTTTCATCAAGTGATTTTATTGATAAGTTTTATAAATCATAAATTTTAAACCCTATATCTCTCCAAAACTTTCAAGCTATCATCTTTCCTCATAAAAGCCGAAACTTCAGGACAATCTTTTAGCGTTTCCCACAGTTCAGGTTTTTTAGAATATTCTCCATAGTCATCACTTTGGGCGTACTTTTTTATTAGGTCATTTACCAAAACCATCAAGTCTAATAAAAAATCACCTAAACGCTCTTCCAGTTTTTCTTCTTGCCATACTTTAGACATATTAAATGTTTTCCCTATTTTATCGGTATGTTCATACAATACAGATAAACTGTAAGGAATAACAGCTGAACGTATTTGTCCTATGGCATTTTTACCTGTACCATGTAACTTTTCCATTCTTTTAAACAGTATGATTTTAGCAATAATAGCTTCATAGTACTCTCTATTTACTTCAGGTGCTTTTAGTTTAGAACCTTCTTCAGGGCTTAGTTGTTCTATAAAATGTCTAAAGATTCTCTCTCCACCTTTTTTAACCATATAAGGTTCATCTCCCCAAGCCGATACAAACTTTGCCATCTGTTCTTTACTAAATTTTCTCTCATTTGGGAACTCTTTTTTCTTACGAGCTTTATTAGCTCCTGCTTTTCTTAGCATTGTAGAGTATTCCCCTTTTGAACGCTCAAAAAACCATTTAACACCACTTGGTGTCAGTACCGACTCACTTAATGTTTTAAGCTTGATAAGTTGTGGATTTCTTGACCGTAAATCAACTTTTGAAACTTTAGACTGTGCATTGGAAAATTTACTAATATTATCAATCAGCTCTTCTAACTCTTTTTCTTTAATATCTTTTGCAATGTTTATCTTTGCCATTACTTTTACTTTAGAAACATCTAATCCATCTTTTCTTGAAAAATAGATAGTAGCTGTTGTTTGACCACCGTTAACTATCTGAAAATCAGTCAAAGACTCTATATAAAGCTTCTTTTTTTGTTCATAAGTTTTTGCTTTGGTAGCCGTAATAGTTAATCCATTGTTATAAGCTATAAACTTTTCAGGTTCTTTTCGTATGGTCTCTTTAATCCCTTTGTTTACACCTCTAAAATCCAAAAAAGAACGAACATTTTTTTCTAAAAGACGACTGCTGTATTGTTTATACAAATTAGCCAACATATCAGCACTAAGTACACAAAGATAAGAGGCAAATTTCTCTTCATCTGCTGCTTTAATTGCTTCGATACTGTAATTAAAAGTCTTTTTAAAATCAATGGTTAAAGTCTCTCTATGCCCTTGTGATACCATGACATCAAAAAGAAAATTTAAATCTATAACTTTTCTTAAAAAGAGTATGTTCTTTTCTTCTTTCTCTCCAGCTTTTATAATATTTCTTTTGACCTCATGCTCTTTAAAATACATTTTATTGAGTTGTATGGTTTTAGCTCTTAAAGAAGCAGTAACCGATAACGAAACTAAAAATATTTCAATAGTATCAAAGGTTTCAAATCCTTCTATTGATTCTAACTGTGATGCCAATACTTTAAGTTTACTGGACTCTTGTAATGTATCAAACAGTTCACCTTTAAAAGCTTTTGTAACTAATTTTTCTACTCTCTTAAATTGTTTATCGTATTCAACCTTTTGAGAGACATACAGTTTTTCATAGCTTATACCTTCTTCAATATAAGTTTCATCAATTATAAAAAGTTGCAAACGCTCTCCTGAAGCATTTACTGAATAGGCATTTAATTTTATATTTTCTCTTTCGCATTTATGATAAGATTCATTATACTCTTCAGAGTCTACTAATTTGGCATCAAGTAGTGAGGGCATAACCTCATACAAAAGTTTAGATTGACTAATAAATCCATCTTCATCTTTTGAGTCCTCAAGTAGTGTTTTTCTAAAATCTAATCGTTCTTCTATTTCAGTCATTAAAGCTCTCTTTACTTATAAGATAGTCAGATAAATAACTTAATTGTAGGGTATATCTAATATTTGCTATGGCATTAGGTGTATTGACTTTAGTTAACTTTGGAAAACCTTCTTTTTTGCAATCATAAACAGTTTGCTCATGTACTAAAAAACGATAATTATCGTATTGATAAATATTTGACATAGATATATTTTTCTGAGCTAAAGCTGTTAATACTATAGAAAAATCTCCCATCTTATTTATGGTTAAATCTTTAATCTTCTCTACCATTGAACGTAAAGAGTCCCCTTTAATGTAGTCAATATTTACAGATAAAACCAATAACTCTAACTCTTTATCTAACTCCTCTTCAAGTTGATATTCACTTGAAATTTTTACAGCCAAATGAGAGATGTCTTTTGTTTTTACCTCAATATTTTTATCATCAAATACAAAATCATGAGCTTCATCATAAAGACCTCTCCATGAGTTTAACGTGTCATTTAATCTAAAGGAGTCACTTTTTTCTATTAGATTTTTCAAAACAAAAAGCTCTCCAAAGATACCTTTGACACTCTCTAGTGAAAGTTTATCAGAAGCTTTATCATCAAAAAATTCACTCCATTTATAAAACATTTGTATAAAAATTTTAGAATATTCATCAACATCATTAAGCTCATAAATATAACTGTATATCGAAATAATTAAATCATTAAAAAGGTCAAAATAGTTACTGTCTGTCAACTCTAAAACAATATACCCTGTGTCTTGAAAAAAGCTCAGTGTCAAATTCTTTTTTATTGTTGTTTGAAAATCAACATTATGCTCAAAGGGTAATTCTAGCAACAGACATCTATTGAACTTAGAATTGAATCCAATATTAATTTCAGGAATAGATACATTGTCTATTCGTTTAAATTCAAACTCACTTTGTCCACTGTATTTTAATGATTCCCATATATTATCTAAATTCTCTAATTTAATCATTCCATCCCCTCAGGAATATCTTCATCTTCTATCTCTTCACTCTCTTCCTCATAAGAGTCATACTCTAAATATGTTCCACCAATATCACTAGAAATTTTAGGAATACCTATAGCATAACCGATAAGAGGAATAGAAGTATCAAGAGTGTTTTTTAAAGTATCTAATTCTTTGGTTTTTTCTTTTTCTCCGTTGTTTTTGTGAAAAAATATCTCTTCTAAATCCATAAGATAAATCATTACTAAGCCTTCATCTTGGCTCATTCTTCTACGAAAAACTTTTTCAGGAGGTGTACCTGACTTATGAACTTTCTCTTCTATCTCTTCATTAGACAATGAACTGTGTTTCTTTTTTAAATCATTAAATAACTGCTCTTTAAACTCTTTGGTTGCTGATTCTATCTCTTTTGTATCTAGGCGAATCTGCATGTCTTTTCCACCACCTAAAATATTTGAAGAGTTTCCTCCTGCTGAAAACATTTTATTTTGTATTAATTCATCTGCCCATCTGCTATTTGGCTTAAAACCACTTCTTACAGTTTTATTTACATCTATAGGCAAATTAGAATCTTTTGTATAGAGTGTAGAACCTCTACCTGATACTTTTATGGCTAAAGACCATTTTCTAAGTTTATTCTTTTTATTGCACAGTCTTATGTACTCTTCTAATGTAGAAAAATAATTTTGACCCTCTTGGTTTGATGCATCATAAAAAGTATTATCTAATCTAAACAAATCAAATAACTCATCTATGTTTTCTACTTCATAAACCAAATAGTCATTATTACCATGACTGTCTGCTTTAACTGTAAATGTTTTTTGTGAAACATAAGAAGTAAAAGCTTTCCAAGCTCTTTTAATTTTTATATCATTTATATAAAACTTTGTTGTTTGAATAAGATGGTCAGAGTAAGACCACTTTACATCTTTTGTATTTTTTAAAATAGATGGTCGTGTAATTTTTAATGTTCCTGGGTGTGTTAAAACTTTTAGAGAATACTCTTGAGGTGTTGTTCCTTCACGATTCATCTCAATAAACCTTTGTTCCAAGTCTTCTATGGTTAAAGTAGTTTGGTCAAATTTTTCTACTCCTTCTTTTGTAGCAAAAACTTTACAACAATCAATATATCCTGGTCTGTACCCAAACCATCTTCCCATTTGTAGTAATGTATCAGCAAAATTAGTATTACGGATGAAATAATTAATGGTTAAGCCTTCAAGTGTAAACCCACGAGATAGCCTATTACCCCCAACAGCAATATATTTTTTAGCTTCATTATCAGGATAAACCAATGACTCTTTAGTCTCACTATTTACTGCTTTTACCTCTATATTAGAAATCGCATTAATTAATAATTTTTTAATATCATTAAATGTTCTTGTGGTCAAATAGTCATCATTGTAATCTTCTGGTAAATAGGTTTTAATATTTTCCATAATTTCAGCATAATATTTATACCAAATTAACTCAAAGTCAGCATATATTCCTAATTTACGTGTTGGTGATTCATTATTTAATGAATATTCCAGTTTATCAATATATGTTTGAACACTCTTTTTTGTCTCTATTTGCCAAGTGGTAAATCGTGAAGTATGAATTAGCATAGTATTATGAGGTTGAAACATTTTAGACTGTTTCATCTCTTTTTCACGACTAATCCTAATGGCTGTAGAGATAATAAAACATTGAATCGCCTCTTCTAAAGATTTTGGTAACTTGTTTTCAGGAGGAAAAGGGTCATCTTTTTTTACAGCACGTGTTCCTTTTCCTTTTTGTGTTGTAGGCATTAATGTATCTTCAAATACTCTTGATGGGAAAACATCAACATAATCATTAGCTACATGAACCAAAGAGTCAATCTTTTGAACCTCATCAAGTCGTGTTTCAAAAAAATGTTTCGCTCCAATATAATTAGAAGGAGGAAAAAGAAGTTCTATAAAATCATGAGGAAAAAGGCTAGACTCTTGGTCAAACTCTTTTCGTTCATCTTTATCTATAAATGTCCATTTCTCATCTGACGCTTCATTTCTATCTTGCAATACATTTCCAAATGGTGTGGCTGTATAGCCTAAGTAGGTTTTCTTTTCAAATAAAGCTAACAATGCTCGTATATGTCCATTAATTGTTGAAGCAAATGCTTTACCTTTAGCTCCCATGTTATTTAGCGAAGCATTATCTGCTTCATCATCAATAATTAAAAATGGTATACCTATTTTGTCTTTATTTTCATTCAGATAATTATCTAGCCATAAAAGAAGATTTTTAAGAACACTGGTATTTTTTTTACAGACTAAAACATTTTTATTGTTTAATGAAAAATCAGCCTCTTTAATGGTTTTTTTGAAATCAGTCTCTAATGAGGTTGGAATAATTATCTGTTGAACATCCTTATGTTCTCCTAAATGACCAAAAGATGAAATGGCTCCAACTCCATGAAAAGAACCTCCTATATAATTCCCTTCAACCTCTTTTTCAATCCGTTTTTGAGTCTGTTTTCGTAAATCTTCCATAATCCCTGAAAGAACTATCACCAAACCATACCCAACATCAATAGCAGAGTTTATAACAGCATTAAAATTGGCTGTTTTTCCTGATTGAACACTACCTACAACCAATCCACGAGTATAAAAAGGATGTTCTGATTTAGGATTTCCAAATTTTTTGACAATAGCCAAACTGGAGCGTTCTGTCTCTTTAATATAATCATCTGAACGACCAATGTCTTTTAAATATTTCATATATCTTGTTCTATAAGTATTTAATCTATCATCACCCCAAAGTTCATTTTCCAGTTTATTCGTTAACCACAAATTATGCTTTGTCTCTTCACTCTCTAATGATATGCTAGGTGTCATTCCTGATTGATTTTTGTGTTTAGACTCTTTAATGGCAATTTCATATAATTCATCAAATTTTTCTGTATTGATTTTAGGGAAAGTTCCAATATTTATTAATGTATCAAGCGTTAATTTTATTTTACTTTTTAACTCTTCTGATTTAAAAAAGTTGTTATCAACAAAACCTTTTTCACTTTTTTCTTGATTAAAAGAACTTTTTATATACGCATTTAATTGGTCTATATAATCTCTATTTGTCATCTAAAACCTTTTTGATTTCTATTGAAAATGAATCCATTTTATAACCTAATTTTGGCAATATCTCTTTTTTAATAATACTCTTCTCTATACCACTTTCAAGTAAAGCATGAATTGTACTTAACAGTTCATCTTCGGATATTTCATTTTCTTTCTCTATCCCCAAAAATACTCTATCTTCATGTGTTTGTCGTATGCTATTTATTTCTGTATTAATCATTTTTAATAATATTTTTAATTTTGATTGTCCTTTTGCAGAAAGTTCATCCGTAATTCCCTCAAGCAAAGGGAAATTACTATTTAGTTCTAATCGTGTTCCCTTATTTGAAGCTTTACGCTCAAACAGTGAGTAGTGATTCTCTTTCTTGATAGGATACTTTTTAATCCCTCTATTATAAAATTCTTTAGTAGCTTCTTCTTTCAAATCATTAATATATTTTTCAAAAGCCTCTTTTAAATCAT
Source organism: Campylobacteraceae bacterium (assembly GCA_027038295.1). Lineage (GTDB taxonomy): Bacteria > Campylobacterota > Campylobacteria > Campylobacterales > Sulfurovaceae > UBA1140. Next base: position 9,149 of record JALVXD010000228.1, read on the forward strand.
GAGGGATAATCACTTGTGACTTAGCCACATTAAGATGTAGAAGATGGTCAACGCTATTACCTATATCTACTCTCAATCGAGCCAATTGAAGTTTTTGTACTTTTCGTATAAGCCCATTCCATCCACCAAAAAGAATAATTCTATTAGCACGATAAAGATATATTCCTTCCATATCTGTTAAGCTACGATATTTTGTTGTCCAAATGGTATTGATATTCTCTTTAGTTTCATCAATACTTCTTGAAGGAAGTACAAAGCCTTCTAGCTTTATTGAGTCATCCCCAAAGCGTCGCTGTTTAAATTCAACGGAACGAAAATCGTGTTCAGAAATAGGAAAAGGGTTAAATGGTTTTAGCTGTTTGTTGTTTACTCGAATTTGAAGAGGAGTATTTTTATCTTCCATAAATCGGTGAAATACCAAAGATAGATGACCTCTTAAGGTCTCTTCAATCTCTGTTTGTAATGCATACTGGCGATTAGACTCCTCTAAGTAGTCTTGAAACTTATACAGTCCATTCCAAACAATAATGGTATTAGGATTGTACCCTTCAAAAGATTCAAACTTCTCACTACTTTGCTTTTTGTATTCATTTAAAATAGTCTCTATTTCTACATCAGAATTAACCCATAATTTCCAACCATGTTCTTTTAATAAAGTTAAATCCCATGTACGACCATAATATCTTTCAGTTCCTTCTTTTCGAGACAAAACAGTAAACTTACGAGTTTGGGAAAATGAAGCTGTTTTCATACCCAAACCAAAACGACCCAAATCAATATGTTCTCGTTCTCCATCAGGAGATGTACTTGGAAACTGCATACTTAATTTTAAAGTTTCCTCATCCATACCTTGACCATTATCAGCCAAAAATAGAGTAAAAGGCTCTTCATCTGTATTAATAAGAATTTCAATTTTAGTAGCATTAGCAGATATAGAATTATCAATTAAATCAGCAAGTGCTGTCTCTAAACTGTAACCTTGTTCAGAGATAGATTTGATTAAGTATTCAGGATTTGGGGTTACATCTTCATAGTTCAATATTCATATCCTATACCATTTTTATTTATAGTATAACCCTCACACAATTAACAAAAGTTGAGAAAAAGCAAGATATTAACTCTTCTTAACAAGAATAACTCTTTTTGAACCCTATTAAATTTTATTTTAAACAACTATTAATAATATAAAATAGATTCTAAACCCTTTGATAAACCTCACTCCTCCATTCAATATCTCTACTCAATTCATCAAAACTAAGCACTTCATCTACAACTTTAAACCCACTATCTAAAAAAATCTCACTAACCACACCATTACTCAAGTCTTCAAAAAAGCGTTCGTCGTTGGTTCGTGGTTTAGGTGAGTAGCTTAGGATGATTTTACCATTGGTAGCCAAATAGTTTTTGACATCTTCTACCCAAACTCTAAGTTCATCTTTTGTCAAGTGCATAATAACAGCTATGCAGACTATCACATCAAATTTAATAGCGTACGGAAGTTCTAAAAGAGGAAGCTTTGCTACACATAGACGGTTTCTAAAATATGGCTCTTTTTGTAGCTGGGTTACAAATGCTTCTGTAGCATCTACTCCCCAACACTCTGCACCCAAAGAGTGAATAAAGCGTAAGTCTCTACCCGAACCAAAACCAATGTCTAGGACTTTGTGAGATTTTTGAATATGTTTTTTAAAAAGTTTGTTGAGTTGGGGTAGGGTGGCTGAGTTGTATCGTTCTATTAGCTCTTTGTGGTTTTGGTTGTAGTAGGTTTGAGTTTTATTCATTTTATTTAATACAAAAAACCAAACAACCAAAGAGGAACTTTTGCCCCAAATCCAATCTCTATATCATCAGCAACAACAAAAGAGTTAGGTAAATCTTTTATCTGTTTAAAGCTTTTATTTTTACCACCAACTTCAAAAGTGTATTTTTCATCAACTAAAAAGTCTCCCTTAGTAGCGTAATTAACTAAGTGCTGTTTATAGAGCATACTTACAAAAAAAGTCTCTCTTATGGTTCCAATATTGCTGTTTATACAAAGAGCATTAAAAAGATTAGCATTGTTCAAGTAGAGCTTGTCTGGTTTTTGTAGATTTTGAAACCGTTTTGCATCAAAAACAATGTGGTGAAGCAGTTCGGCTCTGCTAAGATAGGTGATGTATTTGTAGAGTGTTGGCTTTGTAATTCCTACTCTTTTAGCTAACTTCTCCATAGTTATCTCAAGAGGATTAGAGACACAAATACTTAGTAACAGTCGTTTAAGAGACTCTATCTTTTGAGCATCTATATTAACCACATTGACCAAATCAGTATAGAGTATGGTGTTAATATTCTCATGTACTCTGTCAATGTATCGCTCTTCATCTTCAAAGTAGAATGGATAGACACCTACCTCTATAAACTGAGAAAAGTATTTGAGGATTTTTTTATTGGGCAGACTATCTATAATCTCATGACTAATACTCTCATGTCGTTCTAATATCTCCTCTAAAGGGTAGCTTTTTAAAGAGATATTTTCTCCCATCTCCAAAAACTCCCTAAAAGACAAAATAGGCAGATGATACATAGAGTATCGCCGTGTAAAATCTGCATTGGTAAGCTCAACGGCACTACTGCCACTAAAATATACTTTTACACTCAAAAAGTCATAAATCATTTTGATTTGTGTCTGAAAATCTCTAATCTTATGAATCTCATCAATGACAATCACCTCACCACCAAATTTAGAGTACTCATCTACAAAATCAAACAATGAAACCTCTTGAAACATAGGGTGGTCGCAAGAGATATAGAGCTTCTCTTCTGCTTTGTAGGGTAACTCTTTTAGAACTTGTAAAAGAAGTGTGGTTTTACCAACTCCTCTACTTCCATAAAGACCTGTGATTTTGGCTTTTGAGTTTTTAATGTTATTAAAAAGAAATCGTCTATAGGTAGGTAGTTGTTGATTGAGCTTTAAGCGATAGAATCGGTTTGCATTCTCTAAAATAGATTTCATTTTACTATTCCTTATAGTTATCGTAAATTATATTTTACGATAACTCTACTTAGGAATTGATTTTTCTCTGATGAAAGTTTGTTGAGTTGTAGTAGATTTGGGTTTTATTTTCCAACTTCACACAAAACTCTATCTATCAAATTCTGAGAGATAAACAAGCTAGAGTTTACCAATTTCTCTAAATCGTTTCTAACAAGAGCCGAACTATCACCAATAATCATTTTAAAATACTCTTAGCAAAAGCCACTTCATCTTCAATATCATAATCATCAATAACAGGAATACCATTTTTACTTACAAAGCTCATAAACTCATAAATATCCATAGAGAGCATCTTTGCTCCTTGGGTTAAAGAGATTTGATGAGACTTGTAGAGTTCTAGTGCCAATTTTTCTTTTAGGAGTTGGGTTAAGCTCTGTTCCGTCTCATTAATACCAAAACATATATTGTCAGGTATGTTTATGGCTAAGTTCATGGTGACTCCTTTTTTATTTTATTATATCATTGGTTTATTAGGCATCCATTAAATACTCTAAGCTATCTTTTGAAGTGAATATAAATTTATGAATTTTTCTTCTGCATATACTCTAAAAGTTCCTCTTTTTTTAGATTTAACTCTTTAATAACATCATCAATTGATAGATTAAATCGCTCTATCATTTTTATTGCTGTTTCAAAAATCCCAGTTTGCATTCCCGTTTGCATTCCCTGTTGTATTCCAATCTGAATTCCCTCAGCTTTTCCCTCATCTAACCATCGTTGTGCAAGTGTTGGCATGGTGTTTTCTCCTTTTTAGTAATGGGTAGACATATTGGTCTACCCCTACATGTTGCATAGGTTGAAATCTCTTTCAAATCATACCGAACCGTAGGGGCAGACCGAGGTGTCTGCCCACAGATTGGCATAAATTAATATATTAGATTTACAAATTCTCTTCTAAATAAGCTAACGCCTTCTCTTTAGCCTCCCCAATCTTAGAAGCATCTTTTCCACCAGCTTGGGCGAAGTCTGGACGACCTCCACCTCCACCACCTAAGATAGGGGCTATCTCTTTTATCCAGTTACCAGCTTTTATGTTGGTCTCTTTTGAACCACAAGCTATCATTACCTTTTCACCCTTTTTCTGAAAGAGCATAATGGCAAGGTTAGGGTATTTGTTTTTAGCTTCATCTATAAGCTCTTTAATGTCCCCAGCTTCTACCTCTTCTACGATGACAGTTGCACCGTTGAGTTCAGTTACAGTTAGCTCTTTTTTGGTTGAGCTTAGAGCTGTTTTAAGTTCACTTTTGAGTGTTTTAACATCCTCTTTTAGTTTGTTAATACCAGCTAATGGGTTTTGGTTTTTAAGCTCTGCTTTTACCTCGTTCATGGCTGTTCTTAAAGCGTTTACTTCTGCTATAGCTGATTTGCTACAGACAGCTTCAACTCTTCTTACTCCTGCACTGACTCCTGATTCTTTGGTAATCATAAAAAGACCAATTTCAGAGGTGTTATGAACGTGTGTTCCCCCACAAAGTTCTACCGAGGCATTACCCATGCTAACTACTCTTACTTCGTCGCCATATTTTTCACCAAAAAGTGCCATTGCACCTGCTTCTTTAGCATCGTCTACGGACATGATTTCAGTTTTTCTCTCAATGGCTTGGGAAATTTTGTCATTTACCCATGCCTCTACCTCTGCTAACTCTTGAGCTGTTACAGCTTTTGGGTGAGAGAAGTCAAAACGAAGACGCTTATCGTCGTTGAGTGAACCTGCTTGGGCGATGTGGTCACCTAAGATGGCTCGAAGTCCTGCTTGAAGTAGGTGAGTGGCTGAGTGGTGACGCTCTATCTCGGTTCTTGTGTTGTCAACAATCGCTTCTACTTTGTCACATACTTTGATGGAACCTTCTACTTGGGAAAGGTTCATCTCTAAGAATTTTTTGGTGTCAAGAACTTTTAGAGTAGGTCGTTCGTCGTTAAAGTCTAGTATACCTGTGTCACCTACTTGTCCACCTGATTCAGCGTAGAATGGTGTGTTGCTTAGGAAAACCCAACCTTTTCCGTTTAGCTCTTCTACTCTTTTAAAGTTTTCGTCGAGTAGGGCAAGTACGGTTGCCTCAGAGCTTGTTTTTTCGTAACCTACAAATTCGTTTACACCAAAATGCTCTTTTAGCTCTTTGAAGTCACCCGTCGCAGCTGCTTCTCCTGTACCCTTCCAACCAGCTTTTGATTGTGCTTTTTGTTCGTCCATCTTGGTGTTAAAAGCGTCAATATCTAAAGCGATATTTTTCTCTCTTAACATATCTTCTGTAAGGTCAAGAGGGAAACCATAGGTGTCATAAAGTTTGAAGGCTACTTCACCATTAAAACTGTCAGTTGTATTTTCAAGTTCAGCATTGAAAAGTTTAATTCCATCTTCAATGGTCTTAAAGAAACGCTCCTCTTCAAGTTTCATAGAGGCTTTAATGCTTTCGGCTCTTTCACCTAAGTAAGAGTATTGCTCTCCCATTGTTTCTACAAGGGTGTCAACCATTTTGTGCATAAATGGCTCTCTTAGTCCGAGTAGGTAACCATGACGGATAGCACGTCTCATAATACGTCGTAGAACGTAACCACGCCCCTCTTTGTCAAAGTTTACACCTTGAGCCAGTAGGAATGAACATGAACGTAAGTGGTCTGCAATAACACGGTATGAAGCAGAGTTTGCATTTTCATAAACATATTTTTCTCCGACAAGCTCTTCTATTTTGTTAATATATGGCATGAAGAGGCTAGAGTGATAGTTGTTTAAAACCCCCTCTTTAATGGCAGCGACTCTTTCAAACCCCATACCTGTGTCGATACTTGGTTTTGGAAGTGGGGTTAGTTTTCCCTCTTCACTTCGGTCGTATTGCATAAATACTAGGTTCCAAATCTCTAAGAAACGGTCACCTTCACCACCCATGTAGTCTTCTTCACCGTTGAAGTGTTCAGCTCCTTGGTCATAGAAAATCTCTGAACATGGTCCACAAGCACCTGTGTCGCCCATTGCCCAAAAGTTCTCTTTGTCATCGAATTTCATGATTCTATCTTTGGCTATGTGCTTTTGCCATAACTCATAAGCTTCATCATCATCTTCATGAACGGTTACCCAAAGTTTTTCTGTTGGTAGGTTTAGGTATTTTTCTGAAGTAATAAACTCCCAAGCATACGCCATAACTTCTTTTTTAAAATAATCACCAAAAGAGAAGTTCCCCAACATTTCAAAAAGGGTATGGTGTCGTGCTGTGTAACCAACATTGTCAAGGTCATTGTGTTTTCCACCTGCACGAATACAGGTTTGAGAACTTGTTGCACGAGGAGGGTTAGGAATAGGGGCATCACCCGTAAAGATGCTTTTGAAGGGAACCATCCCAGCGTTTACAAACATAAGTGTACCATCATCGTCAATAGGTACTAGGGGGCTACTTGGGTAGAGCTGATGCCCTTTGCTCTGAAAAAAATCTAAAAAATCTTGTCTAATGTTCATTGTAAAAATCCACGTTATAAATTGTGGATATTTTATCTAAAATGTGATTATTTGGAGCTTTTTACTATTTATCTTATTTGAAATTTTACTTTTCCTAAGTCATGGCTGTTTGCATTTTCCCCTCTTTGTCTACCTAAGGTATTAAGCTGGATAGCTAAAACCCCTTTTTCTAAAAGAAAACGCTCTACACTTTTGGCACGTTTGTAGGCTATGTCCATTTCACCATGTTTAAAACCATTTAGGTCAGGGTACCCAATAATATCTAGCTTTAGTTTAGATGAATGCTTGAGGGCTTTTACAAGAGGCATCAGCTTTTTTCTATGTTTTTTAGAGAGTTGGTATTCATCTTTTTTGAACTCAATTTTACTTAATAGTTTTTGAAGATTTTTATCTATGCTTTGATTGTTCTCTTGGCTATAAACTAAAAGTTTTTTAATCTCTTTTTTTTGAGGGGAGTTAATGTAAATCTTACCCATATCCATAAGGCTCTCTTTCTGTTTTTCATCAACAGTAAAGGAGTAGCGAGAGACTCCATTATATTGGCTCTCTTGCATGAAGGAGATGTTGTACTTTCCTATGCCAACATGGTTGATGGTAAAGGCACCTTGGTCATTGGTAAAGCTGGTACTTTTCTCTCCTGTTTGTAAGTTGAAGATTTTAAACGCTTTTCCTGCGAGAGGTTTTTTGCTAATGGCATCATAAAACGCTCCCTTGACGGAGTAGAAGTTTTGAACATTAATATCCATAACGGAGCCACTTTTATAGGTACTAATAAATTTTTCTTGAAACTTTTCAAGGTCAATTCCAAAATCTAAGTTAGACTCATCTACTACAAATTTTCGCTCTTCATAATCGCTTAGTTCAATGGCAAAACTGTCATAGACAAACTCATCAATATCTTGATAGTTCTGTATGCCAAGAGGTTTTTTTAGTCGGTCATCACTATCAACAATAACAAAGCTGGAAGTAATAGGTGAAGTGATGGTAGCATGTTCTCCTGCAAAGACCATACCTGTCGCGAACTGTAGACCTAAGTTTTGAGCCTCACCATAGTTGTTTTTACTGAGGTTATAGTTACTGTTAACTCTAAACTTTTCGTTGTTAAGGTCTGCTCTTAGGTTGTAGTTATCGCGTTGTTGACTCTTTTCTGCAATGAACTCACTGTTAAATCCATAGCGTTGAGATGAGTGATACTTTAGGTTAAGTTGCTCTTTGTTTTCACTAATGTAGTTGGCATAACGGGAGCTATATTCACCAAATCTATAGTCAAGCGTGAAAGAGAGTTTTCTCTGGGTGTCACTATCTATTTGTTGTTGCTCAAAGCTAAACTCTGTTGAGAGTGAAGCAAAGTTTTTTCGTAGAACAAGGGCTTGGTTTTGTTCTTTTTTTTCTCCCTCTTTATACGAGGAGAGTGAGAGTCCCATGTTAATACCTTGACCGAGCATATAGTAGAAGTTTCCTCTATAGAGTTGGCTATCTTTCCCCACTAGGTTACTGGAGGTTTTAAAGTTACTGTCACTCTCTTCATAAAGTAGATTCATATGTAGCTCTTTAATGTTACTTTTATACTCTAAACCTCTTTTGTAACCCCAAGTATCATTACTTTTACTGGCTACAATATACGGGTTAAACAGTCCATAATTGGTACCAATAAGGAGTTCAACGTCTGTTGATAACATATTGTCCCCACTTTGAAACCCACCCTCAATGGTCATGTCATCTAACCATCCATACTCAATATAGGCTGAAGTAAGTTGGTTGTTTTTGTCATAGTTTAAGCCTTCTGAGCTATCATCAGAGGCTATTCCAATACCTCCACCATAGGTGAGTAAGCCCTTTTTTAAAACTTCAGAGTAGGAGAAGTCATTGAACTCTATGTACTCTATTTTCCCTCCCTCTTCGATGACTTTGAGTTTGACATGGTTGAGACCACTAGGAAGGTTGAGGTCGAAAAGGTTGTGGGTTCCAGCCAAGAGGTTGAGACTGTTTCTGTAACGGTTGTTGACATATATCTCTACTTTACTACGCTTTTGAATAAAAAACTCATGGGAGTTAATACGGGTAGTATTTTGGTTATAACTGCTACCAAGGTTAAAGTTTTTTTCAACAGCGACACCTAAAGCATTGAGATAGGTGAGTCGGTTATGTGTGGGTAGGGCGATGTCGCCTAGTTGATAACGCAAGAGATTCTCTCCATCATCTTTCACTACTCGAAAAGCTCCTCTGTTTAACTTAGATTTTTCTTGCGTGTAGTAGAGTTCTCCTTCGAGAACAAAGTCATCAACATTTAAAAAGATATCAGAAGAGAGATTAATAGAACTTTTTTGAAAGTTATCACCACTGTTTTTGTTATATTGCTGATTCATATAGAGGTTGATACCTCCTGAGTAGCGTTCTGGAAGTGTCGAGCCATTTGTATCTCTTTTCCTCTTGGGTGAAAAGTCAATGGTAGAGGCTTTTTTTAATGTAGCAGGTAGGGTAATATTGAGCAGAATATTTTTACTATCATAAGAGGCTTTAATTCCTAAAATCTCTAACTCTTTTAGTTCTGTAAAGCCTTTTTTATCTACAGTGGGTTGAAATTTTTTTCGATAAGACTCTTTCATGAGTGAACGTAGATACTCTATGGTCTCCTGATTGACAAATAGATGCTCCTGTTTATCTATTTTTACAAAAACTTCATCTTGTAGTATATTGTTTACCTTTAAAGGCAGATAGATAGATTTGGCTTGGCTCACTTTTTTTGAACTTTTGGCTGCAAGTTTTGATTGCAAGAGCTTCATCTTCTCCTCCATGCTCATTTTAGCTAAGAGGGGTTGGCTAACTAGTAGCAAGAGAAGAAGTGAAATGGCTTTCATTTAGTTGGCACTAACGGTTACTTGTATAACAGCTTTATAGTCACCAGCAATGAGGTTGCCTCTTAACTTCTCTGTTTCAAACTTCATGCTACCTACTTTACTACCATTGTTTTTACCTACTATAAGAGTGAACGGCTCTGCATTAAGAATCTCTTGCTCTGCTTCTCCATCTTTTTGGTAGAAGTATTTCATTGGAATCTGATAACTAGAATCAATTTGACTAATAAGAGGAGAGGTATTAAATGAGATTTGACAAGCACCAGTGGTATTGTTTTTTACGTAAATATCTCTGATTTGACGGTTGATGGTATTAAAGTTAATGAGACCATAATTGATAGAGGCATCTTTAAAGAGTTGTTGACTGCTGTAGTTTGAGACATCTTCAAAGCCTACAATGGTTACTTGCTCTACTTCTCCTGTAGCTGTTAGGGTTGAAGATGAGGTATAGTTTCTTCCTACTTTTGCCTGTATGTATTTTTTAAGTTGATAGGCTCCTGCTGTTTGTATATCAGAGAGGTTATCAACTTTAATACGAATCTGAGCAATAAGTGTATGTCCATCAAGTTGGTTTCTTCTTCCTCTTTTGCCTATATTAAATGTTTTTCCAAGTGTTATCTCATCTTCTCTATTGTTTTGCACAACATAAAACTTAGTATCTATTCTCTCTTTACCATTACTTAACGGTTGGTTTTCATTGAGTTGTAGTTTGAGTCTATTTCTTGTATTGCTATAGATATAGATGGGAATGTCTAAAACAGTCAATTCTCGGTCTGAAACCTTCATGGTAGTGGTAAAATTTGTATTAAGGTCATCTATAATAATCTCATCTCCCGAGCAGGTAAGACCTGACTGATAGCCAATATGGATACAACTTCCAAAGAGATTAAGAGAGAAGATAGCAAGAAGTAAGATGGTTTTTTTCATGATTTTTTTGAGCTCTTTTTTGATGATAGTTGCTCAACAGTTTGTTGAGCAAGTTTAGTGAGATGTTACTGTTTTTTTTCTAAACGAATATTCTCTATTTTTTGAGGAGAAAGCGTTTGAATATGTGCTAGGGTAAAGTGATTATTCGCTCCTGCTAAAACGCGTCTAAATTCAGCCCCTTTGAGGTCATTTTCTGTTAGTTTATACTCTTGACCTTGAGCTTGTGCAAAGTAGTTGTAGTTAGCGATGTTGGGTAAGGCACTGCTTGTTCCTCTGTTACTAATACTAAGTTGTAAACCTTGAGGTGACTTCTGTATGTTTTCTATGTTGAGTGCTGCTTTTGCATCCTCTTTATGAACAAAGATAAGACCCTCATAAGAGAAACGCATTTTTATCTGTGCTTTTATTTTGCCATTGCTATTGTCTGCTTTTTTATCACTAACATCAATATCTAACTCTTGTGCAATAACTCGGTAAACCTCTTCTTTTTCTGGAAGCTTTGAACCCATGTAGCGTACACGTACCGATTTGGTCTCTTTGGGTGAAAGTACAAATTGAGTAGGGTAGGCTTGAACATCATTGGTTGCAACTCTCTGCTCTTGATTGTTCTGGGTATTGAGTACTTTTAGAACAGAAAAATCGACTGCAACAGGTTCATTTGTAGGGTTGTTGACAGAAAAGACAATATTCTTTTTTTTCTTACTGTCTATAGTTTCTGTCATAGGAATAAGGTTAATAGCACATAGTAGTTTAGATGCGACAAGTAGTAAAATAATTTTTTTCATAATAGGTATCCTTGTTTTGTAAAATTTAATCCTATTAAACCAAAAATATATTATGGTTTAATAAGATTAGATTTTTCTATATTAGAGTTTGTCTAGTTATATTTTGGCTCTAACAGTTACATTTAAAACAACTGAATAGTCACCAGCAGGTTGAGCACTACTAATAGGTGTTTTTGAACGTGCTTCAAAACCATCTGTTAGGGTTGTTAACTCGTTAATGGTTGTCGGTATGGTTACCCACGTTTCACCTTCCATATCTAAAACGGTTCCATCAATAGTATATTTCATAGATATTGAATTACCACCAGATGCTTGAAGTTGACCACCATAGTTATCACTCTCTAGTCGTATTTCTAAATCATCTGAAGAGTTTGACTTGGCATAGATACTTTTTGTTATTTTAAAATACTCATCAAATACTAATGCACGATTTATCTCAATTGCATTAAAGGTATTGGTATTCGTTTGATAGGAAAGAGACTCTACTTCAGTTTGGTTAAACCCAACAACAGAAGCAACTTCAACTTTTCCGTTTAGCGTGATGGTATTGCCATTCAATAGTGTTGAAAGTAGTGTCATCCCTAAAAATATATGTTTTTTCATGAGTTGACCTTTATATAAAATAAAATTCAAGCAGATAAATATACTTATCTGCTTGAATAATTAGTTAGCTACAATAGCTACGTTAATAACACCAGTATAGGTACCTGCTGCTTGAGAGGTAGTGACATCAGTTGTTACACATTTTAATTTTCCTACAACATTGCTTGTGGCATCGACTGCTGCACCATTTGTTAAATCAAAAGCTGTCCCAGCAGTAATAGCGTTATACGTTCCTGATACTCCTTGGTCGTATGAACAAGTAGGAGTGATTTCCCCTGTACCACCATTTGACATTTTTCCTATAGATGTCAAGTTCATAGTTACAGCTGTACTCTCATTGTTGGTAATTAGGTTTACATTTTCATCAATAAGTGTTTGCTCAGTAGTTGTTAATGCAAGAGCAACAGTGTCAGCATTAAATGCTGTAAAAGTAGTATCACCAGCATTACCTAAAACAGCTGCATCAGCACCAAGAGTAACATTTGCTGTTGTTGGAATGGTTGCATTTAGTGTAATTGTATTAGCATTTATTGTAGTGGTAGAGAAAGCAGTAACAACTGCTAAAGATAATAGTTTTTTCAATTATGATTCCTTAAAAAAAAAGAGATAATGTGCTATGATAATAATGCACTTTATATCAAGTATAGGTGTAGCAAACTTTTCGTCCAAAATTGGTTTGCAAAGCGTAACTTATCTCCCTCTCTTTTTTAACGGAAGAGAGGGTCTTCTATGTGATGATTGCTTGTCACAAAAAAAATTATAATAAAAAAATAGTTTCTTTAAGATTAAAATTTATTTATTAAGTTAAATAATTAAAAAATAATTAATAAATGAGTTTTTTTAATGATATTATATTATTTATCGTGTTTTTATATTTATTCCTTGTAGGGGAGCATAGATTTTTTTATATTGCTATAGAGCTTTTTCATCCAAGGGTGTTTTTTAGTTTTAATTCTAACATCGGTAAGTCTAAAGTCGATAGGAGATAAGATAACTTTGATATTTTCTATACCTACTTTTTGAGCTAAAAAGTATAACTCTTCTATATTGTCATCACCAATAGGAACACAACCAATGGTTCTATTACTTCCATGTATCATGATGTCTCCACCTAAATTATTTCGTCCCTCTTTTTTTGCCATCTCTTTGTCAAAATTATTGGGATAGTTAACTCTCATGGAGAGGTGAAATTTACTGTTTGGGTTTAGGTAAGAGATACCGTAAATCCCTTCTGGAATCTGTCGGTCACCTTCTTTAAACTTGGGTCCGAGTTGACCTGAAAATGCAGTAAATGGGTAGGTTTTTATGTGTACCTGTTTACCATTTAACTCACCCCAAACTTCTAGTAATTGCTCGTTCTTAAGTCCAATAAGGGTTAGTTTTTTAGGATAGATAATAAAATCACTATCAGCAAGAGCATGTTTTAGTCGTTGTTCTGATGAAGTTTTTTTAGCTAAGGGTTGAGTTGTAGGTATGCAAGGTACGGCTATGCACTCTTTTGTTGTAGGTGCTGGACACTCTTTTGGTTCTTTATCTTTATTCGATGTAGGCTCAATATTTTTTTCAATATAACATTTTTTGTAATAAGGATACCAAATGTCTTTACCTAAAATATAAAAAGCAAGAAGAGCAAAAGAGAGGATGGTTAAAAAGAGTATAAAGTGCAATAAAAAGTTTTTCATGTCGCTATTTTAACATAAAAAAATAGTAGATTTGATTTTATTGAAAATAAAAAATAAAATGGTATTTATGAAGATTGAATTCTCGTATGCATTCCCAACGAGGACGTTGGGAACGAGAGTGGGGGAGTGATTAACAAGAATAAGTAGCAATGTACTCAAATGCTGTTGGTCTACCCTCAACATTGTATACGTGTCTATCAAACATATATTGAGAATACTCCATAACATACTCAGAACTCATAATAGGAGCAAGGAACTCATGGTCTCTCTCAAGCCCTTCTAGTGAATCTCTAAATGTACTTGGAAGCTCTGGAATACCACGCTCAGCAAGTTCTCTTCTTGAAATTTCAAATAAATCTTCATTTACTGGACCAACAAGCTCATAACCACCTTGTTTAATTCCATCAAGACCTGCAATCATAAGAACAGCAAATGCAAGATAAGGACAAGCTACTGAATCTGGGAAACGAGTCTCAATTCTAGTTGCTGGAGCACCTGCACCATAAGGAATTCTACATGCAGCAGAACGGTTTTGGCTAGAGTATGTTAAAATTCTTGGAGCTTCAAAACCTGGTAAAAGTCTTTTGTAAGAGTTTGTACTTGGGTTTGTAAATGCTGCAACTGCTTCTTTATGTTTAAAGATACCAGATAGGTAGTCAAGTGCTGTTTTAGAAAGGTTAGCATACGCTCCCTCTTCATAGAACAGGTTTGTACCATCTTTCCATAAAGATTGGTGAACATGCATTCCGTTACCATTGTCATTATAGATTGGTTTTGGCATAAACGTAGCTGTTTTACCATTAAGATGTGCTACCATTTTTACAACATATTTGTATTTTTGAACGTTATCAGCAGCAGTAATAATGTCTGAGTAAACAATACCAATTTCATGTTGACCTTGTGCAACTTCGTGGTGACCTAGAACTACTTCTAAACCAACATCTTCAAGAACTTGCATCATCTCTGCTCTTAAATCTACAGCAGGGTCAGTTGGTTGTACTGGGAAGTATCCACCTTTAATTCTTGGTCTATGACCCATATTACCCATCTCACCGTAGTCAGCATCGTCAGCCCAGTGACCTTCATCTGTTTCTACTTTAAATGATTGGTGGTTGTCATTGTCAACAATTTTAACATCATCAAAGATAAAGAACTCATTTTCTGGACCAAAGTAAGCAGTATCAGCAACACCTGCTTCATCAAGAGCTTTAAGTGCTTTTTTAGCAATACTTCGTGGACATTTAGCATAAAGCTCATTTTTGTAAATGTCATAAACATCACAAATTAAAATAACCGTACTATCAGCAGTAAACGGGTCAAGGAATGCAGAACCAACATCTGGCTTAAGTAGCATGTCAGATTCGTTAATTGGTTGCCAAGCTTCAATAGATGAACCATCAAATGGAAGACCACCATCAAGCTGACCTTCTGTTACAGCACTCATTCTGTACGAAATATGATGCCATGCACCTTTGATGTCTGTAAATCTAAAATCTACAAACTCTACTTCGTTCTCTTCACAGAATTTAAAAAATCCTTTTACGTCATTATCTTCTACAAATTTACCCATTGGTAATCTCCTAAAATTTTAAAGTTGCATTGATTGTATCGCAAATTTTTTTAAATAGGTAACATTTCTTGGTTAAAAAGTAACCAATTGTTGTTGACGTTGTTCAAAAGTAACAGCTTTAGAGAAACCTATTTTTTTTGCTAACTCTCTAACTTCCTCATATTTGAAGCCTACTTGACCAATTGCATGAGCATCAGAGGAGAAGGTAATAGGGATATCCAGTTCATAGGCAACTTCAAGTAGAGATTTGGAAGGATAGACTTCTTTACAAGGTTTTCTCAGTCCTGCTGAGTTGAGTTCTATAACCATATTTGATTTTTTAATGGCTTTGAGAGCAGGAGTAGCAATAAGTCTAATGTCTCGTTTAGTAGGCATAAAGTTAAAAATCTTAATAAGGTCTAAGTGACCAACGATATCAAATGTACCCATTTTTGCCATTGCTTCAACATTATTAAAATAGTCTTGCCAAAGCTCATCAATGTTTCTTGTTTTATACTCAGATATGTAGTCTGGATGATCAAATCCCCACTTACCTAAAAAGTGTATGGAACCGATAAGGTAGTCAACATTTGCATGAAGAACTCTCTTATCCATATGACCTTTTAGATAGTCTACCTCATAACCTAAAAGAATTTTAATATCTTTTTGATATTTCTCTTTGAGTGAAAGTACATCGTATGTATAATCGTTCATTTCATGAAATTTGAGACGATACTGTTCATCAAAATCCATAGGTGCATGTTCTGAAAAGCCATAAATATCTATGCCCAATTCTATAGCACGTTTTATATAGCTCTCCATAGAGCCTTTAGCATGGTTACATCGTGTTGTGTGGTTGTGTAAATCTATTCTCATGCTGGTATTTTATCATAAAAGATAGATTTAATTAAAAGAGATGAATTTCTTATGATATAATATTTATAATTAAAATATTAAGGAGAGATAATGAATATAGAGTTTAACCCACAAACCATTCTAATAATTCTTGGAGGAGTAGCCCTTGGTTGGGTACTTTCTTATTTAAAATCACTCTTGACCATTAGAAAACATAAAAAAGAGTTAAAAGAGTATCAAGACCATTTAGAGAGACAGATGAAGATTACTGATGCAGGTAATAAAACGCTTATGGCAGATATGGAAGCACTTAAAAAAGAGAATGAAAATTTGAGAATTTCTGTAAAAACTTTAGGTCAAAAACCTGGACGTGCTGAACTTAGACAGTTTAACCTTTATGATAATGCTTTAAGAAAAATGATGCTTCAAGCACCAGGATTTTCATCGGCATGGGAGAGTGCTTTACAAGAAGCAGAGCGTGAATATGAAGAGAATGAAGCAGGATTTAAAAATATTATAGGAAAAGTATTTGGTTCGGGTAGTTCTACAAATGATACGGTTCAAATAGAACATAAGAAGTAGAGAAGATAGGATGTTGTCACTTGACAACATTCTCTTTATATATAATTACTTGAGATTTTAAATTTATCAAACTTTCTAAGTTTGTTATGTACAATGAATTTTTTTAGTTTATTTGGGTAGTTATCTAACTCACAATAGTTTACTAAGTAATCTACTAATTTAAGAGGGTTATCTGTAATGCTTCTCTGTTTTCTAAAGTTCTTATAGGCACCTCTACCAATAACTGCAAAGTAATCATCAATGGCATCACTAAGTGAAGCATACTTCTTTACATAAATGGCTTTCCCATTTCTAGTATGATGTGCTTTTATTCGTGGTTCATTTTTATTGTATGACCACATACCAAAAATATTGTTACCTTCTTTAAAAAATCTAGACTCTCCCCATGCAGACTCAATAGCTGCTTGAGCTAAAATAATACTTACAGGGTGAGTTTTTAAACGACTTACTAAGGTATGATTATCTTTAGTTTTATAAGTTTTATATAAATGCTCTAAAAACTCTCTATCCTCTTTTAAAAGTTCCTCTTTAGGTGTTGACATCAATGAAAGAACTCGTTCTCTTTTTAATTTTAAATTTGCTTTAGAGATTAAAATAGCAGGAAGAATCATATGGAAAAATTTTTGTTTTTTCTCTGAAACTTGTAGTTTGTTAAGAGAGATGGTATTGGTGTAGTTGATAGGTTCGATTTCTTTGGTTTTGAAGATTTTAATGTCATCGTAGTTGTTTATCTTTTTGTTTACAACAGTAACCCTTTCCTCTTTGGTTATTGTCGGAGTCGTTACTTGACTCTTTTTGGTGTTATCCACCATGGGGATTTCGTGTGCTGGTGTATTATAAGTTATCACTTCAGCATGATAATTTTTGATACCTTCAGACACTTTTGCAAGATATGCATTATCTAATGCAGATGCAGTTAAGGTTAAGGCTGTCAATATAGTCAAATGTTTTATCATAATTTGGTAATATCCTTGATTTAAAAAAATTTGGGAATTATATCTTGCTTTTCTTATAAACAAGTTAAAAGTATATTTTTTTAGAAAAATATTTAGATTATAAAGACCACAGTTTAATTGTTTAGATAAATAAAAAAATATTTAAGATTTTTTTACTACAAATTTAATTATTTTTATAATTATTCTTTTTTAATTATTAAAAAACAGAGATGTTAAAAATTATTTATAGACAAATAGATAAAATATTTACTTACATTATATATATAAATGGATTTTACACAATTATTTATAGATATAAATGAGATGTTTTTTGATTTATTATTTTTTATATGAAAAAAAGAGTTTTTTCTATAAATAGTGTTTACAATTAGGGAAAGTTTGATGTATAAATGATGAAGAGAAGAGAAGCCATATGTATATTTATATTTTTTTGCTATACTTCCAAGTATAAATTTAACTATTAGGAGAGTGTTATGGCACTATTTGATGATGTAAAAGAAGTTGTTGTAGAACAACTAAACGTAAACCCAGATGAGGTTAAGGAAGAGTCTAAGTTTGTAGAAGACCTTGGTGCTGATAGCCTTGATGTTGTTGAACTAGTAATGGCACTTGAAGAGAAATTCGATATTGAAATTCCTGATGAAGATGCTGAAAAAATTGCAACTGTTTCAGATGCAATAAAATTTATTGAAAATATTCAAGCATAATAAGAGCAGACCAATGTGTCTGCCCTTTTATATTTAAAATATATATGAAGCTATTTTAATTAGTTTGATATATATCTTAAAAATGCATAGGAGATAGAGTGAAAAGAGTAGTAATTACTGGCTTAGGAATGATCAACAGCGTAGGGCAAGACAAAGAGAGTTCATTTGCAGCTATTTTAAATGGTGAATGTGGAATTAAAGAGATTGAGCTTTTTGATGCTGAAAAATTTTCTGTAAAAATTGCAGGAGAGATTGTTGGTTTTGATGCTAGTAAGGTAATGGATGCGAAAGAGGTCAAAAAAGCTGATCGATTTATTCACCTAGGAATCAAAGCTACGCAAGAAGCAATGGCTGATGCGAATTTTACTGATGAAATAGATATGGAACGTTTTGGTATCTCTTCGGCTTCGGGGATTGGTGGACTTCCAAATATTGAGAAGAACTCTATAGTTTGTGAAAATCGTGGTCCAAGACGTATCTCTCCTTTCTTTATTCCTTCATCTCTTGTTAACATGTTGGGTGGTTTTATCTCTATTGAACATGGGATTAAAGGACCAAACTTAGCTTCTGTAACTGCTTGTGCAGCTGGAACACATGCCATAGCAGAAGCGACTAAGACCATTATGCTTGATGGTGCAGATAGAATGTTGGTAGTTGGTGCAGAGTCTGCTATTTGTGGAGCAGGTATTGGTGGTTTTGCTGCGATGAAAGCTTTGAGTACAAATAACGAAAACCCTAAAGAGTCATCACGTCCATTTGATGCAGACCGAAATGGTTTTGTTATGGGTGAAGGTGCAGCAGCATTGGTACTTGAAGAGTATGAAATGGCAGTGGCTCGTGGAGCAAAAATTTATGGAGAAGTAGTTGGATTTGGAGAGAGTGGTGATGCCAATCACATTACAACTCCAGTTATGGATGGACCACTTCGTGCTATGAAAGCGGCTATGCGTATGGCAGGTGATATCAAAGTAGATTATATTAATGCACATGGTACATCAACTCCAGCCAATGATAAAAATGAAACAGTAGCCGTAAAAGAGTTATTTGGTGGTAAAGAAAATTGTCCTCCAATGAGTTCGATTAAAGGGCAGATAGGTCACTGTTTAGGTGCTGCAGGTGCTATTGAAGCAGTCGTTTGTCTAATGGCAATGCGTGATGGAAAATTACCACCAACAATTAACTACACAACTCCAGATGAGAATTGTGATTTGGATTATGTAACTACTGGTGTACGTGATGCTGAACTTAATGTTGTTATGAGTAATTCGTTTGGTTTTGGTGGAACAAATGGAGTTGTAATCTTCAAAAAAGTATAAGGACGTTATATGGCAACGTATTTAGAATTTGAAAAGAAAATTGAGCAGATTCAACAAGATATTGACTCTTCTCGTGCAAAAAATGATGATTTTGCTATTGAGACATTTGAAAAAGATTTAGAAAAAGAAGTTGAAAAGACGATGAAGTCACTAAGTGACTATCAGAAGTTACAACTTGCACGTCATCCTGATAGACCTTATGCTTTAGATTATATTCGTTTGATTATGGATGATGCTTATGAAATTCATGGAGACAGAGCATTTCGTGATGACCCAGCTATTTTATGTTATATGGGTTATATAGATGGTCAAAAAACCATGGTTATTGGTGAGCAAAAAGGGCGTGGAACCAAACATAAGTTAAAAAGAAACTTTGGTATGCCAAATCCTGAGGGGTATAGAAAAGCACTTCGTGCTGTAAAACTTGCAGAGAAATTCAATATTCCTGTACTTATGCTTATAGACACTCCAGGTGCATACCCTGGGCTTGGTGCTGAAGAGCGTGGACAGAGTGAAGCGATTGCAAAGAACCTTTTTGAATTTACAAATATTAAAGTTCCCATGATATCTATAGTGATTGGAGAAGGTGGTTCTGGTGGTGCTTTAGCCATTGGTGTTTCAGATAAATTAGCAATGATGCGTTACTCTGTATTTGCTGTTATCTCACCAGAAGGGTGTGCTGCTATTTTATGGAATGACCCTTCAAAAGTTGAACAAGCTGCCAAAGCACTGAAAATCACACCAGATGATCTTCTTAGTTATGGATTGGTAGATGATATTTTAGATGAACCTTTAATTGGTGCACATAGAGGTAAAAAACCAGCAGCAGAAGTAGTAAAAAAATATTTTCTTGAAAATGTTGCTGCACTTAAAGAGTTAACCATTGATGAAATGCTTAATCAACGTTATGAACATTTAACTTCTGTGGGTGCATTTAGCGAGTAACATCTCTTTTGGTTGGACTGTTTAGTCCAACCACCAAACTCTTAACTTTTTCCCTTTTATTTTCCCATTTTTTAAACCATTAAATGCTTTTTTAATAATTGACTTATCAATAGCCACATAAGAGTGTGTTGCATAAACATTAATTTTACCAATGTGTTTGTTCTCTATGCCTATATCTTTACAAAGTGTTCCTAAGATATCTCCTGCACGGACTTTTTTCTTTTTTCCCCCATCTATACAGAGTGTAGCTACTGAACCTTGCATATAGAAGTTTTTATTGGGTTTGAGGGTATCAATATTTTTATTCTCCAAATTTGGCTTAATTTCAAAAAGCTTACTTAATCCATACTCATCACATAG
>JALVXD010000229.1 GCA_027038295.1 Campylobacteraceae bacterium
GTAGCATCAATCCCTTCATTTCTAAAGTTTTTACCTATTTCAAATACTGCATCCATACCACCAGTAATAAGTTGTTTAAGGTAAAGCTCTGGAGCAATTCTTAAAAATCTGTCTACCCCCAATGCATTATGGTGCGTAGTAAATGGTTTGGCATTTGCTCCCCCTAAAATAGGGTGCATCATAGGTGTTTCTACTTCTAAAAAGCCTTTTTTCTCAAAGAAGTGTCGAATACCAGATACGATTTTAGAACGAAGTTTAAAACGTTTAGTAACCTCTGCATCCATAATCATATCTAGGTAACGCTGTCTATACTTAATCTCTTGGTCTTGAATCCCATGAAACTTTTCAGGAAGTGGAGAGATAGATTTTGTTACCAAGTTTACCTCTAAACAGTGCAATGTAAGTTCACCTGTTCCTGTCACAAATGGGTAGCCTTTAACTTCGATGATATCACCAACTTCATAGAGTCTTTTTACTACTTCATTGTAGTATCCCTCTGGAAGGTCATCACGATTAAAGTAAATTTGTACAAGACCATCTTCATCTTCTATCTTTGCAAAGGCTGCTTTTCCCATGATTCTAATGAATTTTAGACGACCAGTTAATCTATAACTTTTTGTCTCATCCTTTTTCATCTCATCGGTATCGATGTCATGAACATAAGCACATTCATTTAAAAATTGTGCTGATGATGTTCCTTTTTTTACTTGGTTTGGATAAGGGTTAATCCCTTTTTCTCTTAATGTTTGGGTTTTTTTAATTCGTTCTTGAATATATTGATTATCAAATATCAAGTTTTCTCCTATTTTTTTATATATCTATTTTATAATTTGCAATGTGAATGGTCGTAGATTTTGTGGGGGGTGACTTATTTGGCTTGACAAGCTGAACAAGTACCCACAATCTTCATAATATGATTGCTCATCTTAAAATTAAACTTTTTTGCAATTTCCTCTTGCTGTTTCTCAATGGTTTCATCAAAAAACTCTTCAATTTTACCACACTCTAAACAGACTAAATGATCATGGTGGTCAGTTAAGCCAAATTCATACTTTTTCCCTTGTGTCCCAAAAGATATAGAACTAACTATATGGGCATCTTCAAGTAGCGTTAGTGTACGATAAACTGTTGCAATACCAAGTTTTACAGTTGGATGATTTTCTTTAATAAGATTATATATGTCCTCAGGTGTGAAATGTCCATCGTTATCATAAATAATTTTAAGTATCAACTCTCTTTGCATGGTATACTTTAAATTATTGGATTTTAATAATTTTTTAAAATTTTCTAAAACATCATCATATGATATTGTATTTTGCATCTATGTTGCCCTTTTAATCTCAGTTAGATTTATTGTGCTCAGTTAGTTTAACATTTAAATTCATAGTGATGTTATTATCGCTTCTATTGGTATCATTGTTTTCACTTGATGCATTATTTTCTTTAGTTATGTTCTCTTGAACATTTTCTTCAGAAGTTTTATCTGCATCAAGTAGCTCTCCACCAAGTTCAACCATTGGTTGAAAAAGTTGACTTTTTTCATAATGTTTTGAAAGCTTTTCTCTAAGAAAATCAGCATTGCTAATACCAAAAATAATAAGTGAAAAAATGAAAATATAACGAGTAACACTAATCAAATAACCTAAAATTCTACTAATAACACCAGGGGTTTCGGTTCTAAATTTTGTTCTAATAGAGGAGATAATATTAAAAATTACCAATATTAATATAAGAACAGTTGCAAAACCTATAAGTTTTTGAAAATCTGAACTAAGTTCAGGTAGAATATTTTGCTCAGCTATAAATTTACCAACAGTTTCATTGGTTCTTGCTGCAATAGCAATACCACCTATAAGGGCTAAGAAGTTAAACAACTCTTTACTGAAACCATTGACAAGCCCTCTTATAGCTAAAAAGAGGACAAGTCCAACGATTATCATATCTACTACATGAAAGCCCATTAACTCCATAATATACCAACCCTTGTTTTTAAAAATTAGCCAATATTATATCAAAAATTATTTAAAGTTGATTTGTCTTTTTACTTCATCAGGTTTGGTTGCGTATTGGATAGCATGTTCTTTTGTAATAATATTTTGCTTGAGTAGTCTTACTAAAACCTGAGTTTGTGTTTGCATTCCACTCTCTCCTTGTCCTAGTTGCATTTGTGATTCGATTTGATGGACTTTATTTTCTCTAATTAGGTTTGCTATAGCGTGGTTACTTGTCATTATCTCAGGGACAGCAACCCTTCCACCACCTTTTTTAGGAAGAAGCATTTGGGCAACAACAGCAACCAATGATGTTGAAATCATGGTTCTAATTTGACCTTGCTCTTCACCTGAAAAAACATCAATAATACGGTTAATGGTACCAGGTGCAGAGTTGGTGTGTAGTGTTCCAAAGACTAAGTGACCAGTCTCTGCTGCTGTTAGTGCTGCTTCGATGGTCTCTTTATCTCTCATCTCCCCGATAAGTATGATGTCTGGGTCTTGTCTCATAGCATACTTAAGTGCTACAGCAAAGCCCTTTGTATCGCTACCTGTCTCTCTGTGAGAGAAGACACACTTTTTGTTTTGGTGAATAAACTCCACAGGGTCTTCAACGGTGACTATGTGTTTGTGTTCTGTAAGGTTAATCTCATTTAGCATGGCTGCTAAGGTGGTTGATTTACCTGAACCTGTAGGCCCAGTTACTAAAATAAGACCTTTTTCTCTTTTAATAAGTTTTTTATAAATAGCAGGGGCATTAAGGTCATCAAGTGCTGGAATCTCTGTAGGAATAATACGAAATGCAGCAGCAATATCACCAAGTGTTCTATAGTAGTTTGCTCTAAATCGTCCAATTCCAGGAAGAAGCAAGGCAAAGTCAAGCTCAAGATGCTCTTCAAATGATTTTTTCTGTTTTTCTGTAAGTAGTGCATAACACATCTCTTCTATATCTTCACCTGTAAGCACAGGTAGGTTTACAGCTTTAAGCGTACCATCTATACGAATTTGAGGTTCAGAACGAGCAACCAAGTGAAGGTCGGATGCCCCATGAGAGACAACACTTTGAAGTAGTTTTTTTATATCTATAGCCATATTATCATCTTTATATTAATTTAAAGATAATAATATATAAATTATTCTTTATATTTTCTTAAGTATTTATAATCTTGTTATTCTATAATTTTAGGAACAATAAAGAAATCATTCTCTGCATTGGGTGCATGTCTAAAGATGTTTTGTGAAACCTCTGTGTTGGTTTTTGGTATGTCTTCTCGAAGAGGTGTACCCCCTGAAAGTGTAGAAAACGAAGCATCAAGAGTATCCGTGTCTAGTTCATTAAGATTTTCAATATAAGCGAGTATCTCCGTTAATTGTGTTGCCAACGCATCTTTTTTGTCATCTTCTATTTTTAACATTGAAAGCTTCTCTAATTTTTCCAATACAGTGTTGTCTATAGTCACAGTTATCCTTTTTGTTATAAACATTTTAATGGTCGCATTATATATTAAAAGAGTTTAAGGTAATATATATTCAATTATAACCAAAGGAAATCATTATGATGCCACAATTAGATATGAGCTCAGCAGAGTTTATAGAAGAGCTAGAAAAGACAAAAAAGTTTACTGACAAAGTATGTAATCAGTTTGGATTTGAATATCACCCAATGGAAGATGTAAATGAGGGTGTCATTATGGGACTTGCTAGACATAAAGTTCTTTATGGTAAAAGATTTTGTCCATGTTTTATGGTGGAACCTGATGAGAAAAAACCAGGAAAGTTTAAAAGTGTAGATGACCGTGTTTGTCCTTGTCCACAGGGTTTAAACGAAGAGATTCCCACTGAGGGTAAATGTCACTGTGGTATATTTTGTACCCCAGAGTATGTAAAAGAAAATGCAGTAAAGGAATAGATAAAATATGAGTGAATTGTTACAAAAAAGTCATGTCCAATCAGAAGAACTAGAGGTTTTATTAAAAGAACGTGAAGCAGGAGATGTTGATTTTATTTTGGTTGATGTTCGTGAGCAGTATGAGTATGACCATGGTCATATTAAAGGTGTAGATCTTTTAAAGCCTACATCTATGTTTCAGTCATGGGCTGAAGATTTTTTAAATGAGAATAAAGAAAAAACCGTTATTTTTACTTGTAGAACAGACAACCGTTCAGGTCAAGTTCAACAGGTTTTTTTACAAAATGGTATGAAAAATGTCATTAACCATGCAGGGGGTATTGTTACCTACCGTGGAGAGATTATCAAAGGATAATTTCTCTAAAAATCTTCTATATCTTTCTATTGTTCTAAAAAATTTAATATCTAAGAACAATAAATGTTTTAATATGTTATAATTATCCTTATTTTAAATAAGGAATGAAAGAATGAAAAAAGTTATTTTTTTTATGTTGTTTGTAAATATTCTCTTTGCAAATGTTGTAACGATTACATCAGGGGAAGTTACCTCTTCTCATATTGAACAAGGTGAAGTAACTGATTATAAAATACTTGCATCAGCGGGAAGTGTTGTTACTGTGTTATTAGATGGATTAAGCGATGACGCAGATATATTTGTACGAATAGGTCATAAAGTACAAGGTAAAATCTATGATTGTAAATCACAAAAGAGTGGAACAAAGAGTGAAATTTGTTCGGTTACCTTACCTAAAAGAGCAGAAGTTTATATACGAGTTTATGGTTATAGAGCCAGTAACTTTAATTTAAAGGCTGTAGAAGCTGTTAACAATATTAGAACACTTACCTCAGGTGTGGCTGTATCAGATTCAGTGAAACAGAATGAAACTAAATTTTATAAGATAGCTGGAGTACGTGGAGCAACACTTGATGCACTTATAAGTAATTTAAGTGCAGATGCTGATTTGTATGTACGTGTTGGTCAAAAAACAACAGAGTCATTATATGATTGTAGGTCAGTAAAGAGTAGAAAGAATAATGATAGTTGTTCTATTAGCGTAGATAAAAATCAAGATGTCTATATAGGTGTGTATGGATATAAAGCAGCGAGTTATGACGTGAAGGCTACTTTAACTCAACAGCAAAATCTAGCTTCAAAAATCTTTATAATAGGAGATTCAACAGTATATAATGAAACTCCAGGGAATGTTGGTTGGGGAAGTAAATTAAATACGCACATGAAAAATTCAAATAATGTTTATAATCGTGCAAGAGCAGGTGCAAGTTCTAAATCATTTTTGATTGACTCTGCAAGTCATCACGACTGGTCAACGGTAAAAAATATGATGCAAAATGCCAATTTGTTAAATCCAGCGTATCTTTTTATTCAGTTTGGTCATAATGATGAAAAACAGGGATACAGACACACCGAAACAGGAAGAGATAACTCTTATTATACATATTTAAAAAGCTATATTGATACAGCTAGAAATTTAGGTATTACCCCCGTCTTGATTACACCTGTTAATCGCCTATATAAAAACAAAAGAACGCATGGTGAGTATCCTCAAACGATGAAAGATTTAGCAGAAGATGAGAATGTATTGTTGCTTGATTTAGAGTATAAAAGTTTTGTAGAATATAATAAATATCCTAATAATCAAGCTTTACGAGACTTTTTTGCATATTCTGGTAGAACACATTTTAATGCAGAAGGTGCTAAGGTTGTAGCTGGTTGGGTTAAAGAATTAATCTGTAATTCAAATGAAGATACTCTTTGTAGTCAATTTAAATAAGTAGGGTTCATTTTTAATATATTATCTGCTATTGTTCCGTAAATTAGCAGAAGGTATAGTATTATGGAAAAAAGATTAGATGTTATAGATTTGTTTTTAAAACTACTGGCTACCAAATCAGTAACCCCTGATGATGGTGGGTTATTGAATTACATCGAAAACTACTTAGAAGATTTTGAAGCAACATGGATAAACGAAGGTGGGGTTAAAAACCTTTGGCTTACCAAGAAGTTTGGGGAGGGAAAACACCTCTGTTTTGCTGGACATGTAGATGTTGTTCCAGCAGGAGAGGGGTGGGACACTAACCCCTTTGTACCTGTCATTAAAGATGGATACATCTACGCACGTGGAACACAAGACATGAAATCTGGTGTGGCTGCTTTTGTTCAGTCCATACGTGATATGAACAGTGACTTTTCGGGTCGTCTTTCACTGTTGTTGACTTCTGATGAAGAGGGTGATGGAACCTATGGAACACAGATAGTTTTAAAACATCTTAAAGAGATAAATTTATTACCTGACTACTGCATTATTGCAGAACCTACTTGTGAAGTAGAGATGGGTGATGCCATTAAGATAGGTCGTCGTGGGTCTATAAATGGTTTTTTAACTCTAAAAGGAAAGCAGGGACATGCTGCTTACCCTGAAAAAGCGATTAACCCTATTCATAATATTGCTACAGTTTTGCCTAAAATAGCAGCTCATGACCTAGATAATGGTGATGAAAATTTTGCTCCATCTAAACTGGTTATTACTGATATTCGTTCTGGAATGGAAGTGACCAATGTAACTCCAAACTCTTTAAAAATGATGTTCAATGTTCGTAACTCAACTAAGACAACACAAGAGAGTCTAAAAGCCTTTATGGAAGAGCAACTCTTTGGATTAGACTATGAGTTAGAGTTACAACAAGGTTCTTACCCCTTTATTACCAATCGTAACTCATATATTGTAAATGAATTAACAGCTGCCATAGAAGAAGAGATAGGTATAAAAACCAAACTCTCTACAGCAGGAGGAACCAGTGATGGACGACACATCGCCCCTTATGGCATAGAAGTTGTAGAGTTTGGTGTCATAAATGACCGAATACATGGCTTAAATGAGAGAACAAGCATCAAAGAAGTGGAGACTCTTTATAATATTTTTGTTAATATGATAGCACGATTCTAAAAACTATTTAGAATTGGAAAAGGATAAACCATGTCAGAAGTAATAAATGAAACAGTAGAAGAGTTAAAAGTAAAACTTGAAAAACTTTTAGCGATGTATCGAGAGAAACGTGATGAGTTAGAGTTAGCAGAAGAGGAGTGGGATATTGGTGAGATTCAGGAGTCTTTAGACCAATATACAAAAGAGATTAATAAGCTTAAAAAACAAGTTCGTGAGCTTGAAAAAAAATAAGTTAGCGTGGCTATGTACAGACGACCTTCACTGAGCCAGTATGTCATAGCACGACTAATTACTATTGTTATTTTTGTTACTCTACTCTTTTCGATTATTCTCTTTATGACCCCTGAAGAGTTTAAAAACAACTACTTCTATATAACTCTTTTTATTGCCTCTCAAATACTACTTCTAATCTCTGTTTATCATGGTACCAAACGTGTCTCTAAAGAGCTGAAAAATGTAGAAACGTATCTATCTGGTGCAAGTGCCAACCCCAAACCATCAGCTCATTTTTTTACTCGTGAGTTTGAACGTATTAATGAAAAATTAATTTTTACTTTACGAAAAATGCAAAAGAGAGAGAAGGAAAAACGAAAATATACAGCCAAAATCAAACTAAAAAATCGTCAACGCTCTGACATGCTCTCAGCCATTGCTCATGAGTTTCGAAATCCTATAGCAGCCATAATGGGTTATGCTCAAACCCTTACTGATGATGAAGATATCCCTCCTAAACTTCGTACTAAATTTTTACATAAAATCTATAATAATGGTGATAAAATAGAAGAACTTTTAAGTCGTCTACTGCTTTGGAACAGTTTTGAGAGTGGTGAACAGAAACTACAAATTAGTAAATTTGATATGAGACCTCTTATGAGAGAGATAGCCATAAACTTAGAAGATAGATATAAAAGTCGAGAGATTCGAGTAGGAGAAGGTTCTC
>JALVXD010000230.1 GCA_027038295.1 Campylobacteraceae bacterium
AGGGTCTGATGATCTCTACGGGGCTGATGGGTGACTGGGTGATCGATATAAACTATCTTGATGAGGGCTACTGTATTGCTGCTGATGCTGTGAGTGAAGGTGGTGATGTTTATGAGTCTTACTGGTTCTCAAATGCCAGTGATGAAGCAAAGGTCACAACACTCAAAAGTGCAAAACGTCTCTGCTATGCACATGCTGTCGCAGGAGAAGAACCTCAAGATGAGATCATTGATGAGGGTGAGGTGACACCTATTGCTGATCTGCGTGAAGGCCATCTACCTCAGAGTGCGGAGGGTGCCTCTGCTACGGTGGACGCTTTGATGACACAGAGTGCTTCTGTTGATTTGGAAGATGCCAAGTACTTTGCCAGAAACATGCGCTCGGGACCACTAAGTCTCTATACGACTAACGGACAGACGCATGACCTGATGTCTTTGGAGACAGAGAACATCATGCGCGAGTTGATGCCTCAGGGAATGTCAAGTGCACTTAACATGAAAGCGCTTTTAGAAGAGAGTTATGTCTTGAGTACTGACTTCCAGATGGAGGTTGTGAACGATCTTAATGCAACTATGAATGGTTTTAACGCGCGTATGCAGGCACTGGCACAAAGTGCAAGTATTGCTATGGATAATGCGATGAACGCTGAGAACTATTATGGTAGTCACACCAGCAGTTATGGGGACAAGGTCGAGTTTGCTGCAGGCAACCTGGATGTTAACATCTGTCTGGTCTTCTTTTTATGTGAGAGCAGTGTAGATGGTGACGCTTATTTTCAGGTGACCAATCCCGGTACTGATGGTAACAGTGCTAATGTAGCCTTTCAGACCCACTTTGAAGCGACCTCTATGAACATCAATGCAGTCTCGTTTAACCGTGTGGTCAGCTCTAACAGTGTCAACACCATCAGTGGTAATGGCTATGCGCTTAACCTTTCAGGATTTTTGTTTAACCGTAATGATGGGACACTCGACCTAGAAGGTATGGGCCGTATAGGTTCTAACACAACACCAGCGACTATAGCAAATGTTAATGCCTTTGACATGCGTGTCTATGTTCAAGAAGAGGGTACTTTAAACTTTGTACCTAGAGCTATCAGTGCTGCCTTGAATGGTACAGTAGAGAGTGCCAAAGGACGCAGTTTTGACGGTAAACTCTATTTTGATGCACAAAACACCGAGAACAATGAGTTAAATGGTACTTTAGTGGGTGCAGATGATGAACCAACACTTGAGGGAAGTTTCAAGACCTCGTTGAGCTTTGATGACATCGACCTTTGGGTTAACGGCAGAGATGATGTCAACTTTGACAAAGGGATGCCGTACCTGGTAGATGACAATGGCAACATTGAACTGCTTGCGTCATTGACCAACTTTGGCCGTGTAGAGGCAAAGACTTTTGCACGTTTTGACAACCGTTACAACTGTGAAGCCAACGGTAATGGCACTTACAACTGTATGGATCCTTATAACAGAGTACACAAAAGCGTCCACTTCTTAAAAGATGATGAAGTGCTGCTGCTTGACACCAATATGGGTACACACTATGTTGTGGTTATAGAGAACATTAGAAACTACTCCCTCTCTACTATAGTCCTTTTGGACAAATATGATCGTGACTTTAAACGACTGGGTGCGTTTGATTATGACCAGGCAGCAGTCTCGAACATCCGTGTCGTCTCTGC
>JALVXD010000231.1 GCA_027038295.1 Campylobacteraceae bacterium
AAAATGGTAATGAGATAATCCATATAGAGATACAAAACAATAACCATAAACAGATGCACCAACGAATGTTACGTTATCTTAGTGACATACTCTTTGAATATGATAATTTAGAGATAAAACAGTATCTCCTCTATATTGGTGAATGGCAATGTAATATGCAAAATAGTATTAATAAGCATGGATTGGATTACTCTTATGCTATAATAGATATGAAAAATATCTCTTGTGAAAAACTTTTAAAGAGTAATAACCCATCTGCTGTGGTACTTTCAATCCTTTGTGACTTTGAAGAGAAAGATAAGCAGACGGTAGTCAATACGATTTTAATACGACTAAAAGAGTTAAGCAATGAACAAGAGTTTAGAAATTACCTAAAAATGGTAAGTGTTCTTTCAACCAATCGTAATTTGAAAGATGAAGTAATAAAAGGAGTAGATATGTTAACTGTAGATATAGAAAAAACACCATTTTATGAGTTAGGAGCTAAAAATGCTACCTTTGAGAGTGCAATGGTTATGATAAAAGAGTTTCAATTAGCCATAGACGATGTAGTTCAAAAACTCAATATTAAAAAAGAGGAACTTTTGGAGTATATGAAAAATAAGAAAGATGAGAGTTAATATACTTTTGTCTTGAATATCAACCTATAGCAAACTCATTTTTAGAAAATCACTAAACCTATCTACATAATTAAACTCTTAAAAATGATAGACGAGCTATAAGGAGATGAAGATGAATGAAGAGATTAAAATACGAAAATTAACCGATGCCGAGGGTGGAGGCTATTTGGCAGAGTATATTCACCTAAAAGGGTGCATGGCAGATGGTGAAACTAAAATAGAAGCACTACAAGAGCTAGAAAAAGCAAAAGAGAGTTGGTTACTTTCTGCTAAAGAGTTTGAAATGGAAGAATACGATTTAAGTACCATGAAATCAAGAGCTAACCCTTATATGAACCGTAGGGTGTAGTCCCTGACTACACCGACAAAATCAAAAAGACATTTATTTAAATATTAATTATTTCTAACACGGTGTAGACGGGGTCTACACCCTACGAAAATTTTTTACAAATTAATTTCTTTTTTAGATTTTTGAAGGTATAACTCTTGAGTTTAGTAGAATAAAGGATAGATATGTTTAAACCTCTTAATGTTTTTGGAGAACCCTTAAAACCGTGTAGCAAAGACCCCGTAACAGGATTTTATAGAGATGGTTCATGTAACTCGGGTATGGATAACCCTGCATTACATACCATTTGTATTTTAGCAACAGAGGAGTTTTTAGAGTATTCTAAAAAAGTAGGTAATGACCTCTCTACACCCATGCCACAGTATGGTTTTTTAGGTGTAAAAGCTGGTGAAAAATGGTGTTTGGCATCAGGAAATTTTGTTAGAGCCATGAAGCATGGAAAAGCACCTAAAGTTTTTTTAGAGTCAACTCATCAAGTTATTTTAGAACATATTCCTTTGGAAACATTAGAAAAGTTTGCTGTTGAGAGAGAAGTCTAATTTTGACCTACTTCCCAAGTTTATGAGCAATAGCTCTTATCTCATCATCTGACAATTGAGCTGTTTGCCATGCCATTAGAGCATCCATGTTTTTGTTGGTTGAGTTGTACTTATAGTTAAAAAGAGTGGCTTCTATGTACTCTTTAGTCATATCTTTAACTATATTTGATATACCCATGGCAGATTTTTCAAAGTTTAGACCGTGGCAACCTACACAGTTGTCGGTATTGACCTCAATATCTATATTTTCAGTTATATTATAATCATTAGAAAGGTTAATATCTTTTGTGTTATTTATATCAGCAGAGTTGTTGTTTTCATCTGCAAAACTATTGAGTGAGAATAGTATGAGGAGGAGGGGTATTATTATTGTTGGTTTCATTTTTTTCCTTTCATTTGTGGCGTTCTAGTATATTTAAAACTGCTTCAAATACTCCTTAAGTAGATATCTCTCTGGTTTCCATAAAGTTTTTAACTTCTCATTAGATACATTTGCTATAATCATTGACTTAATTAACTAAAGAAAATATAGATTAATATTTTTTATAATTTTTATAATTAAAAAGGATAAAATAGGTGATAAATGCTGTAGAGAGAAAGATAGAACAGTATATTGCTGAGCTAGATGATAGATATGTATCGTCGCTCTATCGAAACTTGCCACATGGAAAACGACTGAGAACAAAGTTGATTTTGAAGATTGCTGGTAGTGACTTGAAAGTAGTTAAAACTGCTGCAACTGTCGAGATGATACATGCAGCAAGTCTGCTTCATGATGATGTGATAGATGATGCCAATACTCGAAGAGGTAAGGTCTCGGTTAATGCCAGTGAAGGTAACAAAACAGCCATTATGATAGGAGACATACTCTACTCAAAAGCCTTTTTTGAGTTGATAAGTATATCGCCAGAGGTTGCAAAAGTGGTCTCTAATGCTGTTGTGCAACTAAGTCTAGGAGAGTTGGCAGATGTAGAACTTTCTAAAAAGTTTCATACTAACCGTGATGCTTACTTAAAGATGCTTTACCAAAAGACAGCTTCTCTTATGGAAGCCAGTGCAGAAGCGGCAGCTATTTTAGTAGGGAAACCACGTGAACCCTATAGAACTTATGGTCGTAGTTTGGGTATTGCTTTTCAGATGATAGATGATATTTTAGATATCACTGCAGACAGCCAAACCCTTGGAAAACCTGCTCTTCACGATTTTGTGGAGGGGAAAGTGACTTTACCCTATATGTACTTGTATGAGGTGTTAGCAGAAGAAGATAGAGCATACTTGGTCTCACTGCATCGTAAGAGACTCAGTGCTGATGAAGCTTTGTGGATAAAATCTGCTATGAAAAAGTTTAATATTATAGAGAAATCATACGCTGAAGCCAAAGAGCTTATTTTAGAAGCGATAGAGTTGATGGAGTCTTTGGGTGAAAAAGATTTGTCAAATATAGCCAAAGCGATGATAGAAAGAGAGTTCTAAATGTCCTACCAAGTTGTCTCATTTAACCATAAAAACTGTGAACAAGAGAGCAGAGAGAAATTAGCCTTTACTTTAGATGAACAAAAAGTAATGCTAGAGAAGTTAACAGGTTTTGATTTTATAGATGAGGCATATATTGTCTCTACATGTAATAGAGTCGAGATTGTTATCGCCACACGAGACACTTTTTCTAGTTATCATGCTATCTTAGGACTTTTAAGTTTAAAATCTGGTTTAAGTTTTTATGAGTTAAAAAAGATGGATGGACGTTATGATGATGCTGATGCTGTTTATCATATATTCTCTGTAGTCTCTTCCTTGGAGTCGCTGGTTATAGGTGAATCACAAATAACAGGTCAGGTTAAAGAGGCATATCGTTTCTCCTTTCATAATAAGACAGCTGGTAAAAAACTTAACAGAGTCATCTCTTATGCTGTAAAGTGTGCAGCTGAGGTGCGTAATGTTACCAATATCTCTCGTTATCCTCTCTCTATCGCTTCGGTGGCTGTAACACAAGCTCATAAGATTTATGGTGACAACATATCAGGTATGGTAGCCGTCATCATTGGGGCTGGTGACATGGGAATGATAGCTGCTAAGAATCTTTTACGTTTAGATTGTGATGTATTGCTTTTGGGGCGTAATAGAGAGAGGCTAGAGGAGCGAGTAAAAGAGTTGGGTGATAATGTTTGGATTGATACCATGGATAATCTTCATAAATATATCAATAGATACAGACTACTCTTTTCGGCTACTTCTGCTAAGGGGACAATCATAGACGCTTCAATGCTTGAAAATGATAACTTAGATAGAGTTTGGTTCGATATGGCAATTCCAAGAGATATTGATGATATGGGCTTAGAAAAACTACAACTCTTTAGGATAGATGACTTAAAAATGATATCAAAAGAGAACTATGCTTTAAAAGAGGAACAGGCGATAAGAGCTGTTGCTATTGTAGAAAAGTATAAAGATGAGTTTTACAAATGGCTTCGCAAGTTGTCTATAGAACCTGTGATTAAAGATATGAGACTACAAGCAAAATCAGCCATAGAAAAAGAGCTTGAACGAGCTATTAAGAAAAAATTTGTACCAAAAGAGTACAAAGAGAACATTGAAAAGATGGCAGAGCAGATGTTTAAGAGGTTTCTTCACGATGCCACACAAAACTTGCGTCAATGTTCATCGGAGACAAACTCTATTAAACGTGTTGATGCTATAAAAGATATATTTAAAATAACTACCGATGATGCTAATGCCTTCAAATATAAAAAAGAACATCATATTAAAGGGTATGAGTAGCGTATGATTTATCGTGCTACTGATATTTCAAATCATCTCTCCACTTAGGGTGGTGAAAGTGCAGTCTGTGGTCACAAGTTGTTGAAACTACAGAACTATCAAAAGTTATGGTTCCTATGGTTTTCCAATCTTTCTTATTTTCTATCTCTTTACTCGCTACGGCTATGTCAAAAACTATTTTTTTATTGTTGGTTAAAGCAAATTCATCTCTAAAATCTTCTGTATCTACGGTTTGACCTTTTTGGGCTGTGATTTTCATCCATTTTGGGGTGATAATGTTGCTTTTCTCTTTTTCTCCAAGTTCAGAGACTTCATATAGTTGGCGTATGGTTGGGTTTTTGTCAGCATCAGAAAAGGCTTTGCTTACTTTTAGAGCGTAGAGTAGGTTTTTTAAAACTTCACTTGTGGTTGTCACTTTGGGTTCATTGGTTAGTTCTACATCGGTAAAGTGTTCGGCATCGGTTCCACCTAAATCGTCTATAACAAAAAAGTTTGCCGTATGTTCAGCGTTTATCTTTTTTTCATCGCTTGTAGGAAAAATTTTACCTGCCAGTCCAAAAGCCCTTATCTCTCCACGTTTGGTTTTAGACATCGCAGATGAAGCTCGGGCAATAATAAGTGCTTTGGTTGAGTTTTTAAAGTAACCACTGTAAGGGTTTGGAGTTTGAATTTCCCACATACCTTTAAGGCAAATACCATTGGGGTGAGCCAGTTTGTCAAAGTGTTTTATGATGTCATTTCTCTCAACTAAGGTTCTTTGTGCATCGGATAAAATGATGTTTTTAGAAAAGGTAAAAAGCTTACCGAATGATATGCTATCTTGGGGGAGGGTAGAGAGTGGGTCAGAGTTGACCTCTGTCCAAATATCTTGGAAGCTATGTTTTGTTAAAGGTGCTGAGCTATTATTTTCCATATTTACTTCTTTGGAGCATCCATTGAATTGTAAGAGTATAAAAATTAAAATTATTCGTTTCATGTTGACTCCTATTTAGTTCTAGTGTAACGAAATAGAACTTAAACGATAATTTGGAGGGGTTTGTAGGGTGTAGTCCCCGACTACACCGTCAAAACCAAACACAAATAGTCAAAAAATTTCAAAGCATCATAAAACGGTGTTTTCAGGGAAAACACCCTACCGTCTTCGACGTGCTTTTCTTTCTCCGTTAGAGGCATTTGAACCATTACCACCATTTCTAGCACCTCTGTTGTTGCCTCTACTTCCTCTTCGTCCTTTGGTAAAACAGGCATCACAGATGGAAAATCGGTAGGTGAAGTCTAGGCTTTTTCCACATCGGCTACATTTTTTTACAAAGTTTCCTTGTTTTAAAGAGGCTTCAATAAAATTGTTTAAGCGTACTCTGGCTTGTAGGGCTTTTTCTACTTGTGGGAAGAGTTCAGTAAATTTAAATGAGAGCCATAAGTAAAGAGAAATCTCCCGTACTCGGTCTTCTGCATTGAGCATCATCTCATTGGTTTGGGCATACTTTGGTAGGTCTCTTGGTGGGATGTACTCAACGGTTAAACCTGCTTCTATTTGTTTTATGTAACGGTGAAATACCGACTCAATGTATGGTGACGATATGGAAGCTGGGGCACAAGCTAAGTGGAAACGGGTTTTTAGGTCTAAGTGGTATTCATCTACAATGGCTGCAATCTCTAGCATTGAGTCAATGTTGGCAGCGACAAAAGGACCTTCAAACTCCATGTTTTCTGCAAAAAAGTTTAAAATAACTGAGAGGTTTTCTGTCTCTAAAATTTCACCTATGAGCATGACATGTTCTAAACTTGCCATAACAGAGACGGGGAGTTCTAAAGTAGGGAGAGGTTGGTAAAACTTAGAGCTGATGGTCTCTAAACATTTTTCATCTAAAGCACCAATGTATCCGATCTCTTCTAAACCATAACGACCTGCACGACCTGAGATTTGGGCTACTTCTGTAGGGAGGAGTTCTCTTCTTCTTAAGCCGTCAAATTTGTTGTCTTTTGAGAAGAGCAGGGTTTTTATGGGAAGGTTTAAACCCATGGCAATGGCATCGGTGGCGACGAGTATTTCCGATTTTCCCTCTCTAAAACGTCTGGCCTCTTCTCTTCTTACTTCGGGGGAGAGGTTTCCGTAGACTACCGAGACTTCATAGCGTTGAGAGAGTTGCTGTCGTAAACCTAAA
Source organism: Campylobacteraceae bacterium (assembly GCA_027038295.1). GTDB lineage: Bacteria > Campylobacterota > Campylobacteria > Campylobacterales > Sulfurovaceae > UBA1140. Next base: position 6,449 of record JALVXD010000231.1, read on the forward strand.
ACGTCACGTCTTGAAAATGCCACAATAGCAGTTCCTGCTTCTATTTGTTTAATAGGAGTAGGTTGGGAGAGAAGTTTGAGTTCATTTTTACGTTCAAAATTTATGACAGTTAGTGGCTCATTTAAGTACTCACACAACTCTGTAACAGCATCTAAAACATCAGATGAACCTGTAAGTATAATTTTTTTAGCAGGGACACCTATGAGTGCATTTGCCCATGCCCAACCACGGTCACGGTCACTTATCATCTGTATTTCATCTATAACACAAACATCGACATCTACTGTACTGTTCATCATCTCTATGGTAGAGCTTATGTGGGTAGACTCCTCATCTATAATCTCCTCTTCACCTGTAATGAGTGAAACTCCCACCCCTTTAGCTTTGAGGTTTTCATACCCCTCTAGTGCCAAAAGACGTAGTGGAGCAAGGTAATAACCTGTATCGGCACTCTCTAATGCTTTGAGTGCTTCATAGGTTTTACCCGAGTTGGTAGGACCTACATGAAAGAAAATTTCACGGTTAAGTAATCTTGCCAAAGGGAAAAGGTTTTTGAAGTCGCGAATGGTTTTAGCCAATAACTCTTCTTTTCTCTTTTTCTCTTTTAGAGGGCGAATATGCTCCATGAAATGGTAAATGATTCGGCGTTTTACTTTCTCTTTGATTTTTAAGTTAAGAGAGACAGAAACTTGTGGTTCTATAAATTGTAAAATATACTTATGCACAACCTCATCTTCTAACTCTAAACCTTGTGAGAGTTTAAAGAGTTCTTCTTCTAAATTATGTATGGTTAGCTCGAAATGTACTTTCATCTCATTTTTAATACGTGCGATATCTTTCTCTATAGGAAGTACTTCTTCTTTCCAAATGTTATGTAAAAGTAGCTGTCGCCCATAAGAAGCAACAACGGTATAGGGTAGCTTTTTACCATACAACTCATACGTTTTATCTTTTGCCACAACAAAATTGTTACCTTGCATGGTGACACGATAGTCAGGGGCGAGTAGTAAAATAATCTCTTTTACTATACTGAGTGGAATATCTATCTCATAAAAATCATCTTCTGGAGGCATGGAGCGTATAAGTTTTATAATTTCAGGTTCAGAGAGGTATTTATGTTCTTTGTTCACTCTCTCTAAAAACAGCTCTATCTCCTCTTTTTTCATGGAAACAGAAGCATCTTTTAGGGCTTCTAAGGTTTCATGAATGAGTTTATCATCTTCATTTAAAAGTAGATTGTTCTCTATGCTTGTGGTGGTGGTGAGGAGTGATTTGTAGAAAGTCTCCTCATTCATGGCAAATTCATAAGAGTGGTAAAACTCCATCTCTGAAAGTGAGTTGAACTCTACGTCTACTCTTTTTTCCCAAAGTTTCATACGCTTTTGTTGGCGTAAGTAATTTAGTTTATTGCCTATTTTCTCTTCACTAATTTTGTTAAATTTGGTATCTATAAAGGCTGAGAGTATAAGTTGTTCCTCTTCCTTTGTATGCTTATAATCTCCAAGTAGTGAAACAATATGGGTCACTTTGTCATGTTCGTCCGATTTGGCGACTTTTACATTCATTTGGTCTAGGTAGTTTACAACGGCTAGTCTAAAGTTGGTATTGCCCTCTGACCATGCTTGACGTAAGGCTCGAACCATCTCTTTTTTAATGAGCATAGAGACTTTTAGGTCTAAGAGCATGGTAAGTTCTACCAAAACATCTTCACTTAAATGTTGGATGCCTTCGTCAAAAGGTTCACCATCCATTAACTCTTTAACTTTGTTGTTTATTTTAATTGATTGTTTTTTCTTTTTTTTTGCCATGAGTTGTTTGATTCTTTATGTAAGTTATTATTTATATTATAGCATTTAATAATTACAAACAAATAATCAACAATTATTAGTTATTCTAGTTTTTTAAATAAAGGAATACACTATAATGAAAAATATTTTATTAACAACATTAATTTTAACAAATTTGACTTTCGCAACTGAAAATTATTTAGGAATGTACTCAACAAAAGTTGATAACAAAGAGTTAAAAGATAAATATTGCAAAAACAATATAAAAGGTGATGAGTTTTGTATGGACTATACATTAACTTATCCTATAGTTTTAAAGAGTGATAATATAGCGTTAAAAAACTCTATGGATAAAATAGTAGAAAAAAAAATAGAAAGCTTTAAAAAATTAAATGCTAAAAATAGGGTATTGACGCTTTTAAGCGATGAACCTGATTTAACATGGTCATGGGAGGATAAAACAGAGATTCAACTTTATGCTACTACACAAAAAAGTTTTACTTTGGCTATTATAAATTACAACTATAGTGGTGGAGCTCATGCCAATAGAACCATTGAATATGAAAACTACATTATTGAAAATGGCAAGAAGCTAGAGATGAAAGATATATTTATAAAAGGCTATTCAAGTCAGTTAACATTTATAGCCAATAAATTTTATAGAGAAGAGAATAAACTATTAGCAAATGAGAGTTTAACTAAAATAGGCTGGTATGGAGACAACTTTGTTCTCTCTGATAACTTTGCTATTACAACAAAAGGTTTAGAGTTTCTTTATAATCCTTATGAGATAAAACCACATATTGCAGGTATAACCACATTTCTTTTGCCTTATGATAAAATTACATCTATTATGAAAAGTGATAAATAGTATAAAATATAACGTTTATTTAAGGGAATTTGGGGTAAAATCGCGTTTCAATTTAATGCCTGACTCTTTTAAGAGAGGTAAATACTAATAAGGATGGTTATCAGTTATGAAAAGAACTTTTCAACCCCATAACACACCAAGAAAAAGAACTCACGGATTTAGAACAAGAATGAAAACTAAAAACGGACGTAAAGTTATCTCTGCTAGAAGAGCAAAAGGTAGAAAAAGATTAGCAGTTTAAAACATTTTTGTAGTGTTAAAACTACTAAAGAGTTTAACCGAGTTTATAAAAACTCTAAAACTGTCCATACTTCACAATTTGTACTCTTTTATCAAGCTTCTGATAATGAGTATAAAGTTGGGATTGTTGCCAGCAAAAAAGTTGGTAATGCAGTCCATCGAAATAGAGCCAAACGACTTCTCCGTGCTCATTTCTTAAACTCTATCGAAAATTTAAAAACAGGTCGATATATCTTGGTTGCCAAGCCTAATTTACTCACAGATGAGTATAAAAAAACCACCAAAGAGTTTTTTAATGCTTTAAAACGTTTAAAAGTCATTAAACTATGATATTTTTAAACACATTTTGATATAATCTACAGATAATTTTAAATATAATTCTTAAAATATTAATATAATTTAACATGAGTAAAAACTAAATAAATTAATATTGTAAAGAAATTAGAAAAGGCAATCTCTAGTGGAACAACAAAACGATCTCCAAAAACGACTTCTTATAGCATTGGTACTCTCATTTTTAGTATTTGTAGTATTTGATATGTTTATGCCAAAGAAAGCAAAGAATATTGATAATAATGGAACAGTAGTAACTCAAGAACAGACTACACCAGCAACGCAACAACAAATACCTAAGGTAGTAAATAATACAACTACAACAGTTCAATCAGTAGGGCAAAATGCAGCTCCTGTATCTAGCATAAAAGCTTTAACTACCGTGACATCTGATAGATTTATCTATACTATAGATGATTTTGGTCGAATAGCACAAGTTAAAATGTTAGAAAAGAAATATGAATATGAAGGTAAAAAGCTAGAACTTTTAAATCCTAATTGGGTTAAGCCTTTAGAGATTCGTTTTGCTGATACTACTTTAAATGCAGAAGCACTTAAAACACCATATACTACTTCATCAGCAAATCTTGATTTAAATTCGGGTAATTCTAAAGTTACTTTGACTCAAAAGTTGAGTTCAACAACAGTGACCAAAGAGTTGACTTTCTATAAAGATGGTCATTACGATATAAAGATTAACCTCTCTTCTCCTGAACAGTATTTTTTAACAACAGGTCAAAGACCAGATGCTGACCATACCAGATATATGGTTGTTCAAGGTTCACTTATTAAAAAAGGTAATGGCGTAGTAGAGATAATTGAAGATGGTGATGCTGAAGGTTCAGTAACCATTCCAAATGCAGAGTTTGCAGCAGCATTTGATAGATATTTTTCATCTATTTTATATAATTTTAAAAAGCCATTAAATGTATCGACTTTGACGGTAGATGAAGAGAATGCTTTACTATTTATTCAAGGTGAGCAATCATTTGCTCTGCATGGTTATATTGGACCAAAAGAGTCAAAAATTTTAAAGAGTATTCATCCTGGATTGACAGATGCTATTGAGTATGGTTGGTTTACTTTTCTATCTAAACCTCTATTTAAAGTGTTAGAATGGTTACATGGTTTGGTAGGTAACTGGGGTTGGGCTATTATTTTAGTAACTCTACTGATTAAACTACTTCTTTTCCCTCTCTCGTATAAGGGTATGATGTCTATGCAAAAACTTAAAGATCTTGCTCCTCAAATGAAAGAGCTTAAAGAGAAATATAGTAAAGATCCACAAAAAATGAATGCAAAAATGATGGAGATGTATAAGAAGAATGGAGCAAACCCTATGGGAGGTTGTCTTCCTATGTTACTTCAAATACCAATTTTCTTTGCACTCTATAGAGTTTTTTTAAATGCAGTAGAGCTACAAGGAGCTCCATGGATGTTATGGATTACTGATTTATCATTGAAAGATCCACTCTTTATCCTTCCTGTATTGATGGGGGTATCAATGTGGTATCAACAGAGAATTACACCTAACAGTATGACTGACCCAATGCAACAGAAGATTTTCCAATGGTTACCAGTGGTTATGACAATTTTCTTTGTATCATTTCCAGCAGGTCTTGTACTTTATTGGTTGGTTAACAATCTCTTTACCATCGCCCAACAGTTTGTTATAAACAATGCATATAAAAAACACAAAGCTGCTAAAATTGCAGCACAAAAATAAATTAATATAGGAGGGGAGAGGACATGGAAATGAAAAGAATTGAAGCTGAAACATTAGAAGAAGCCTACAGCAAGGCAGCCAAAGAGCTATCGTGTTCGATAACAGAGATAAACTATGAGATAGTACAACATCCAAATACAGGGATGATGGGGCTTTTTAAAAAGCCAGCCATTATTATTGCTGTTAAAAAGCTTGTTGAGTCTACTGTAGATACAGAAAAAGATATAGAAAATAAAAATAGTTCTATTGCTATTACACCCAAAAAGGGCAATAAAAGTGATATTGAAAAGCAGTCTGAGCCAGAGAAAGAAAAAATAGAAAAAGTTGCAGAAGTAGAAAGTACGGTAGAAACAGAAAAAAGTGTTGAAAGTAATTTTGATGCAGTATCTACGGTTATAGAAAATAAAGATGCTATCGTGGATAGCTTTTTTAATGATGGATCAAAAATAGAAACGAAAAAAGCAGAAACAAAAAAAGTCAAAGAGAGAGAGGAAGTTCAAGATGACTCCTCTAAATCTTTGGAATCATTAGAATTTGATGATGACAGAGATAGCCCTGAAAATAGAGAACGCTCCATTGAAATAGAAAATAAGATAAAAAAACTTATAGAGGCTGGATGTTTTGAGATAGATACAGTTGAAGTAGATGTTTTTAATGGTATTGCTCATATTTTTGTTGATGGAGAAGATGCAGCGCTTTTAATTGGAAAAGAGGGCTACAGATACAATGCTCTCTCTTACATGCTTTTTAATTGGATTAATTCTACCTATGACTTGTATATTAAATTAGAAATTGCAGAGTTTATTCAAACGCAAGAGGAGATGATTGATAATTATTTAAAACCAATTGCCGAACATATTTTAGAGCATGGTAGAGGAAAAACCAAACCTCTTGATGGTATTTTAGTGCAGATTGCATTGGAAAAACTTCGTGCTATGTTTCCGAATAAATATATTGCTATTAAGACTGGAAAAGATGGTAAAAAGTTTATACTTATTAACAATTTTAATAGTCAAAAAACCAATTAATATAGATGGCTAGTAAAACCATAGTAGCCATTGCTACAGCAAGTGGTATATCTTCAATATCTATTATACGAGTAAGTGGTGATATGGCACTTACTCTTGCTAAAAAAATTTCTCAAAAAGCTGATATTACTCCTAGATATGCTCACCTTACTTCACTTTATAATAAAGATGCTAATCTTATAGACTATGCTATTTTAATCTATTTTAAAAATCCTCACTCTTTTACAGGTGAAGATATTGTAGAGTTTCAATGTCATGGTGGAATGATAGTCGCCCAAGAGATTTTAGAGACACTTTTGTCCTATGGAGCTGTACTAGCAGAGCCAGGAGAGTTTTCTAAACGAGCATTTTTAAACGGTAAAATAGACTTAACCAAAGCAGAAGCCATAGCCAAACTTATAGAGGCAAAGTCCGTTGATGCAGCTAAAATATTGGCCAAACAGCTTAAAGGTGATTTGAAAGAGTTTATAGATGAGAGTAGGGAAGCCATGCTTCGTGCTACAGCTTACTCTGAAGTGATGATTGATTATGCTGAAGAGGATATTCCTGCTGATATATTAAAAAATATTATTGACCAGTTGGATGCTTTAATTGTAAAAATAGATAATATTGTGGATGCAAGTCATAGGCGTAAAGGACTTATAGATGGTTTTAGAGTTGCCATTATAGGTAAACCAAATGTGGGAAAGAGTTCTCTTCTAAATGGGCTACTTTCATATGAACGAGCTATTGTTAGTGATATTGCTGGTACAACACGTGATACCATTGAAGAGCAGGTACGTATTGGGTCACATGTGATTCGTTTGGTAGATACAGCAGGAATTCGTGATGCACGTGATAGTATTGAAAAAATTGGAGTAGAGCGTTCTTTAGAGTCTATCGCAGAGGCTGATGTTGTTATCGCCCTTTTTGATAGTAGTAGACCTTTTGATGCTGAAGATGCTAAAATCGTTGATATATTAGACAATATAGAAGATAAAGAGATTATTGTTGCTCTTAATAAGTCTGATTTAGAGAAGGTTTTGGAGTCAAGTAATTTAGATAAATTTAATCTTATAGAAGTTAGCACCAAGCATAACTTTAAGACGCTTACAGTTAAATTACAAGAGTATTTTGATAATATTGGAGAAGATGAAGAGTTAATGCTTATCTCAACACGACAAATAGAAGCTGTAGAAAAAACCAAACAAGCGATAATAGAGGCAAAAGAGCCTCTGTTATTGGGTGAACTGGAGTTTTTCTCTTATCATCTTCAAGATGCTATTACAGCGTTGAGTTCTATATCTAAACCTTATGACTCTGAAGAAGTTTTAGATAAAATGTTTGGTGAATTCTGTTTAGGAAAATAAATAAAGGATGAAAATGTTCAATAAAAATATTAAATATTTAGTAGTAGCATTGGCTATTATAGGTACTTCTGCTTGTAGCGAAAGAAAGATTGTTTTACATCAGGGTGCTGGAGATATAGTTCAAACTACAAGAAATTCCCATGTGGTTAAAAGACCTCGTGTTCCTATAAAAGAGGAGATATTAATTAATAAAAACCCAAATTTGGGTAATAGAGTTGATGTTCCTAAAAATAATCCATCTTTAGGTATGAGTGTTGATGGCAACTCAACAGATGCAAATCTTACGTCTGAAATGCCTTTAGAAAATGGTGGTCGAATGGAGCGTATAGACTTTCCCGTTGAAGAATATAAGCATATTAGAAAAATAGGTCGGAGTACCGTTTCTGGGGCAGTATATTTATCAAACTCTTATACTTCCGATAAAGTTATGGGACAAAAAGTAAAGCTATACTTGAACCCTGTCACTTCTTACTCAGAACAGTGGTATCAAGAGAGTTATTTAGGTGGTTATAAAATGTCAAAGTCAGACCCTCGGCTTTACAACTATTTAAAATTTACCATGTCAAATGCTGATGGAAAGTTTAACTTTTTTGGTGTTCCCTCAGGTCAATATTATTTAGTCGGAACCATGAAATGTGGTGCAGAATGTGGTTTTTCAGAAAATAAGGTAATTCGTTTGGCTAAAGAGATAACCGTAGGACGAGGTACAACCCATGTTGACCTTATGAAAAATGTTCCCTAAGTAACATCTTTAAAAATTTTAATTCAAATTAATAAATATGAGGTTTATCCTTTTGGATAAGCCTCTTCTAATGCCGTATATAAAGCATCTGCTGTGATTTCATTTTGCTCATTTAAAACTCTTTGCATAACTACATTATCTTCTTCTTCATTCCATATTTTTATATATGTTCCCTCTTTATATCCATGTTCTTGTCTAAATTTATTTAATATATTTTTACCAATGTAAAGCTTATAAAGTTCAGGTAATTTTAGGTTGAGTTTTGAGGCAATGGTTAAAAATGAGATAACCAAGGCATCAATATTCTCTTTATCACAAAATAGTAGTCTAATCATATCTTCTACTAAAGCTATCTCTTCATAGTTGTCTAGCTTTTCACTCTTCTCTTCTTTTGTAAACTCTTCAAATCCTTGCATAGCAGAAACAGCTGTAGCAATATCTTCTATGGAACCTCTTTCTTCTACCTTATAGATACGTAAAGCTTCTGACATAATAAAGTGCCAAATATCTACTATTTCTATTTTGATATTTTCATAATCAGGAGATGCATCTATATTTTTCCAGTGTTTCCAAGGATATGACTCAATAAGCTCAGCAGCCTCAAGGTAGATACAACGACGCCAATCAATACTCTTACCATTTTTAGTAATACCTTTTTCCCAATCAAGACCATTAGTCGCATCATTTAGTTTCTGTTGTAGTTCTAACATTTGTAATATTTTGTTCATTAATTTAACCTCTTTTATTTTAGAAAATTATTGATGTAATTGTAGCTGATTTTGCTTCATATTGATATTTAGTATTTAACCCCCATAAAACCAAAGAAAAGGTATAATCCAAAAAAAAATTAAAGTAATTATTAAAAAAAGGTTTACCCGATGTTTGAAACAGTCATTGGCTTAGAAGTACACGTTCAACTTAATACTAAAACAAAGCTCTTTTGCTCTTGTCCTACAAGTTTCGCAGAGCACCAAAACTCTAATACTTGTCCCACATGTTTAGCACTTCCTGGTGCCTTACCTGTAGTAAATAAAGAGGCAGCTATAAAAGCTATGAGATTGGGTTATGCTATCAATGCAAATGTGGTTCACTCTTCAAATTTTGATAGAAAATCTTACTTTTACCCTGACAGTCCTTCGGCTTATCAAATTACGCAACTAACCAATGCTATTGTTCAAAAAGGTGAAGTATTTATTGACCTAAAAGATGGTACGCAAAAACGAATTGGTATGACACAAGCTCATCTTGAAGCTGATGCAGGTAAAAACATTCATGAAGGTGAATACTCAAAAGTTGATCTTAACCGTGCAGGTACACCACTATTAGAGATAGTTTCAGACCCAGATATGAGAAATGCTTATGAAGCTGTTGCCTACTTGAAAAAACTTCACTCAACTGTTCGTTATCTTGATATAAGCGACGCGAACATGCAAGAGGGCTCGTTTAGATGTGATGTTAACGTATCTATTCGTCCAAAAGGTCAAGAAGAATTTGGAACAAGAGTTGAGATTAAAAACATTAACTCATTTAAGTTTGTAGAAGCAGCCATAGCATATGAAGTACAAAGACAGACAGAAGCCTATGAAGATGGTATTTATGATGAAGAGGTATTTCAAGAGACAAGACTCTGGAATGTAGATGAGGGTGTAACCAAGTCCATGAGAGGTAAAGAAGAAGCTGCTGATTATCGTTACTTCCCAGACCCAGACTTGCGTCCATTGGTTGTAACTCAAGAGATGATAGATGAAGCATTAGAAATGCCTGAACTCCCTGATGCAAAAGTAAAACGTTATACAGAAGAGCTTAAAATTAAAAAATATGATGCTTTGGTACTTTGTACAGAAAAAGAGTTGGCATACTTCTTTGAGTCTATGCTAGAGACAGGAGCCTCTGCTAAAAACTCTGTAAATTGGTTAACTACTGAGTTGCTTGGTCGTCTTAAAAAGACAGAATTTGACATTAGTACTTCTCCTGTATCAGCTCAAAAGTTGGGAGAGCTGGTTTCTAAAATTGATGATGGTAGCATTAGTGGAAAAGGTGCAAAAGAGATTTTAGATGTACTGATGGAAAAAGATGAAGATATTACAGGACTTATTGACTCTATGGGTCTTGCACAAGTATCAGATGATGGTGCTATTTTAGAAATTATAGATGCGATTATTGCTACTAACCCTGAGAAAGTTGAAGAGTTTAAAGGTGGGAAAGAGAAACTCTTTGGTTTCTTTGTAGGGCAAACTATGAAAGCAAGTAAGGGGTCAGCGAATCCTCAAAAAGTTAATGAACTTCTTAAAGAACGCCTTTCGTAATAGGTAGGGTGCCGTTTTCCAACGCACCTTCAACATATCATAAAACCAAGATTCGTTAAAACAAAAACAGTTCAAAATTTAATAGAGATAAAGAAATTTCTTTGTTTGCCAATATTTGGTGCGTTGGAAAACAGCACCCTACGAAAATTCTTAAATTTCAGCTATAATATTTCATCAACTGAAAACAGGGAAAACTCATTTGAAAAAAGCCATCTACAAAATTGTAAGGCTTAAAAAATATTTGCTATAATGAAGTAATTAGAAAAAGGGAGAGTTTCTACTTATGAATATACCAAATCATATACATTTTGGATTAGGATTTGGCTTTAAATATCAATACTTACTAAGTACTCTTCTTCATGCTTTGATGACAGGTAACAATCTACTTTCTGATAAAAACAAACATAAAGCTTGTCAAAACTATATGATTAAAAAATTGGCTAAAAATCCTAATATTCATGCGAATGTTCCAATGTTTATGAAAAATATAAAAAAGATATTTCCTGATATTGAAAGCTTGAATTACAAAAAAGATGCTTTGATTTTACTTGAAGGAGAAGATGGTTTTTTTGAAGATATTAATCTGTTTACAACACATAATAAAACTTCTAAAATAAATTTTATTCAAGTTAAAGGTAGTGATACTGAAGATAGTAGTCGAGGTACACTAAATAAGGCAATTATAAAAACTCTACTAGGTATGTTAGAAAATGACAATAATGATATTCCTTTTGCTTTAATAATACTAATAAATGATGAGGTTACAAATTGGTATTATCTTAAAGATAAAATAGATAAAGTAAAAATGATAAATACGATTTTAGAGAAGTTTAAACGAAATCTTAAAATTAGTGCTTTTCTTAAAAATAAGACAATTACAATTTTTGATAAGTATTTAAATGAAGTTTACTTGAATGGAAAAGAAGAAAAAATTTTTGATTATTTTAGAACTAGAGTAACTGATATTCAATATGAAAAAATAGAGTTTTTAATTAAAAAACTTGATAGGCTTTGTATTATAGTAGAAAATACAAGGGTTATTGACAAGCTAGACCATCGGTTGATTTATCTGTTTTTAAAATATCATTATGGGAATGATAAACTAACTAAGATTTTATGGAATATTGAGATGAAATCTATGAGTGGTCAACATACAGAAATAAGCGATATTAAAAAGCGATTGGGAAAAATAAACTTTAATAGTAAACGTGTTAGAAATATGATTTTTACTAAAGATTCAACAAAAAATACATTTAAAAAAGGTAAAATGTTGTGATTAAGGTATGTTTTGGCGATAAGTATGATGATGTTTCATACGGGAAGGAACAGGATGTGCAAAACAAGAAGAAAATTGTTTCCACTGCGTTCCATCAATTTTCTCCTTATTCGGGGTAAACCTTAAATGTTAATTAGCAAAACATATCTTAACAAGTATAAAAAAGAAATTTCAATAATATCTTGGAATGTAAATAACTATTTAATTGTTAATGATTTAGTATCTTTTCCTTCATTTTTAGATGAGATTCTATATAAATTTTTCAAAAAAAAGATACCAAGTTCAGAATTAATCCTTACATCTTTTTATCTTCAATTTTTATCAGATAAATCTTCTTTTTATTCTAAAATAACAATGTATAAAAATAACAAAAAGAGAGTTTTATATGAACCTGATTTAAAATTAAAGTATATTCAAAAATATATTTTACACGATGTATTATATAAAAGTCAAACAGACTATAAATTAGATAAATGTGTAACAGGTTTTATTGCAAAAAAAGGTATTTTAGAAAATGCAAAACCTCACTTAAACAGAGTAGCCATTATAAAAATGGATATAAAAGACTTCTTCCCCTCTATTACACGAAAAATGATTTACAATATTTTTAGAAAATATAACAAGTTCTCCTATGAATATGCCTATATACTCTCTCACTTAGTAACCTATGAAAATGCTTTGCCACAAGGTGCACCAACAAGTCCATTTTTAGCCAATATCTGTGCAAAAGGGATTGACTATAAAATTAATAAATTGATAGAAGTCATTAACCAACGACAAAAGATGAATATAGCATATACGCGTTATGCAGATGATATTACTATCTCTTTTGATAAGTCGTTTAACTATGACTATATTGTTAATGTGGTTACTCAAATAATTTTTGATGAGGGTTTCTATCCTAATCTTCAAAAGACAAATATTGTGAAACACCATCACTGTCAAATGGTTACAGGAATTGTAGTGAATAATGATGTTCCTACTATAGAGAAAAAACAAAGAGAGAAGATTAAATTTATCTTGAGTATTTGGGAAAAATATGGAATAGAAGATGCTATTGTTTTATGGAATAAACATAAATTTGGTAGAGTTATTGATATCACTACAGAAGATAAAGGAGTTGATAAATTTATTGAAGTGATAGAGGGGAAAATTACTTATTTTCAGATGGTTAATGAAGAGCAGAATTTGAGGTTATTTGAGAAGTATAAGAGGTTGTATGATAGGCTTTGAAAATCAAAAATATGACAATTCTTTAGAAGAGGAAGTAAAAGAAGGAGTAAATATCTTGGCAGTAGATAATATGGATAATTTACAACAACAACTCCATAGCCAAAGAGGCATCAAGCTTAATTTATAGTGATGTGCAAAAAATACCAGCCAAAAGTTAAGGTGTAAGACCCTAAATACTAAATAAAACTTAAAAATAGCTTCACTCCTCACCACGAGAGATTTAAAACATCTCTCAAAATTTCCCCGTAAAATCAAATTATATGACAATATGCCATATTTCTAATAAAAATTATTTTTTAGCTCGTTCCCATCCGTCCTCGGTGGGAACGCATACGAGAGTAACAATAACAAAACCAATCTCTAAAAACAAATAAGCTACAATACTCAATGGGAAGAAGTAGATACAAAATATATGAACCAACACATCCACATTTCGTAACCTGTACTATACTCAATTGGCTACCAATATTTACAAGAAAAGAGAGTGTAGATATAATCATTCAAAGTCTAAAATATCTACAAAAAGAAGAGAACTTAAAACTCTATGCTTATGTGATTCTTGAAAACCATATACACCTAATAGTCCAAAGCGATGATATAGGTAGAAGTATGAGACACTTTAAATCATTCACAGCAAAAGAGCTTTTAAAGCTCTTACAAAAAGAGAATGCAGAGACATTATTAAAACAATTTCGATTTTACAAAAAAGCTCATAAAAAAGATAGAACGTACCAAATATGGCAAGAGGGCTATCAACCAAAACTTATCCAAACTGATGGAATGATGATACACAAAATAAACTATATTCATCACAATCCTGTAAAACGTGGGTATGTAGATGAAGCTATTCATTGGAGATACTCTAGTGCTAGAGATTATGAGGGGATAGATGGGCTTATTGAGGTGGATAGATTTTGGTAGTTTTGGCTCTTGTATGCATTCCCACCGAGGACGGATGGGAACGAGCAAACCCTCAAAAGGTAAATGAACTTCTTAAAGAACGCCTTTCGTAATAGGTAGGGTGCTGTTTTCCAACGCACCAAATATTGGCAGATAAAGAATATAGCTGTCTAATTTAAATATCAATTATTTCTAATACGGTGTAGACGGGGTCTACACCCTACGGAAATTAATTTGAAGTTACTTAAGACGATAACTAAGACTTGAAGTTAAGGTGGTGTTCCATCCTTTTGTCTCTGCAAAACCAAGGTTGTTCCCATCGACGTTGCTTAGGGAGAGTGCTGTATTGAATGTTAATTGGTTAGCAAGGTAGTATCTAAAGGTTGTTCCTAATGTATTGGTAGTTACATCATCTCCTGAGTTGTTTGCTTTTGAAAATTCAAGATCCCAAGTGTTAATCCAATCAACTTTATCAGACATTTCATAGGTATAACTTAAATCATTTTTCATTTTATAATCAAGGTCAGAACCACTATCTAGCACTTTTGCTGTAGTAAATGTTTCTCTTAACTGTGATGTATATCCAAAAGGTAAGGCATAATCAAACTTGGCATTTACAGTTGTGTCTCCACTCTCTCCATTATAATCAGAAAGTATCTGACCTGCACCTGCTTGAACTGTCCAACCATGTACTCTAGCGAGTACACCACGTGCATCATTTGTAGATAAAATTTCATTTAATCGAACAACACCAGTAGCAGAAAGAGTATCACCCACAAGAGCATCATTCTCTTTTAATACTTTTTCCATATCAGAATACCAATATTGAGTATACTCATTTGAACCATATTTACTTACATACTCATCTTGTAGACCAATTATTTTTGCTAGAGCCATTAGTGCTTTGTCTGAAACATCTGGTTTAATAATTTTGTATTCTTTTAAATCTTCAGCAATTCTCATTGCACTTGCAAGAGGTGTAGCAATATACATACGTCCATAACCAGCACCAGCACCAACTTCTACATAAGGGTCAGAAGCACTTGATGTTGTTGATAGCTTTTTATATCCTAGTTTACTATTACCATAAATAAAATAGGTATCATCATTTTTAAGATATTTATTAACTTGAATATCTGCTTCCGTACTGTATTTAGTATCTTTAGTAGCATTGTCATCAGAGCCTCTAGCTGTAGAACCTTCACCTTTAATAGAGTAGTTTAGTGTGTAGGGTGCTGTAGTATGTACACTTTCTAAATCAGCTTTAACAACTGCATTGTAACTGGTTTTATCTTTATCAGAATCATCATTGATGGTTAAACTTCCATCTAAGTATGCATCAGAGTAAGTTCCCTCAATAACTTTATAGTCGGTAAGCTCTATTGCAAAAGCAGAATTTGTTAAAAAAAGCATACTTATAGTTGCTATAGATAATTTTATATTATTCATTAATATTTTTCCTTGTTAGAATTTTAATGATATTATAGCATATAATCTTTTAAGATATAGTCAATTATTATAATTAATATAATTGATTTTTTATATAAATAAATATATACTATTTGATACTCTTCCAACCAACTAAAAGCACAACTTCTTTATAATACCATTTATAAAGGAATCTAAAGAATGTTAAAAGAACTATTCATACAATATGCATTTTTTCTGCATGGCTCTAAGCGTTATAAAAATATAAAAACTACTGCTTATAATTTTCTATTAAATTCTGACTATGAATATAAAAAATATTTTGATATATTTATGATATCACTTATTGTAGTCTCTATAGCTATTTTGGTTTATGAAGTTAAAAATTCTGTAGCTGATTGGGTTGATTTTTTTGATATATATTTGGTGACAGCTATTTTTCTTATGGAGTATATTGCTAGAGTTTGGGTGCATAATGATTGGCATAAACAGGTGGTTAAAGAGGTAGGAGAAGCAGAGTTTCTTAACCGTAGAGTATCACTATGGAGACCTACAAAAGAGACTTTAAAAGGGAAACTGAGATACCTTTTAACCCCTACAGCCATTATTGACCTATTGGCAATTTTACCTGCTTATCGTCCACTTAGAGTATTGCGTATTTTTGTACTTTTTAGGGTTTTTAAGTTATTACGTTATACGAAGAGTATTAACCAGTTCTTAAGTGTTTTGGCAAGTAAAAAGTTTGAACTCTTTACACTTCTTTTCCTTTTGGTCTTTATTACAGTGACAGCTGGAATAGCTATTTATGTATTTGAGCAGAATGAAAATGAAAATATTGAGTCAATATTTGATGCTCTCTACTGGGCTTTAATTACTATCTCAACCGTAGGTTATGGGGACATCTCTCCTGTTACGCCTGAGGGACGTGTGGTTTCGATGATGATTATTGTTAGTGGAATAGCTATGATATCATTTGTTACTTCCGTTATTGTCTCTTCCTTTTCTGAAAAGCTAGATGAACTCAAAGAGAATAGAATCATAGAAGAGCTCAATAAAAAAGATGAGTTTATGATTATCTGTGGGTATGGGCAGATGACACGAATGTTTTTACGATATTATGCCAAAGAGTATACCAACCGATATATTGTTATAGAGAATGATAAAGATAAAGTAGACGAGGCTATAAAAGAGGGTTATAAAGCAATTCATGAAGATGCCAGTAGACACGATGTTATTAAACGGTTCAATCTTCAATATTCGAACATTACGCTCTTGGCTCTAACGGGAAATGATATAGCCAATATCTATATTACACTCAATGCTAAATCACTCTCTCGTAAAATTAAAGTAATTGCCAGAGCAAGAACAGAGAAAATGGTTAAAAAGTATCAGTTAGCAGGAGCAGACAGTATAGTAAGACCCAATATTATTGCCGATAGAATGCTCTATACAGCCATTACTCAACCTGTTATGTATAAAGCAATTTATGCTATTTTAACGGGTAAAAATATGGCTCTTTTAGATGAAGTAAATCTTTCTCAATCAGAATTGTTGGTTGGTAAAACAATAGAGGAGTTAGAGTTTAAAAAACAAAAGTTACTTTGCATTGGTCTTCAACGAGCAGGAGAGGAGGGTGAGTTTATTTTTAACCCTCCAGCAAAAACCATCTTAGAGGAGTCAGATATACTCTTGGTTATGGGACGAAAAGTAAGCATAGAATATTTTAGAAGTATCTACAGAAAGGTTAAATATGTTTAATCGAAAAGCTTTAATGTTTGGTTATAGTAATACTACCAAGTTTTTAGCAGAAAACTTAACAAAAGAGCTTCATTATCTGGTGATTATAGTAGATGATGAGGAGTCCTATCAGGAAGCGAAAAAAGCAGGTTATCGAGTTAAATTGTTGGATATAACAGATGATAATGCGTTGGAAGAGCTTGATGTTGCAGAAGATGATTATCTTATCTGTGTTATGAAAGATCATTATATTAATGTCTTTTTAACACTCTCTTTACATGCACTATTTCCTAAAACAACAATTATAGCACTCTCTGAATCTTATCATGCTACCCAAAAGCTAAAAATGGCAGGAGCAACAAGAATCATAGACCTATATCAGGTGAGTGCCAATCGTATTCATAATATTCTAACTAAGCCAGTAGCAACAAAACTTATAGAGCGACTCTTTTCTCCAGAGGAAGATTTTTCATTTAAAGAAATGTTGATTCCCGAAAACTCGATACTAGATACCGTTATGGCTGATGATTTTGATTTCTCTAAACATGGAATTATTTTGGTAGGTATGATAGACAAACGTTTGAGTAATCAGTTTATATTTATTACTTCTGGTTTAGAAAACCGTTTTGATGCAGGTGATACTTTGGTCTGTATAGGGTATAATGATGACTTAAATAAATTTGAAGAGTATATCAAAGGAAAAGAAAATGCCGAGTCGTAAAATAGCAATCATAGGAGCTGGAAAATGGGGTCAGGCTCTGTACCATGCGTATAGTCAAGAGAATGAAGTGGTTATTAATTCTCGTTCAGTAAAAGATATAGAAAATTTCGTAAGCCTAGAAGAGGCACTCTCTTATGAGTACTTGATAATGGCAATACCAGCTCAAGCTGTACGCTCTTGGATGGAAGAGAACTTTGTAGATAAAGGGCAAAACCTTTTGGTCGCAGCCAAAGGAATAGAGACCTCTACAGGAAGTTTTTTAAATGAGGTATATGGACAATATGTTAGTGATGATAGATTAGCCTTTATCTCTGGACCCTCTTTTGCAGCAGAGGTTCAGCAGTCTTTACCTACAGCACTTAAGATATCATCTACTAACTTGGAGTTGGCAGAATTTTATGCCGATGCTTTGCCTTCTTTTATAAAAGGATATGTAGACAGTGATGTGGTTGGAGCAGAGGTGGCAGGAGCTTATAAAAATGTTATTGCCATAGCAGGTGGAGTCTGTGATGGCTTAGAGCTTGGAAACAATGCCAGAGCAGCTTTAATCTCTCGTGGCTTAGTAGAGATGACCCGTTTTGGAGAGCATTTTGGAGCAAAAACAGAGACCTTTTTATCTTTGGGTGGGGCAGGTGACCTATTTTTGACAGCCTCTTCACAACTTTCTCGTAACTATCGTGTGGGTCTAGGGCTTTCACAAGGTAAAAGTTTAGATGACATATTAGAGGAGTTGGGTGAAGTGGCAGAGGGAATTCCTACTACAAAGGCACTCTATCTTATTGCTCAAAAAGAGGATATTTATCTACCCATTGCTGATGAGGTTTACAAGATGCTAGAAGGTAAAGACCCTTTAAAATGTGTTCAGGATTTACTAAAGTAATGGTTAAGACATTTAGATTATTAAGACGAAAGATTAAAAAAGTTTTTAGAGAATTTTTAGTGCATCATAACAGTTCATTGGAGTATAGGGCAAAGGTTATAACACTTGTCTTAGCTGTTAACAATGAGATATCAGAGTGTGAAGAGGAGCTACTTAAAAAAATGGCACTTGAAATTTATGATAATGATGAAGACCGTGCAGATATTTTGGTAGAGACAGTTAAAGAGTATTTTGTCAAAATAGTAACCAATAATGGTTTAGATTTTGAGCATTTAATTTATAAAGTTCAGAAAGAGACAAAAGCCGTAAAACGTTTTTCTGAAAAAATTGAGATAGATAGATTAATGCAATTTCAAGTCTGCTTGGAAGATGAAGAGGATAAAATCTACCAACAAAGAGTCATTGATTTTTTAAAAGATTTAAAGGAAGAACATGAGTAGTGGATGGGGCTGTCAATATTTAACAACATCTAAGGAAAGTAAAGAGTGGTGTAGGTTGCTTAAACATAAGTGTGAACCAGGTTGTAAAGGTTGTATTTTAAGTCGAGGAAGCAACAGTGACGAGTTTGTTTTTTCTCAGGAACTTCTCCCTTCCCATGAAGAGAAGAGAGAAGTTAAACAACGTTGTAGAGAGTAGTTTACCCTAAAAGGTTTTTAACACAAAGGTTAATGCGTCCACCATCAGCCTTACTTCCTATAGCAGACTTAGCTGCACCCATAACTTTTCCCATATCTTTCATAGTCGTCGCACCTGTTTGAGCAACAATCTCTTTTACAGTAGCTTCTAACTCTTCATCACTCATCTGTTCTGGTAGATATACTTTTATAATAGCAAGTTCTGCTTTCTCTTTTTCTACCAAGTCATCTCTTCCAGCATCTTTAAATTGAGCCATAGCATCTTCACGTTGTTTTGCATATTTTACTAAAATAGCTTCAACATCAGCATCCGTTACTTCTCTTCGTTCATTCACTTCTATATCTTTTACAGCAACTTGTATATTTCGTAAGGTGTCTCTCTTTTGTGTATCTTTCGCTCTCATTGCATCTTTTATATCTGATTTTATCTGTGCATTTAAATTCATTTACATAATCTCCTAATTTTTAGAGGATTATACTATAATCTCATCATGAAGCAAATAACAATAGAAGACAAAACATTCAAATTAAAAGATATTAAACAATTGTACCCAGCTGTTCTAGTAAAGACAGGGCATGGAGATGAAACTGCAGAGATGAGTTTAGAGTGGATAGATATAGAGTCAAAAGGTCGAGTAGATGTGGCAGGTTATGGACTTTTTATACGTATTTCAGATGAAGAGAAGCATTCGTTTATTTATGATACAAGAGAGGAATTAGATAAAAAAATTGCAAATCTTTCTAAACAATTAAATAAATAAAAACAATTTATTAATACTTATTAATATTAATATTATTTTATTTAGATTTCTCTCTCTTTATCTAATTAATGGTACTTTCTAAGTAATATTAGATATTATATGATAACTAATATGGAGATACAATGAGCACATTTCAACTTTTACTTTTAATAATTTCAGTTACAGTTTTTTTACTTTTTTTTAAACAGTTACTCTCTGGTTCATATCCAAGGCGTGGTGTAGATTTTGAGGCAAAAAATGATAATGAACAGATTGGATCTCTAACTCAAATGGATAAAACATTTTCACACCCTACCGTAAAGCCTTCTCGGGTAGAACAGCTATTACGTATGGCAGATGAAGCTATAGAGAAAAAAGACTTTAGTGAAGCAGATAAGGCTCTCTCTTCAGCTTTGATACTTGAACCAGAAAACATTGGAATTCTTTTGCAATATGGTTATGTTTTAATTGAGTTAAATAGATTAGAAGAGGCTAAAGATAATTATATGAGTATACTTGAGCTTGATGAACATGAAGATATGGCTCATGTTTCATTGGCAAATGTTTTACATAAATTAGATGAAAATGAAAAAGCTATAAAACACCATATAAGATCTATTGAACTTGATGGCAAGTATGCTCCTCACTACTTTAATTATGCCAATACATTATATGATATGGAAAATAAAGAAGAGGCATTACGCTTTTATAAACGTGCATTTGAACTTGATAACTCAATCGAAGAAGCAGAAAAGATGATAAACAAACTCTCTTTGTAATTAAGGCATAAGAGGTATGGAATCGTACTTTCTAGTTATTTTTATTGTTTTAACTTTAGTTTTTTGGTTTTTTTTAAAGCACCTTTATAATAACAGATATAGAAAATTTATTGAATCATTTTTAAATTCAAGTAACAGTATAAATATTTTATATAGTAAAGATAATATTACTTTTATTAACAGGATTGGTTTGGATTTTTTTTGTTTTAATTCTGTAGCTGAATTTAATAAAACATATGCAAATTTGAGTCAACTGTTTCTTTCTGATACTGATTGCGTTGCTAAACATACTTACGGGAGAAAATGGTTAGAAAAACTTAAGTCGAGTAATGGTAAACCTTTTAAAGTAAAACTTTTTTCTAAAAGAGATAAAATGAGTTATTTCTTCAATATAAATATTTCTAAAATTAAAGAAACCAATCAGTATTTACTCTCTTTTAGTGATATTACAAAACTAGAGAGTGAAAAATTAAGTATAACAAAACAGGCTGAATATGATGCTTTAACAAAAGTATATAATCGAGTTAAATTTAATGAGGTTCTTAATGATGTGATATACCGAGCCAATAGATATGATTATAAATTTTCTATTATACTATTAGATATAGACCATTTTAAAACCATTAACGATACCTATGGACACCCTGTAGGTGATAGTGTATTGATTGAGTTATCCCGTTTAATTAATATGGATTTGGAAAATAGTGATACTTTTGCACGTTGGGGTGGAGAAGAGTTTGTAATCATTACTAAAACTACTGAAAATCGAAAAGGTTCACTATTGGCTTTGAAGTTACAACGACTTGTCAGTGAATATAATTTTAAGAAAGTGGGACGGGTAACTTGTAGTTTTGGTGTGACAGAGTTTAAAATTGGCGATACCCAATCACTACTTTTTGAGCGAGTAGATAAAGCCCTCTATGAAGCAAAATACAATGGACGTAATCAAGTCGTTGCAAAATAGTCTATGGCATTTAAGTAGCTAAGGTTGTTTAGTTCACTGTTTTTATAAGCAATATCAAATGCAGTACCATGGTCAACAGATGTTCTTGTAATAGGTAGATTGAGTGAGATATTAATGCCTTCATCAAAATAGAGTGCTTTTAGGGGTGCCAAACCTTGGTCATGATACATTGCAACAAAATATTTATAGTTTTTGCGAGAGTTTGGAGTAAAGGCAACATCTGGCACTAGAGGTTCTGTATAAATTTTTAAGCCTATAGCTTTATGTGCAATAGCTCTTGCCTCTTTTATATACTTCTCTTCATTACCTAAGACACCATCATCTCCAGCGTGTGGGTTGAGTCCAAGTAAGCCTATTTGTTCGTTTTCTTTTAAATCTTCTTTGATGTTGTCATAAAAATCAATTAAAAATTCTGATAGTTTCTTCACATCTTTAATCTCATCTGCAACTTGATACAATGGAATATGCTCTGTGTAGAGTGCTACATACATTTTAGGACAACCCAACATCATAATGGCAGGTGCAAAGAAAAACTCTCTGAGTGCATCGGTATGTCCTTTAAATGCTACTCCTGATAACTCCCATGCTTTTTTATGAATAGGTAGAGTCATAATACCATCTACTTCTTGTGTTTTAGAGAGTTCTACAGCTTTTAAAAATGAAGCAAAACTATAAACACCACTTGTTTTGGTAACTTTTGCAGGTTCTATCGTAAAAGGTTTGGCTATTTTTTTACAGTAGTTAAAGTCATTGGGGATAGGTATATTCAGAAGTGTAGAGGCTTGTTTAAGCATTACCTCATCTATACAGTAGAGAGGTTCAACAACTTTTTTAATAATATGGTGATTTTCAAGTGCGAGTTGAATCCCTATTCCATTTAAATCACCTATTGAAATTGCAATTTTTTTCATCATTTTTGAATAAGTTTTCTCATGTCTATAATGGCTTGTTCTAAACCAGTATAGATAGAACGAGCAATAATACTTTGCCCTATGTTTAGCTCTTCTATGGTGTCTATCTGGGCTATATCTATTACATTTTGATAGTTTAGTCCATGACCAGCTGCAACTTTTATACCCAACTCTTTTGCATCACAACTCAGTGTTCGTAAATTTACAAGCTCATGTTCTATAATATCAGCCAACTCTTTACGTGGAAGTTCCAGTTCTGGTATATTGTGGTGTGTATTTGGTAGGTGACTATAAAGCATGGCATAAGCATTGGCATATTTACCCGTATGAAACTCAATCCACTCAACTTCCAACTCTTTAGCTCTTTCAACATTTTCAAAAGTAGGGTCAATAAAAAGTGATATTTCTATCTCTTTAAAGTGTAAACGATCAATAGTGA
>JALVXD010000232.1 GCA_027038295.1 Campylobacteraceae bacterium
CTGTGCATCAGGTAATCAGAGATGGTAGTAGTTGGAGTGCAAAGTATTTGGTAAAGCAAGAGCCTTGTACAAATTGGTATCATCCACACACTATGGGTAAGACTGCTACGCAAGTTCTAATGGGGCTAGGTGGTATGATATATATAGACGATGCGCATTCGTTAAGCCTGCCATTGCCAAAGCGCTATGGAATAGATGATATTCCTTTGGTGTTTCAAGATAGACAATTTACAAAAAGTGGTTATTTTTCGTATCCTAGAAGTATGATGACAACAATGCATGGATATAGAGGAGATACACTTTTAGTTAATGGTACAGTTGCCCCTTATATAGATGCGGAAGCTGGTTTGCTGAGGTTAAGACTTTTAAATGCTTCTAACTCTAGAGTATATAGCTTTGGAGTAGCAGGAAAAGTTGTTAAGTTAATAGCTGGAGATAACTCGTTTTTACAAAGAGCTGTTAATTTAAATAGAGTTACACTATCACCTGCTGAGAGAGCAGAGATTGTTGTAGATTTAAGTGGTATGAAGGGTAAAAAAGTTTATCTGAAAGATTACCAAAGTGGTGCTAAAGTATTAGAGATAAGAGTAACAAAAAAGGCAAAAGTTGCTAGCAGAGTACCTGCTGTATTAACAAAATTAGAGCCAATTAATTTAAAGAGAGTAGTTAAAAGAAGAAAGTTTACACTATCGGTTGCTGGACCTGGTAAGTTGCTAATAAATGGTAAAAGTATGAACCCTAGAAGAATAGACGAAGTTGTTAAAAAGGGTGATTATGAAATTTGGGAAGTCTATAATGAACCAATGGGCATGGGTATGATGCGTATGGTGCATAATTTCCATATGCATGGTGGACACTTTAGAGTACTTAGCAGAAATGGCAGTAGTAGAAATGTAAGAGCTTGGGAGAGAGGATATAAAGATACAGTTATGCTTGAACCTAGTGATAGAGTAGAGTTGTTAGTACGGCATACGGATTATAGCGATGCAAAAGTGCCTTATATGTTCCATTGCCATATACTAGAGCATGAAGATGCTGGTATGATGGGTCAATTTACGGTTGTTTAAAGGAGAATGGTATGAAAAAAGTAATATTTGCTTTAGTGGTATTGGGAAGTAGTGCATTTGCAGAGATTGGTGGTTGGAGTAGTGTAAAAAAGATAAACATAGGTAAAAATATTTTTAGTAATAATTGTGCAGTATGTCATGGTGAGAAAGCTGAAGGAAGGGCGAACTTTCCTGCTCTTAATGGTAAAGGGCATGTAGGACATCACTCTCCGAAAAAATTATTGGCTCAAATTACAAATGGAGGTGGTGGCATGCCTGCATTTAAATCTAAGTTAAGTAAGCAAGAGCGAGAGGCAGTTTTGGTTTATCTACACTCTATTTGGCCTAAAAGAGTTAAGCACCACTATAATAAAAAGTTTAATATAAAGGATTAAAAATGAAATATTATATTGTTTTACCACTTATAGCGATATCTGCTTTAAGTGCAGGAGAGAGTTGGTATGATAAAGAAGATATTGCACTAGGTAAATCACTGTTTGATAAAAATTGTGTACTCTGTCATGGTGCTAATGCAGCAGGTACTGTTGCTAATTGGCGAGAAAAAATGAGCAATGGTAAGATGCCTCCCCCACCACTTAATGGCACTGCGCATACTTGGCAT
>JALVXD010000233.1 GCA_027038295.1 Campylobacteraceae bacterium
ATAATCGTTACTGTTCAGACCGTACGCGAACGGTATCGGCTGAGAAATGTTTTGAGTTTAAAACGGAGCAAAAATTTAAAAAGAAAAAGATTCAAAAAGCGTATGATACAGTTTTAAAAGCTCATGACAATGCCATAGAAAAGGCACGTTCTGGTATGAAAGCAAAGAAGATAGATGCCTTGACTCGTGATATTATTACCAAAGCAGGTTATGGAGAGTATTACGTACACTCAACTGGTCATGGAGTAGGGCTAGATATTCACGAAATGCCTTATATTTCAAGTAAGTCCGACACCATAGTAGAAGATGGAATGGTCTATACCATTGAACCTGGTATTTATATTCCTGGAGAGTTTGGGATTCGTATTGAGGATATGGTAGCGATGGTTGGTGGTCGAGCAGTAGTTTTATAATAAAGTAAATAATTTTATTAAAGTTTCGTAGGGTGCCGTTTTCTAACGCACCAGACATTGGTAAAAAATAAATCTCTTTATCTTTATAATTTAATGAGCTTTCATTTTATGCCATCTTAAGGTGCGTTGGAAAACGGCACCCTACAATTTATAGTATAATTTCTAAAAAGATAATACAAATGCAAAAAAAACTCGATAAAAACAACACGCTAATCACTCAAAAAAACTACCCCTACCTATCAAAAAACAAATCAACAAAATCCTATCAAGCAACTTTAGGAATAGGGGGGAATATAGGGGATGTACGAAGACGTTTTAATCATCTCTTCTTTTTCTTAAAGCGTTCTTCCTTTGTTGATATAGTTGAGACTTCTCCCATTTTAAAAAATCCACCTTTTGGCTATTTGGAACAAGATTATTTTTATAATTCATTAATAATTGTGAAAACTTGTTTACGTCCTAAAGCACTTTTACGCTATATTTTGAGAGTTGAAAAAAGGTTTGGTAGAAAACGATCTTTTGCTGATGCACCACGTACATTAGATATTGATATGATATTTTATGAACAAGAGGTGATAGAGAGTGAAGTTTTAACCGTACCTCATCCTCATTGGAATAAAAGAGAGTCTGTACTTATTCCTTTAAGCCATATGCAAATAAAAATGTAAGAGTAGTTAATGAAAAATGAAGATAAACCTGTAACAGTTGAAGAGATTCAAGTATTGCGTAATGAAATCTTATTGATGCATGAGTCATTGGCTAAAGATGTTATTAGTCATGCTCCTTTGGTTAGAAAAGTTGTAGATATTTTTGTTGATAAAGGTTTAGATAGAAAATGGGTTGAAAAACTTTTAGCACCACTGGTTGGTTCTAGTTTTGAAGAAGATGAGGTGATGTTGGTTGCCTACTTACTTGAAGAGTTGGACTCTTTGTTAACAGTCAAAGAAGAGGGTGAAAAGTTAGAGAAGAGCGTTCAGATAATAGTTGGTGCAACAGGGATTGGTAAAACTTCACTCGTTGGTAAACTTGGAGCTAGGTATACCTATTTATTAGACAAAGGTTATACGGTTGCATTTTTTAATTTTGACCATCATAAGGTAGGAGCCATAGAGCAGTTGGAGCAGTATGCTGATGCAATGGATATACCTATTATCTCATTAGAAGATTTTGTTGATAATGAGTACGATATTATTTTGATAGATACAGCAGGAAGCATTGGTGACGACCTTAGTGAGTTGAAGTCTTTAATAG
>JALVXD010000234.1 GCA_027038295.1 Campylobacteraceae bacterium
GTTTCTGCTGGGTACATGTTTTTCCTTAGTTAATATTTTTTATTTGTATTGACCAACAGGTCATTTTCATCAAGGTTAAGTAGAAGATGTCCTAAACTTTTTAAAGAGAAAAGCTGTAACGTTTCACCTTTCTCTTTTTTAAGTTCTGTAGAGAATTTGTTTTTAGAAAAGAGTACATAACTCTCTATCTCTAGCTCTGCAAGTTGGCACTTCTCTTTGAGTTTTGAGAGTTCACTTTTGTTGGCTTTTGACTTAGAAAACTTACACGCACCTGCAATAAATTTTCCTGATTTTGTTTTAGCCAAAAGGTCTATCTCTACTTTGGTGTCCCAGTATGAACCAATCTTCATGATTTTATCTTCGTTCGATTCGTTGTAGCTTTTTTTAATAAGCTCCATAAAGAGTTGTTGGTAGATGAGGTTGGTAAACTCGCCTTTCATTTGACTCCAACGCTCTTTAACTTCTGCATATTCTCCTGCTTTTATTCCCTTATAATAAGGAGAAATAACAGCAAACCAAAAACGCATAAAGGGCTGGTTGAAGTTAAGTTTTATAGAGACTTTGTCGTGGTCTTTGAGTGGTTTTTCTACTGAAATATCTTTTGAAAGAAGACCCTCTTCTATAAGAAAATCAATAGACTCCTCCCCACGCTCTTTGGTGGTTTGAGCTTTTTTAAAAGCAGAGTGTTCTCGTCGGTCACCTGTTGCAAGGGCAGAAAGCACTTTATGGTGAATCTCTTTACTTTGTGTTATTTTGGTTGTGTCTCCATGAATATAACGATAGTTATTTAACACTTTTGTCTCTATAAGTTCATCTAAAGGCTTGGTTAAGTCAACACGCCAACCCATCCCTCCAAAAACTGCAAAATACTCTAAGGCAACTTCTAAGTTGGTGGCATTGTTCTGGTAGCAAAAAGAGCGAAATTGTTGGAGTATGGTTGGTTTTGACATGGGTTTGTGACCTTTAAATAGTTTTTGGAATTATAGCTTATTTAATTTTGTTAGGCTTTAAATGCTTCCTATGCTATAATCTAAAAATAATAGGGTGTAGTCCTTGATTTTATATCGATAAGGCTATATATAGAGTATGTTTATCAGAAAAATTCAGAGCTGAGTTGATAAATATATTCTATCAGTAACCTATAACCAAACTTTTGTTAGATATAATTATTAAAAAATAACATATGGGATTCTATAAAAATGGGAATGAAGCTACAGTATAATTTAGAGAATATTGGTAATATTGATAAGGCTTCTATTACAATTAAACCTTTGACTATTATTGCAGGTGAAAATAGTAGTGGGAAAACTTTTGTTACAAAAAGCCTTTATACTATTTTGAACTCTGTTTATCAAAATCATTTTTTTAGACATATTTTTTCTATTTATGATCATTTTAATTATTTAATCCAACATTTTATTAGTGAAATAAAAAAACCTGCTTCTGTTGATATAGCATTTGAAGAGTATTTTTATAAAAATGGAGACGAAGCAGTTAATGTTTTATTTCATTTACGAGATTGTGATTTTGAGAAAGAAGAAGAACTTGTCATGAATAATATGTATGTATTTTTAGAATTTGAAGAACATATAAAAACATATTTTGAAGAAAGAAAAAAATTAAAAAAATTTAACACACATAAGAATCTTATATCAGAGATAATATATTATGTAGATGAATTTATGAATGCTTTAAAAGATAGAAAGAAGATAGTAGTTGATAGTATAGATGATAGTTTAGAAACTGGTTTTAAGAAGAATTATCAGATAAGAAATCTAGAAAATTTAATTCATAGAGGAAAAAATAAATCATTAAAGTTAAGTGTTGATACTATTGGAGAGATAGAAATTGATTTAAAATCAAAATTAAATTTTAACTTTTTTGGAAAAGCTGTTGAACGGGTACAACAAATAGAAAATATAGTATTTTTTGATTCACCTGTTTATATTAAAATTAGAAAAGCATTAGAGACTAATAAAAGAAATATAGTATTCAGAGTTAAAGATGAAGAAAAATATTTAAAAGGTTATCCTGAATACTTGGATAAGTTATATGATTTTGTAGATAAAGAGTATATTGATATTTCAGACTTTAGTGAGATTAGTGATGAAATACAAAATATTATATCTGGGAAATTAGATGTAAGTAAAAATGGAGACATAAATTATACTGACAAGGAAAATAATGTTATTCCTCTTTCTTTAACAGCTATGGGAATTAGTAATATTGGACTTATTGATTTACTTTTACGAAACAATGTAATTAATAAAGGGTCATTTTTAATTATGGATGAACCAGAAGTTCATTTACACCCTGAGTGGCAAGTGATTTTGGCTCAACTTCTTTATAAGATTGCAAAAAGTGGAGCAAACATAATTATTGCTACACATAGTTTGGATTTTTTAAAGGCATTTGAAAATATTTTAAAAGAAGAAAATGAAGTAGCAGAAAATATTATTGCTGTTAATAAAATGCCTTATATTGAGGAGTTTTCAGAAAAAACAGAATTAGAAAAAGTGGGCATTGTTTTAGATGATTTAAGCCGACCTTTTTATAAGTTATATATGCAAGATATTTAATGAGTCTTTTAAAATATAGAGAACGAATTCATACAGAATGTAATTTACTTGGTAATCCTATTTTAAATATTAAAGCTATTAAGATAGATAATAGTGTTAAAGGTTTAAAGCAGCAACTTGGATGTAAAAGTCAAAAGTCTTGTGATTATTTAAAAAGAAATAAATATCTTTATTTTATAGAAGTTTCGGACTTTCATCAGCAGTTAATAAATTTAGGAAATGCAAAATTATCTAAAGATGAAAAAACCTATATTAAAATGGAAGTTAAATTAAAACTTTCTGATACACTATTAATTTATGAAGAACTTTTAAAGAAAAATTATATAAATGAAAAGAATAAAGCTTTAAAGAAAAAAGTATTATTAGCAGTTTGTAGAGAACGTGAGTCTGATATTATTGCATTTGCTAATTTAGAAAGAGAATTAACAAGAAATTATTGTCCTACTCATTTTGTACAAATAAAAGTTATTCCTTATATTTTTTTAGAAAAATTATCAATTATAAAATAGTAGAAATATCTTCACCACAAAGTAACCCCATATTTTCTTTAATCTTCTCTTCTGACCAATCCCACCATTTTAAAGTTAGAAGCTTTTTGATTTTATCATCAGAAAACCGATATTTAATAAGCTTGGCAGGGTTACCACCTATAACAGCATAAGGTTCAACATTTTTAGTAACTACAGCACGACTTGCTATGACTGCACCTGAACCGATGGTGACTCCTGCCATTATCATGGCTTCGGAGCCTATCCATACATCGTGACCCACAATGGTGTTGCCTAATTTTTTGTAAGGATTTTTTGATTTTTTAAAAATATTGGCTTGGAAATGAAATGGAAAAGTACTAATCCAGTCAGTTCTATGTCCTTGGTTTCCTGCCATCATGAAGATAGCCCCTGAACCGATGGAACAGTAGTTACCGATGATGAGCTTGTCTACATCTTTTCTTTTTTTGTCTAAGTAGCGAACACAATGCTCAAAGCTGTGACCATGATGGTAGCCAGAGTAGTAGGAAAAAGTTCCTACAGAGATGTTGGGGTGAGTGACTGTCTCACAGAGGAGTTGTGAGGAGAATTCATTGTCAAAATAGTTAACCATTATTTTTTAACTTTGGTATTTTTTGCTTCTGCATTTTTGGCTTCTTCTTTTGCTTTCGCTTCTCTCAACTTGTCTTTTTTACTCTTCTTTTTCCCTTTGACAGGAGCTGGTCCTTTTTCTCTTTTGGGTGCTTCGCCTTTTAGTTCGTAACCTTTTATCTGTTCACGTTCCAGCTTGATTTGGCTACGTTTCTCTATGAGTTTAAAATGAGCTTGTTCTTCATGACCTATGAAGCTTATAGCAACTCCTGATTCTCCTGCACGACCTGTTCTTCCTATTCGGTGAATGTAGTCAGCAGGAGAGCGTGGCAGGTCAAAGTTTATAACGCAGTCAATGCCCTCTATATGTAGACCACGAGAGATAATATCGGTGGTAAACAAAATCTGAATTTTCTTCTTTTTAAACTCTTCTATGGTGTAGTTACGGTCATCTTGGCTTAGGTCACCGTGAAAAGACTCGGCTAAATAGCCACGTTTGCTGAACTTCTCAGCGATGTTGTCTGTAGCTCTTCTGTTTGCCATGAAGACCAGTACGCTTTTGTATTTCTCTTTTTTTAGTAAATAACGAAGCAGTGGTCCTCTGTTTTCAGGGTTAACCTCTATGACTCTTTGCTCTATTTTATTTACGGTTGGAGCTTCATTTTCTACCGTTACTCTGATGGCTTCTTGGGTTACTTTAGAGGCTATTTCTAACATCTTTTCAGGGTAGGTAGCAGAGAAGAGAAGGTTTTGACGTTTGGTTGGTATGGCTTCTAAGATAGCATCTAACTCTTCTGCGAAACCAAGATTGAGCATTTTGTCTGCTTCATCTAAAACTAAAAATTCCAAATGTTTTAGTGTCATCTGTTTTTTGCTTAGTACATCTAAAAAACGCCCAGAGGTGGCAACGACTACATCACACCCTTTTTGAATGGCATAGATTTGGTCTCCGATTCCTTCACCACCTATGACGGAGACAACCTTTGGTTTTTGGGAAAGTGCCTTTCCAAACAATGAAAATGCTTCTGCTATTTGAAGGGTTAGTTCACGAGTAGGAGCCAGAACCAAGACTTTAATTTTTCGTTTTCCTTCAGTAGGGTTTTGACTCAAAATCTCTAAAATAGGCAAGACAAACGAGGCAGTTTTACCCGAACCCGTTTGGGCTTGTGCCATAATGTCTTTGTGTTCTAAAACAAGGGGAATGACTTGCTCTTGAATGGGTGTTGGTTTGCTATAGTTGTTCTTTTTTAGAAGCTCTTGAAGAGGGGTTGAGAGTTTTAGGTTTGAAAAAGGCATGAGGTGTTTGACCCTTGGATTGATTTTGGGAATTATATCTGAACTTTGTATATTTGTTCTATTTAGGGGAAAGAAGCAAAAATAACTTTTAACTAAATATGTTTCATAAAATGTTATAATTTTACTTATAAAAATTATAACAATTAAAGGATAAATAATGGAAAAAGATTTTAAAGAATCAATAGAAAAATCAAAAGTAGCAGCAAAAGAGCTTGAGAAAAAAGTAACTGAGGTAGCAGGAGACTTTTCTGAGAGTGCAAGTGAATTTTGGAAAGACCTGCAAGAAAAATTTGAAAAAGTCAATGTACAGTTAGCAGGTTCATACGATGAGATGGAAAAAGCAGGAGATGAAGCTAAACTTCAAGCAAACCTTGGAGCTATGGAAGCTAGTGATAAGTTTAAAGAGATAAAAGAGAGCCTTGAAGTTTTTAGTGATAAAGTGAGTAAAAATGCTCAAGAGGGTTTTGACGTGGTTGCAGAAAAAGCACTTTTAGCTAAAAAAGAGGCAGAGAGCTTGTGGGCTGAGAAGAGTCCTGCTTTACAAGAAGAGTTTGCTAAGTCTAAAGAGAAAGTGACAGAGTTTTCTGTAAAAGCGATAGATGAGATTACAGATTTTTATGAAAAGATGGCTGCAAAGTTCAATGAGAAAAAAAATTCATAAAGTAGAATTTTGATGGATTACCAAAAAGTACTCAATGAGATAGAAGAAGAGCTTAAAGACGAACTCTCAAAAGGAAAGGTAGCCGACTACATTCCTGCACTCGCAGAGGTAGATGGTGACCAGTTTGCCATGACCATTACTTTAGAAAATGGAGAACAGTTTTCGGTAGGGAAATATAAAGAGGAGTTCTCCATACAGAGTATCTCTAAAGTTTTGGCATTCTCTTTGGCTATAGATATCTACTCAAAGTCACTCTACAAAAGGGTAGGGGTAGAGCCATCGGGTAATGCCTTTAACTCTTTGGTGCAGTTGGAGTATGAGTCTGGAATACCACGAAATCCCTTTATAAACGCAGGAGCTATTGTGGTGGTAGATGCACTTATGAGCCACTTTGGTGGTGACTATGCAGCATTAGAAAAGGTCATGACATTTACCCGAGAGATAAGTGGAAATTCTGAATTAAAGTTTGACACCGTGGTGGCTACTTCAGAGATGGAACATGCTTCTCGTAACCTCTCTTTGGCTTATCTTATGAAGAGTTTTGGTAACTTTGACAATGATGTTACAGATGTGGTCAAAACTTACTTTAAGCAGTGTTCTATTGTTATGACTACAGAAGAGCTTTCTCGTGCCATGATGTATTTGGCATTTAAGGGTAAAGACCCTATTTCAGGTAAGCAGTTTTTAAATGAAGCACAAGCAAAAAGGGTTAATGCCCTCATGTTGACTTGTGGTCATTACGATGCAAGTGGAGAGTTTGCTTTTCATGTGGGTTTACCTGCGAAGTCAGGAGTAGGTGGGGGGATTGTTGCTGTAGTTCCCAATGTTATGGGTATTGCTGTTTGGTCACCAAGACTAAACAAATATGGTAATTCTCATGTGGGGACTTTGGCTCTTGAACTTTTTACTACAAAGACAGGTTTGAGTATATTTTAAAATTTATATTGTGAATTTTATCAACACAGTAATTCAAAAGTGATATAATGGTTTCTCATAAAAATTAAAAAAGGAATGATTATGGAAAAAGATTTTAAAAAGGCGATAGAAAAATCAACAAAAGCGATGGGTGAACTTGAAGCTAAAGTTGAAGATATAGCAGGAGAACTTAGTGAAAGTGCAACAGAGCTTTGGGGTGATTTTAAAAAGAACTTTGCAGATATGAGTTCTAAGCTTCATACAGCTTCAGAAGACTTCTCTAAAGCAGGAGATGACACAACACTTCAAGCACACTTAGGAGCAATGGAAGCTCGTGAGAAGATGGAGAGTATGAAAGATGATGTTTCAGACTTTACTGTAAAAGTAGCCAAAAGTGCAGAGACAGTTTTTGATACGGCAACGCTTAGAGCTCACCTTGGAAAAATGGAAGCTGAAGACTTTTGGGAGAGTAAAGGTAAAGGAATCTCTGAAGAGTTCAAGGCATCTAAAGAGAGTGTAGAAAAACTAGCCGTTGAAGCTATTGATGAAATTACAAGTTTCTTTGGTAAGTTGGTTTCTGATTTTAATGAACATAAAAAGAGCTAGTGTCTAGTAGCAGGGGCTTTAGCCCCGTTTTAACATGGACTAAAGTCCATGCCCCTATGCCTCACCACGAATCTGGTAAGTAATATCTCCTGCACCAAATGCCGTAATTAAATCTTCTCTATACTCTTTTATAATGTTGTTATCTTGAATAATCTGCACCACACCATCTTTACGGGTAATGTTGTCTGCCATGTGCAGTTTATAGCGTGAAAAAGCACCTTTTAGGTCTATGTCCACTTCCAGTTCTCCTGCTGCCCAAATAGGTAAAATCACTAATTCGTCAACACCCTCAAAACACTCTACAAAAGCTTGTAAGTTGTCAATGGTTCGGCTATATTTATGAGGTTGCCAAATGACTTGTAACTTATTAAACCCTCTTAGCTCTTTATATGCTTGGAGTGATTCCATGGTTACTTTTATCTCTGTTGGGTGGTGACCGTAGTCATCTATAACTACACAGTTCTCTTGGTTTTGAATAATGTCAAAACGCTTTTTAATTCCTTTGTAGTTTAGAATGTTTTTACGAATGTTTTCTATCTCTTCACCCATCTCTAACGCACCTAAAAT
>JALVXD010000235.1 GCA_027038295.1 Campylobacteraceae bacterium
TCTCGTGATATGCATACTCAAAAGACTCAAAGATAGTAAAGTTAATACTGGTATTTTTATCTACTTTAGGTGTAATTCCTATAACTCTTTTTTCTATTTTTTCATTAAACTCATTTTTTCTCTCTTCTACTTTAGGTTTAAGTGTAGTAGTTATGCTTTTGTTGTCTCTTATTATAGTTAGCTTTATAGGGTCTTTAGCCTTTTGTATAGAAGCAGATAGTTCATACCAGTAGTTAATTTTGTATTGATTAACTTGAGTAATCTTATCGCCACTTTTTAGTTCGGCATTAAATGCAGGAGTGTTTTTTGCTACTTTCCCAACAACAGGTGGTAAAAAATCGCTAGCGGTAGATGCAGGTGCTCCATGTATAGCAATAAATAGATATATAAAAAATGCTAACACAATATTAGCCAAAGGACCAGCAAATAGTATTATAATTCTCTGCCAAGGTTTTTTACTATTGTAACTGTCTGGATCGTTACTCTTTTTTGTTGGGTCGATGTCGTCTTGACCTTTCATCTTTACATAACCACCAAGTAAAATTGGTGCAAATGCCCACTCTGTATCTAGCCAATTTTTTTTAAATAGTACTTTACCAAAACCAATGCTAAAGCGCTCTACTTTAACACCAAAGAACTTTGCAGCAGTATAGTGCCCTAACTCATGAAAGAAAACTAAAAAAGAAAGTGCTAAAATAGCAACAAATATATAAATTATTAACTCCAAATTATCTACCTTTTTATAAAAAATGTAATTTTACTCTTAAAAACATTAAATTTTGTGCTATTATATTGTAAAGAGTTTACAATAGACTTTTTGAAAGAAGTCTAATATACTTATAGGAGAATTTTATGAATAATCAAGAAGCTAAAGAGCAAGAAGTTAAAGATATTCAAGAGGTACAAGAAGAGGCGGAAAATTTAGAGCAAAAAGCTAGCCAGAGTATGGAAGAGGCAGGTCAAACTGTAGAAGTAGCCAGTGAAAGTATAGAAGAGGTAGAGCAAGATTTACAAGAAGGCAAAGAGAAGCTAGTAGAGGTTACAGAAGTACAAGTTCAAAAACCTAAAAGTGTGCATGATGAGCTAGTTACAAGAATAGATACTACAAAAGAGCAAGCACAAGAAGTTTATGATAAATATAAAAAACTTGATAAAGAGCTAGAAGATAAAGCATCTGCACTTGTAAGACAAGAAAATAATATACTTAAAACAACAATTGCTAATTCATTATCTCAATTAAAAGAGTTACAAGTAGAAGCTTTAGAAGATGAAAATGCAACAATAGATGAAATAAAAGTAGAAAATAAAGAGCAACTTTTACATGTAAATTATCCAAGCAAAGGTAGATTTGGTGGCTTTTTTTTAGGTGCATTAACAACAGTTGCAGGAGTTGCAGGAGCATTTGCATATGGTAGTAAATTGGCAAATATTCCACTATCTTTAAATGCCTTTTTAGATAAGACAAATTGGAATACAATTGCTTTAAAATATGGAGATTTAATAAATATTAAAGATAATGCAATTGCTGGCTATGTAGCTGTTGGTGCAGTATCTCTGCTACTTGGTGCTATTGTTTATAAAATTTTAACAATACTAAAGGGAAGTAAAAATAAAAAGTATGTAAATAAACTAGAGAGTGATTTAAACGAATATGTTGCAAAT
>JALVXD010000236.1 GCA_027038295.1 Campylobacteraceae bacterium
ACTCTTAACCGATGTACATGACTACACTCAACCCCAAGCTGTGGCAGAGGTAGTAGATGTACTTCAAATTCCTGCATTTTTATGTCGTCAGACCGATTTGTTAGTCGCTGCTGCTAAAACAGGAGCTATAGTAAACATTAAAAAAGGGCAATTCTTAGCTCCACAAGCTATGGAACACTCCGTTAAAAAAGTCTTAAAGACACGTGGCTTTGAGGGCGAAGCGAGTTATGAAAATTCAGAAAAATATGGTGTTTGGTTAACCGAGCGTGGTAGTACCTTTGGTTATGGTAACTTAGTAGTAGATATGAGAGGTCTAAAACAGATGCGAGAGTTTGCCCCTGTAATTTTTGATGCAACTCACTCCGTGCAACAACCAGCAAGTGGTGGAGCTACTTCAGGTGGTGACTCGGCTTTAGTTCCTTATCTTGCACGTGGTGCTGCAGCTGTTGGGGTAGATGGTTTCTTTTTTGAGACACACTTTGACCCAAGCATTGCTTTGAGTGATGGACCAAATATGATTGAGTTGAAGAAGTTAGATAGTTTAATGGAACAGATTGATGCAATAAGAACAATTGTAGAATAACCGTAGGTTTGACCATGTCAAACGTCAAATCTCCATGCAAATAATATGGGAAATTGTAATCTTTTAATCAATCTAAAGTTTAATTTGGTGTTTGACATGGTCAAACCTACGAAAAAAAGATTAATTGGTTATAATTTTCAAAATTATAAGAGCAAAGGCAGTAGATGAAAATAGTTGAAGGTGATTTTCAAGTAGACAAGAGTAAAAAAGTAGCCATTATTAACGCACGGTTTAACCACTTTATTACAGATAGATTGGTAGAGGGTGCAAAAGACACCTACGCAAGACATGGTGGGAATGTTGAAGATTTGGATTTAATCTTAGTTCCAGGAGCATTTGAAATTCCATTTGCACTAGACAAAGCTTTAGCGTCTGGTAAATATGATGCTGTTTGTTGTTTAGGTGCTGTGATTCGTGGGGCAACTCCTCACTTTGATTATGTATCAGCAGAAGCTACCAAAGGTGTAGCAAGTGCTACCATGAGACATGGAAAACCAGTTACTTATGGTGTTTTAACTGTTAATAGTATTGAACAAGCTATTGAGAGAGCAGGTACAAAAGCAGGTAACAAAGGTGGTGAAGCTATGGCAGGGCTTATTGAGATGATGAACCTTTATACGGCATTAGAGAAATAGCGTTAACAGGCATTTAAAAGGTGCGTTGAAAACAGCACCCTACAGGTTTCAAATATTATTTCAATTCTGTAGGGTGCCGTTTTCCAACGCACCAAAAAATATATATAGAAGTCTAATTTATTAAATTTCTATATATATTTTAAAAAGGCAAACAAAATATGGCAACAAGACACCAAGCAAGAACGGCAGTAGTAGGACTTTTATACGCGTATGATTTAGGAAATGAAGATATCTCTACCTTTACCGATATAATTTTAGAAGAAGATAAAATTCGTAACAAGCAAAGAGAATTTTCTCATACTCTTTTTAATGGAACCATTAAAAATTTAGCAACCATTGACGCAGAGATTCAAAAACACCTCAAAGGGTGGGACTATAACTCTATTGGAAAAGTAGAGAAGTCTATTATGCGTCTAGCAGGTTATGAAATCATGATAGAAGGTGTTGATAAAAGAATTATTATCAATGAAGCGATTGAATTGGCAAAAGCGTTAGCCGATGATAAATCTCCACGTTTTATTAACGCTGTACTTGATGCCATAGGGAAAGAAGAAGCAGCCAATATTGAAAAACCTGAAGAGAAAGAACTTCCAAAAGAGAAACCAGAATAAAAAACTGTTCGATAAAATCGAACCTATGAAGGAATGAAATGCATACTCTATACAAATTGTTCCTTTTTTTCATACTTCTACAACTTCCCCGTATAATCAAAATATAAAAACTGAATGGAACGTAGAGTCGATTCATCGTCCGAAATCTAAAGATTTTAATCAAAGCATAGTATAATCACAAATTATATAATAAGGATAAAAATGAGTGCCTTAAATAACAAACGAAT
Organism: Campylobacteraceae bacterium; assembly: GCA_027038295.1. Classification (GTDB taxonomy): domain Bacteria; phylum Campylobacterota; class Campylobacteria; order Campylobacterales; family Sulfurovaceae; genus UBA1140. The sequence goes on from JALVXD010000236.1 coordinate 2,057, forward strand.
GACTGTAGATGAAGCTATTGACCTCATAGAAAATGCAGACTTAAAAACACTTGGACGTATGGCAACCGAGATGAAAAAGAAGTTACATCCAAAAGGGGTCACGACTTTTGTTGTTGATAGAAATATTAACTATACTAATATCTGTTGGGTTGACTGTAAATTTTGTGCCTTTTATACCCATGAGAAAAAAGAAGATGCGTACATTTTAACCTTTGATGAGATAGATGAGAAGATAGATGAACTCATTGCCATTGGTGGAACACAGATTCTTTTTCAAGGTGGTGTTCACCCAAAACTGGAGATAGAGTGGTATGAGGATTTGGTAGAACATATCTCTAAAAAGTACCCACAAGTAACCATTCATGGCTTCTCTTCTATTGAGATTGACTATATTGCTAACCGTTCACATATCTCTATTTCGGAGGTATTGGCTCGTTTACAAGCCAAGGGGTTAAGCTCTATTCCAGGTGCTGGTGCTGAGATACTTTCCGATAGGGTTCGTGACATTATCGCTCCTAAAAAGCATGACAAAGATAACTGGTTAGAGGTACATAGACAAGCTCATAAATTGGGTGTAAAATCAACTGCTACCATGATGTATGGAACGGTTGAGACCACACGTGAGATAGTAGAGCATTTTGACCATGTTCGTAAACTTCAAGACGAAACAGGTGGGTTTAGAGCCTTTATTATGTGGAGTTATCAAAGTGACCATACGCAACTAAAACGTGAACTTCCAACCATTACAAAGACAACACCTAACCAATATTTACGCTATTTAGCTGTTGCACGACTCTTTTTAGATAATGTTCCCAATATTCAAAGCTCATGGGTTACCCAAGGAAGTTATATTGGGCAGATGGCACTAAAATTTGGAGCCAATGATTTAGGCTCAACCATGATGGAAGAGAATGTGGTATCAGCAGCAGGAGCTGCCAACTCTATGAACCAAGAAGAGATGATAGAGCTTATTCGTGATATAGGTGAAAATCCTGCAAAGCGTAATACAGCTTATGAAATTTTGGAGAGATTTTAATAGATGAAAAAAATAATAATTTTACTAATAACAATACAAGGAATATTAATGAGTGCAACCGTCAACCCCATAAAAATAGATAATGTAAAAGTCCCCTTTATATTTGAAGAGGATAAAAACTTACCTATTATTTCAATGCAACTCATATTTAAAAACTCAGGCTCACTAACAGATAGTAAAGATGGTTTAGTCAAGCTAACATCTAAACTTTTAAATGAGGGAACTAAAAAAGATGGAAGTGCAGGATTCTCAACAAAGCTAGAGAGCAGAGCCATAGGACTTTCAGCACATGCTGGAAAAGAGACGTTTGTTATAGAGCTTGGCTCATTAAAGAGCGAGTTTCCAAAAGGTATAGAGTTACTAAAAGAGCTTTTAAAAGACCCCAACTATAGTGATGAAACATTAAAAAAAATAAAGACACAAACCATAGGTTCACTAAAAAGAAAAGAGAGTGATTTTGACTATATATCATCTTTAAAAATGAAATCTATGATTTTCCCAAACACACCTTTGGCAAAAGCCAGTTTAGGAACGGTTGAGAGTGTTAACGCTATTGAATTAGCAGATATTAAAAAACATATTGCTGAACATTTAGGTTTAGAAAATGCTATAGTAGTTATGGGTGGTGATATCGGTATGGAAGAGGCATTTAAGTTAGCTGGGCAAGTACTTTTAGAACTCCCTCATGTAAAAAGTGAAGATATAAAACCTATGAAAGCTGTAGGAACTAAGCAGATAAAAAAGAGCATAGTAAAAAGTGAACAAGCCTATGTATATTTTGGAGCCCCTTTAGCTGTACCATATGATTCAAAAGAGCGTTACCTTAGCCAAGTGGCATCATTTATTTTAGGTAGTTCTGGTTTTGGTTCACGCCTAATGGAAGAGATAAGAGTTAAAAAAGGTCTGGTTTACTCTGTCTACAGTCGTTTTAACATTAACAAGACACACTCATACTTTTCAGGTTATCTGCAGACCAAAATAGAATCAGGTGACGAAGCAGTAAAAGCAGTAAAAGATGTAGTGCAACTATTTTTAGACAAAGGTGTAACAGCCGAAGAATTACACTCTGCACAACAGTTTTTACTAGGTTCAGAACCTCTTAGAAATGAGACCCTATCACAACGTCTTGGACGAGCCTTCCAAGAGTATTATGCAGAGCGTCCATTAGGTTCATCGGCAGAAGATTTGAAAAAAATAGAAGCGATGACACTTGAAGAGCTTAACGGTTTTATAAAAAAACATAAAGAGATAGCTGAGATTTCTTTTTCTGTGGTTACGGGTGAGGGTGAAGGGAAGAAGTAGGTTAAAAGCTTCTTTCACTTGTAATACTTATACGAGAATAACTCAATAACCTAAAAGCCTTTCAATATTAAACTTTACTCATATCATGTAATTTTAGATATATTCTCATAAAATAGCATAAATTTAACTATTATAATAGTATAATTTATAAAATATGCCAAGAAAGGCTCACCTTATGCTAAAAAGAAGTATCACTCCCATACTGAAAACAGCCCTTAAAATCTCTCCAATAGTATTGCTAAAAGGTGCAAGACAAGTTGGAAAATCGACACTTGCAATGGAGTTTGGCAATCACTATATTGTGCTTGATGATGTCTCAACTCGTATTAATGCCAAAGATGACCCCAATAGATTTGTGGAGACACTACAAAAACCTGTAACCATTGATGAGATTCAAAAAGTGCCTGAACTTTTGGAGTCTTTGAAAATTTATATTGATAAACATCGAAACAATGGAGATTTTTTGATTACAGGGTCTGCGAATATTTTAGATATGAAACAGACCAAAGATACATTGGCAGGTAGAATAGTTGAGATAAATCTTTATCCTCTAAGTTTGAAAGAGAGGGCAGATAAAGCCCAAGAAAATATAGTAGATAAGCTTTTTTCTTATGATTTTAATACAACAGAAGTAGAGACCAATAGAGTTGTAGAGGACATTCTAAAAGGTGGTTACCCTGATGTGCAAAAACTAGAGCTTCCTTTAGAGAAAAAGCTTTGGTTCTCCTCTTATGTGAGTACCTATATAGAAAGAGACGCAAGAGACTTGGGGGAGTTTAGAGATATAGATAGCTTTTATAGGTTTGTTAACATTCTTGCACCTCGCAGTACAACACTTCTCAACAAATCAAAAATAGCCAAAGAGGTAGGAATACGCATTGAGACCGTTGAAAACTATTTAGTGATTTTAGAGCAGACTTTTCAGCTCTATACCCTTAGACCTTTTTATGAAAATATAGGAAAACAGTTTGTAAAGTCATCTAAACTCTTTTTAAATGATACAGGGCTTATGAGTTATTTCTTAGGTGTTTATACCATTCCAAATTTTGAAGCCTCTCGTTATAAAGGAGCATTGGTTGAGACTTTTGTCTTTAATGAACTGCTAAAACATTGTGCTTTTAACATGGAAGATACAAAAATCTATCACTATTTGACCAATGATAAAAAAGAGATAGATTTTATATTGGAACGAAATGGAAAAGTAATAGCCGTTGAGGTAAAATCTTCATCAAAAGTAGGCAAAGATGATTTTAGGCACATTATAGATTATCAAAAGAGGTCATCAAAAGATATTTTTGGAATTGTTTTTTATATGGGTAGTAATGTTTTACATATCAATGAGAAGTGCGTGGCTTTGCCTATGGGGTATTTTTATTAAAATGGGTTGATTTTGGCGTAGAGATTGGGGAAATGATATGTGATTACGTTCATCTTATTCCCTATATTTCAGTCCCCTATACTTTTATATTTTATTTTTGCTCCTATTTTGTAATGGGGTTAAATCTTTTTTGATATACTAAGATTAAAAAAAGAAGTTTCAATAATGCAGAAAATAACTCTAGAGATTAATAATTCAATCTATGATTATATTATGTTTTTTCTTGAGAATTTCCCAAAAAATTTAGTAAGTATAAAAAAAGAACTTCAAGTAAAAACTGTTCATCATGCAAAATCATCTAACTCTTTTAACCCTAGAGATTTTTTTGGTGTGGCAAATGCTTCTAAAGTTGAAATAGATAATTATTTAAAATAAAATCAAACTGAGTAGCATTGTTGTTTTTAGGAGTTATAAAAAGGATTGTTGATGGAAAATATTGGAAACAGGATAAAAAAACTACGTAAAAAAGTTGGACTAACACAAGAGACTCTAGCTGTTAAAATTGGTATTCAACGAGCTTCTGTTGCTAGTTATGAAGTAGGAAAAACAAATCCGTCACATAAAAATTTAGAAAAAATATCAAAAATATTTAATGTTTCAATGGAGTACTTAATCAATGGAGATACAAATACTCCTATACCTAAAAGTGCCAATTTTATTTCTATACTTGGGAACGAAATGAATATTGAACCTAGAGAATACAATATTGAAAAAAGATTAATACCTCTTCATTCTTCTATAGACATATCTAAGATGTATGCGATAGAAATAAACACTACATCCATGTACCCAACTCTAACAATAGGAGATGTCATATGGTGCAAATACGATAGAGACATAGAAATCAAAGATAATCTAATCGTTCATTATCAATACAAAGACAAAATCGGTATATCAAGGATAAAAATAGATGAAGAGACAAGTCAAATTGCACTTGTTCCTGACAATATCAAAGAGTATAAAATAATAATCATTCCTCAAGAAAATAAAAAATATTTAAAACTATCTAGAATTATTGGATTTTCTTCTAAATTAGAGGATAAATCATGATTAAAAGAATTAGAATTTTAATGAGCGAACAAAAAATTAAACAAAAAGATTTAGTTGCTTTTTTAGAAGAGAAACAAGGAACTGTAGCAAGATGGTTGAGCGAAAATGAAAAAATAAGAAATGACATTCCTAACACAATACTTTTGAAAATTGCCTTATTTCTAAAAGTAGATGTCGAATATCTAATGGGGTTACAAGATGAAAGAGTAAGAGTTGAAAGCAGTCTATTTTCAACAATTCCACTTATTGGAAGAGATTCTATATTCCCAACTTTAGAAGAATTACAGAAAGATAAACAACCTGAGAGTATAGCTCTTGACAAGAAGTTGATGTCTCAAAATATGTATGCTATTGAAATCAAGACTACATCAATGTACCCAACTATAAAAATAGGAGATATTGCATGGTGTAGACCTAACATAAATATTGAAATCGAAGATAATCTAGTTGTTCACTATCAATACAAAGATAAAATAGGTATTGCTAGAATAAAAATAGATAAAGACACAAGCCAAATTGTACTTGTTCCTGATAATATTGAAGAGTATAGGATAATCACTATTCCTGAAAGAAATGAAGAAGATTTAAAGATATCAAAGATTATTGGATTTTCTTCTAAGTTAAAGGATAAATTATGATTAAAAGAATTAGAATTTTAATGGAAGAGCAAAATTTAACTCTAGGTGTCAGATGTTGAAAATCCACCTATAGTTCTCTCGTTCCTAGCGAAACTCCAGTTTAACATGAAAGACTACGAAAAAATTCTCTTATCAATAACTTTTAACTTTTTTTGTGTTACACTTGTCATACAATAATCTACGGTGTCAATCTACGGTGTCAGACCCCAAATAGATAACAAAACTTAAAAAAAATATAAAAACATTAAAGTTTGATTATGCAAAAAAGAAAAGCTTTACTTTAACTTTATTTATTTTATATACGATTTGGGATATAATAGTTCAATAATCAATATTGGAGAAAATCATGAAAACACAAACAACCATTCGTGTAGATGAGTTAAATTATCAATTAGCTAAAGAGATTTTAGCCAAAATAGGATTGAGCTATTCACAAGCCATTAGTGTCTTTAACAATATGATAGTAATGAATAATGGTTTACCTTTTGATGTAAAAATTCCTAATAAAGAGACAGAAAAAGCATTAAAAGAGTTACAAAATAGAGAGGGTAAAAGCTTTAAAAATGTAGATGATTTATTTGCTGATTTGGACAAATAAATGTATGAAATATTTAGAACAAGTAGTTTTAAAAAAGATTACAAAAAACTCTCTATGCAAGACAGAGAGATAGTTAAAGAGGTTGTTACCATTTTAGCAAATGGAGAGGAATTAGCACAGGAGTATAAAGACCATAAACTTATTGGTAACTATCTTGGGTGTAGAGAGTGTCATCTTCGACCTGATTTATTATTGATTTATAGAATTGACAATAATATTTTAGAATTAGCCTTGACTAGAGTTGGTAGTCACTCTAAATTATTTGGGAAATGAGCTACGGTGATAAACCCCAAATAGATAATGAAACTTAAAATAATATAACAACATTAGAATTGGAAGAGGAAAATATTATTTTATTCTATAATATTGTCAATACAACAATAAAAGAGTAAAAAATGAACAAACAAAAACTTTTTGACCAAGTTCTAAAATACCATAACATCACAAAAAATAGTTTGCTAAAGTTGAGGAGTATTTGAGCTTTTTTGAAGAGAATACTTTTGTATATGCACGTAGGTGTTGACCATGTCACACGTCAAAAAAATTTTCTTATCAATAACTTTTAACTTTTATTGTGTTACACTTGTCATACAATAAAAGGAGTTATTTATGAAAAATGCAATTATTAATGCTAGAATTGAGTCTGAATTAAAAATTGATGTTGAGACTATTTTAAAAAACTTAGGACTTAGTGCCACACAAGCTATTAATATTTTTTATCAACAGATAAAATATCATAATGGTATACCTTTTGAAATTAAAATTCCAAATGCAGAGACGCAAAAGGTGATTGAAGAATCTCGTAAAGGTATTAATGTTGGAGATTTTTCTTTTGATGAGCTAGAACGCAAATGAGAATTAAGCGACATAAGAAGTTGTAAAGATTAAAAACCATTACAATTTGACATATTTTTATCTCTTTCTAGCTTTCTGTGTTACAATATCTTAATTTTAAAAGGAGTAGCGTATGCAAGAAGCCAAAGCACTGTTTCAAAAGTTAAAAATTACCTCTTTACTTGATTTGGCTCTGCTTATTCCTACTTCATACAACAACACCACGCTCTCTTCTAACATTCAAATAGGAGAGACACAAGTTTTTGAAGCCACAGTTGATGAGGTTTCAAACTTTAATGGAAAACTTCGTATTACTTTTTATCTGCCTCAATTTAATACCCGTTTAGTCTCTATGTTTTTTCGAGTTACACCCTACCATCATAAGCTCTATACTCATGGTTCACGGCACTATATTCAAGGGCGAGTTGAAGAGTATAGAGGTTCACTTCAAATGAACCAAGCCAAATCGTTGAAGCGTATTGGTGAGATAATTCCTAAATACAGCACTACACTAAAAGAGAGTAGCATACGCTCTTTGATAGAGTTTTACATTACCGAAACAAATCTCTTGGCTGAGGGCTTAGACCAAAGAGAAGTTGCTACGTTGATGGGGCTTCATTATCCTCAAAATTTGGAACAGGTTAAAAACTATGACCCTGAGGTTTTAAAGTTTATAGAGGCATTTAACCACATGAAAAAGCTCAAAGGTAAAAGAGCCGATTTCCCTGCACTAAAAGCTTTGAATGGAGAGCTTATTCCTTTTGTAAAGTCTCTTCCTTTTCAGTTGACCAAAGAGCAACAAGCCGTTATCTATGAGGTACAACAAGATTTAAAGTCAGATAAAAAAGCTGCAAAACGTATGATAATAGGTGATGTTGGGTCTGGAAAAACCATGGTTATTTTGGCTGCTGCTGTTATGGCTAGACCTCATAAAAGTATGCTTATGGCTCCTACGTCACTCTTGGCTATTCAGCTCTATGAAGAGGCAGTGAAACACCTACCTAAAGAGATGAACATAGCTTTGGTAATGCAAGGAAAAAATGAGGGAGACTACTTAACGGCTGATTTTATTATAGGAACTCATGCTCTACTCTTTAAAGAAGATTTACCTCAAGTTCCGTTGGTCATGGTCGATGAACAACACCGTTTTGGAACCAAACAGAGGGCTTTGCTTGAAAACATGATGGCAAAAGGGGAGAAGAAACCTCACTACTTACAGTTTTCAGCCACGCCTATTCCTAGAACCCAAGCGATGATGCAGTCTGAGTTGATAGATGTGAGCCTTATAACCTCTACGCCATTTGAAAAAGATATCACAACAAGAGTAGTGGATAAAGGGGACTTCTCTGAACTGTTAGAAGATATAAAAGATGAGATAGCTCAAGAGCATCAAGTTTTGATTATCTATCCGTTGGTAGAAGAGAGTAAAGAGATACCTTACCAATCACTAGATGAAGGTCGTGGATTTTGGGAGAAGAAGTTTGACAATGTCTATGTAACCCATGGAAAAGATAAGAAAAAAGAGAAAGTTTTAGAAGAGTTTAGAGAAAAAGGTGACATCCTTTTAGCCACAACTGTTGTAGAAGTGGGTATCTCTTTACCCCGTTTGACCCTTATCATCATCGTTGGAGCAGAGCGTTTAGGCTTGGCAACACTTCACCAGTTACGTGGAAGAGTAGGTCGTTTGGGGCTTAAAAGTTGGTGTTATCTTTTTACTAACAACAAGAAGAATGGTCGTTTAAGCTCCTTTACCCAAACCATGAGTGGTTTTGAGATAGCAAAGCTAGATTTGAAGTTTAGAAACTCAGGGGACATTGTAGATGGTACTATTCAAAGTGGAATGCAGTTTAAATGGTTAGACTTGGCTGAAGATGAACATATTGTAAAAGTAGCAAAAGAGCGTGCAAATAGTTTATTTTAAAGCTTTTAAACGCTATATATAGGAAAGTAAAGCTATAATCTAGTTATGAAATATAACAACATTGACTTTAATAATAAAACGATTCTCATTACTGGTGGAGCAGGATTTATTGGCTCTAATTTGGCATTTTATTTTCAAGAGCAGTTCCCTCAATCACATGTAGTTGTTTTTGACAAATTTAGAAGTGAAGCAGTTTTTTCCAATGGAAATTTACAAAGTTTTGGACACTATAAGAATCTTATAGGTTTTTCAGGTGATATTATCTGTGGTGATTTAAATTCTGAAAAAGATTTATCAGCATTGGATGCTTATAACTTTGACTATATTTTTCATGAAGCTGCTATTTCCGATACAAGAGTTTATGACCAAGAGATAATCATGCAGACCAATGTCAACTCTTTTTATTACTTTTTAGAAAAAGCTAAAAAAGATAATGCTGTATTGGTTTACGCCTCTTCTGCTGCAACCTATGGTTCTATGCCATCGCCTCAAACTGTAGGAAAGGAGAATCCTGAAAATCCTTATGGTTTCTCTAAGTATGCGATGGATCAGATTGCTTATAGATATATGAGAGAAAATCCAGAGATGAACATCGTTGGGTTAAAGTACTTCAATGTTTATGGGGCTAGAGAGTTTTTTAAAGATAAAACATCTTCTACTGTTATTCAGTTTGGACATCAAATCTTAGCAGGGAAAGCACCAAGACTTTTTGAGGGAAGTGATGAGATAGTTCGAGATTTTGTCTATATTAAAGATGTACTACAAGCCAATATAAAAGCTTGTGATACTAAAGAGTCAGGTGTATATAATGTGGGGACATCTAAGCCAAGAAGTTTTCAAGATATAGCTGACATTTTACAAAAAGAGTTGGGAACTGACTATGGGACAGAATATTTTCCTAACCCTTTTACAGGTTACCAAATGCACACCCAAGCTGATATCTCAACTTCACAAGAGTTCTTAGGATATGAGCCTGAATGGGAACTAGAAGAGGGGATTAAAGATTATATTTCAGAGATTAAACGTATGTATGAAGAAGAACTGTAGGGGCGACCTTCGTATCTGCCTACAATTGGCATATTGAAAAATGTAGGGTGTGATTGCTATCGCACCAATAAGGAAAAATGTGATAGAACTAAAAAACAAAGAACCAAATATTTTAGTCATCGGTGACCTCATGATAGACCACTACCTTTGGGGAAAGTGTGAAAGAATATCCCCTGAAGCACCTGTTCAAGTGGTTGCCATAGAGAAAGAGACAGCCGTACTTGGTGGAGCAGGAAATGTGGTTCATAACCTTAAAGCTTTGGGTGCAAAAGTAGATGTTTTAAGTGTTATTGGTGATGACACCAATGCTCATGAGCTTAAAATACTATTGAGTGATATTCAGGTGAGAGGGGATGCTCTGATTGTTCAAGAGGCTAGGAAAACTTCTAAAAAAAGTAGAATCATTGCTTCACAACAACAGGTAGTTCGTTATGACAAAGAGAGTACAGATGATATTTCTAAAGAGTCAGAGCTTAAAATAGTAGAGCATTTTAAGAAAAATATTACCTCTTATGACATGGTACTTCTTTCTGATTATGGTAAGGGTGTACTAACAAATGAGTTAACAAGAGTTTTAATAGATATTGCCAACAAACATGGTAAAAAGGTTTTGGTTGACCCTAAAGGTGAAGATTATACGAAGTATTCAGGAGCTTATCTTTTAACACCAAATAAAAAAGAAGCAATAGAAGCTTCAAAAGTCAATATTAAAGATGAAGCCACTCTTTTAGAAGCCATTACAAAACTTAAAAGTGAATGTTCGTTGTCTGTAGGGCTTATTACCCTTAGTGAAGATGGTATTGCTATTTATGATGATGCGTTACGAACGCACCCCACGGTAGCACGAGAGGTCTATGATGTTACAGGAGCAGGTGATACGGTTATTGCTTCTCTTGGTTTCTCTTTGGCTTGTGGGTATGACATCGACCAAGCTGTAAAGTTTTCCAACCTTGCAGCTGGTGTGGTGGTTGGAAAAATAGGTTCAGCAACAGCCACGCTTAATGAGATAATAGAGTATGAATCAAGCCTCAATAAATCTACTTCAGATTCACATATTAAGACACTTGAAGAGATAGAACTTCTTAGTGAAGAGCTAAAAAAACGAGGTAAAAAAGTGGTCTTTACCAATGGCTGTTTTGACATTTTACATGTGGGACATGTGAAGTATCTTGAAGAGGCAAAATCGTATGGTGATGTTCTCATTTTAGGGCTTAATTCAGATGAGAGTGTTTCACGTCTCAAAGGTCCAACTCGACCTGTCAACACTGAAAATGACCGAGCATATATTTTAGCTTCACTAGAAGCTGTAGATTATGTGGTAAAATTTTATGATGATACACCCTATGAACTTATAAAAGCTGTGCAACCTCACATTTTGGTTAAAGGTGGAGACTATGAAGGTAAAGAGGTTGTAGGTCAAGATATAGCCGATGAGTTAAGGCTTGTTAATTTTGTCGAAGGTAAAAGTACTACAAAGACTATAGCTAAAATACAAGGTGAATTTTGTTAACCGTAGGTGTGACCATGTCACACGTTTAATTTCGGTTTGAACTAAATGAAAATATAAATGAATTTCGACGTGTGACATGGTCACACCTACAAAGGTATAATTATGAAAAAAACAATTGCAAGAGAATTTAAACTACATTTAGAGACCATAGAATCTGTTATAAACAATATGGAAGAAGATTTAGAAAAAGCTTCACGTATGGCTGTAGAAGTGCTAAAAAGAGGAAATAAAATTTTACTCTGTGGAAATGGTGGTTCAGCTTCCGATGCACAACATATCGCAGCAGAGCTAACAGGTCGCTACAAAACAGAGCGTAGAGGTTTAGCAGGGATTGCTTTAACCACAGATACTTCTGCCTTAACTGCCATAGGAAATGATTATGGTTACGATAGAATCTTTGACAGACAAGTAGAAGCTTTAGTCAACAAGGGTGACTTGCTTATAGGTATTTCAACCTCGGGTAACTCTTTAAATGTACTCTCTGCATTGCTTTTAGCAAAAGATATGGGAGCTTCTACTTTAGGTTTTTCAGGTAAAGGTGGAGGAAAACTAAACTATGCTTGTGATATTAATTTGGTTGTTCCCTCTGACGATACCCCTCGTATTCAGGAGATGCACATACTCTTTGGACATACGATGTGTCAGATTATTGATGATGAACTCTCTTAAGATGCTCATCAATCTCTAAGGCAATCTCTTTAATATCTTTTCCTCTCATCTCTAATGACAAGTCTCTCTTACCCAAAGTACCATAAAGGCTAGGAGAGGTAGTTTTAAACAGAGCAATGGTTGGAGTGAGTGAAGCAGAAGCTAGGTGCATAGGCCCTGTGTCTCCACAGATAAATGCGTCTAACTTAGCAATACGTACAGCTAAGATTCGTAAATTTTTCTCTGAAAGTGTCTCGATGTTCTTTTGTAGAGGAGTTTGGTTATTTGGGTCAAGAATATCAATAAAATTAAGTTTGAGGTTAAGCTTGTTGAGTTCAAGAAGTAACTCTCTCCACCATTTATCTTCAATCTTCTTCTCATTTCTTGCATCACGGAAAATTCCAATGGTAGGTTTGGTGTAGTCTATACTGACTGCGTCTCTCTCTTGTTGGCTAATTTGTAGATTCATAAAGTTATCAAACTCTTGTGGAGTTTTTCCAAAAGCAGACATTAACGCCAAAGGTTTTAATGCTTCGTGGCTAATATCGGTAGGAAAAGATATAGCATGAGTTAAAGGAGAGAAGACATCAGGAGCATAAAAACCAAGTTTGTAAGTAGCAGGAGTTAAGAGGGTAAAAAAGCTATCACTAGAAGAGAGTAAGCTTGGAGAGACCAATAAATTATAATGGTTATTTTTAAGCTCTTTTCTAAGGTTTAAGACCTTTAATGGTTGTTTTAGTAGTTTACGTGGAAAGCTATAGACTTTATTGATTTGAGGCATTGCTTCAATAAGAGGGGTAACGAACGTAGCTCCTATCATTACATCTATAATTGCATTAGGAAACTCTTTCTCTAGGGCATTGAGTAGAGGTGTGGTAAAGAGTATATTTCCTATTCGGTAGTTTATTCGTACTACCAAAATTCGTTTAATATCCTCTTTTGGAATACTCTTCTCATCTACTTTAATTGGAAAGAGTTTAGAGAGCAGACGGTGGGTAAGTTGACTTAGTTTTTTACGAAATTGAATATGTAGTGCTTGTGCCATTAGTTCTCTTTTGTTTTGTTTGCTAGGATTTGGAAGGCTGTTGAGTTCTCTATTAATGCTTGGTAAGTTCCACGCTCAATAATTTTACCTTTTTCTAATAATAAAATAGTATCAGCTTTTTCGATGGTGCTTAGACGGTGGGCAACTACAAAGGTAATCATGCTCTCTTTTAGCCCTTCTAGGGCAATCTGAATTGCTTTTTCACTTTTGTTATCAAGGGCAGAGGTCGCTTCATCTAAAATCAAAATTTCAGGCTCTTTGTAGATGGCACGTGCCAAAGCAATACGCTGTCGCTGTCCTCCACTAAGGTTAACGCCAAACTCGTCTAAAGGGGTATCTATGCCTTGTTCTAGTTTCTCCACAAATTCCCATGCTTGTGCTTTTTTAAGGGCTTCTATTGCTTTTTGTCTGTTTGGCTCCATTCCGTAACAGATATTGGCAAGAACCGAGTCTTGAAAGATAAAAATACGTTGTGTGACCAGTGCTATTTTATGGTGAAGTGACTCTAACTCGTAACTCTTTAACGGTTTATTATTGAGTAAAATTTCTCCAGAACTTGGGTCATAAAAACGTACTAAGAGGTTAATAAAAGAGCTTTTTCCTGCACCACTGTCACCTACTAAAGCATATACTTTTCCTTTGGTGGCTTGTAGATTGATATTTTCTAAAGCTATCTCATCTTCATAGTTTAAGCCTACCTTTTTAAACTCTACTTTTTCTACCTTTTGTAGTTTCTCTGTACCTGAAACAATGGTTGCTTGGTTATCAAACAGCTCTTGTAGTCTCTCGGTCGCTGCGAGTGCATCTTGCATTTGGTTGTGAATATTTGCTAAAACTTTGATTGGGTCATAGAGCATAAATAGTGCTGTGATAAAAGCAAAAAATGTACCTACGGTAATCTCATCACGAATCACCTCCATCGCTCCTACATAAACAGCAATGGAGATGGCAACAGCACCAAAAATTTCAAGGGCAGGACCAGTTAGTGCGTTAATGCGTACTTGTTTAATGCTAAAAGTAAAAAAACGGTAGTTTTCTTCTTTAAAACGTTCATGTTCAAAGGCTTGTGAAGAGTTAGATTTTATCACCTCTATATTATTAAAAATCTCAGTAAGTCGTGATGTAAGGTTAGAGGTACTCTCTTGGGAGCGTTTGGAGTATTTTTTCATCTTCTTTGCTAAAATCTGTAGAGGAAAGAGGGCTAATGGCATAATAACTAAAAAATAAAATGCCAAAGTAGGACTTTGATAGATAACGTAGCCTGTAAGTGTAAAGATAAGCATAATTTTAATCATAATGGCAGGAAGCAAGGTTGATACTACGTTTTGCACACGGTTAAGGTCATTGGTAATTCGACTTAAAAGCTCACCACTACGCATTTTGTTAAGGTATGCAATGTCTTGATTCATAAGGTGAAGAGCCAATTTGTCTCGAAGCTTTCGGACAATGTCATCTCCAATATAGGCTGTAAAATAGGTTTGAATAAATTTACCAATGGATTTTAAGGCAAAAATCCCAATAACCATCACAGGAATAGTTGATAACATTGTTTGGTCTTTGTTGATAAAGATGTCATCTAAAATAGGTTTGAGCATCTGTGCTGTCCCTGCTGTTCCTACAGCAACGGCTATCATTCCTAAAATGGCAAAGATAAACTCTTTTTTGTAGTTTGTCATATAGGGTAAAAAGTATTTAAATAGTTTTTTCAATGTTTGACCTTGATTTTTGCTATATTATATCTTCTATTTTATTTAAAACATCATTGCTCATTAATAATTTCATACACTCATGATGCTTAAGAGGACAAACGCGTTTCATGCACGGTGAACACGCCATCTCTTTTTTAACAATGACCCCTTGTGGGTTCATCCATTGAGAAGTCTCTTTGTCTTTGGTTGGTCCAAAAATAGCAACCGTTGGCACTTTAAAAGCAGCAGCCACATGCATCGGTCCACTGTCACCTGTGACGAAAAGGTTTAAGCCTCCTATTTTTTGACAAAGCTCTTTAATGCTTGTTTTTCCTGCGATGTTTTCACAAGCTATATTTTCTTTTTGAAGCTCAGATTCAATGTCTTTAGCCATGTCAACTTCTGCAGGTCCTCCAAATATGACTATGTCATGGGTAGCACTCATCTCTTTTGCCACTTTTGCAAACTTTTCAGGATACCAACGTTTCGCACTTCCATACGAAGCCCCAGGGTTTATGCCCAGTGTTGGTTTGTTATATTTAAAGGGTTCAAAATATATTTTTAAATCTTGGGCTGTTGTGTTTAAATTAAAAGTTTTATTAACAAAGTCATTGTAACGAATGGTTTGGTGAATCACTTTTTTAGTGTAACGTCTGTAGTAACCTTTGGTTTTAGCACGACTAAACCATATAAAAAGTTTAGAGAAAAAAGTACGCCTAAAGGTAATGGCAACATCAAACTCTCCTAAGTTTTTGGCTGTTTGGTAAATCCACTTTAGACGTGAAGAAGCTTTTTTACTCTTATCTAAGATAACTTTTTCTACATTAGGATGCTCTTTAAAAAGTGCTGTTGAGACAAATGAACCAAAAACAGTTAGTTTAACCTCAGGGTAGGTTTTTATGATGTTCTCTATGGCAGGGGTTGTCATAACGCAGTCACCTAGCCATGTGGGGACTTCTATTAGGATTTTTTTCATTGGTTTGTTATCTCTCTTTTTGTTATTATTGTAATGCCAATGAATTGTAGGTGTGACCATGTCACACGTCAAAACCAAACATGGCATAAATATCCATTTAATTCAAACCGAGATTTGACGTGTGACATGGTCACACCTACGGATTTAATATTTTTTTTAAAGTGTAAAAGGCTTCTGTTTTGCGTATTGTACCATCTCTGTTATCAACCAATCCATAACCAGGGGCAATGAGTTGATGCCAAAATACTTTTTCTACTCTTTGACTCTTTAGTGCAATATCAAAATATTCTAACATATATTTGTTATAAAGCTCTTCACTCACACACTCCTTTTCAGAGGTAGGAGCATAGGGTGCTGTGCCTGTTAAGGGCCAATTTGCTTCGGTAATGTAGATATGATTTTCACATTTAGATGAGCTTTTAACAATGGTATTAAGAAACTCTATTTTGTTTTTAAAGTCAAACATTCCCAGTTGAGTAGAGTAGGGGCTACCACGTCTATCGACATATAAAAGAGAAGCTACTTTGTCATATTTTATGTTGTAGTTGTTAAAAAGGGTACGAATGCTAAAGTGGTACTCAAAATCTATAATAGATGAGCCAATAAGTTTAATATCTGCAAACTCTCTGTCTCTAACATTTTGTATCACTTCATAAAATTTTAAATACTCCTCCATAGAGACAAACCCCCATTTTATACGATTGATGGCATTCCCTATCATAAACTCATTGGCTATACCTTTAAATTTTTGGAAAATAGTTGCTACATCTTTGGCTAAAAGTTCATGATTTTCTATATGTTCTCTGTCTTGGATAATGGTTATAAGTATCTCTTTGTCTTCTCCAAAACCTTTTACAAACTCTACATAGTTTTCTATATTTTCTATGTCTTTTAAAAAAACGCGTATCTGTAGAGATTTAACGCCCAACTCTTCAATGAGTTCGTATTGTTTTTCGCCTTTATCTAGGTTGACACAAAGACCATAAAAGCTTGACATACTCGGAACCGATGGCTTTAGCCTCGCTCTATTCGGGGCTAAAGCCTCCGATTCCGAACGTTGCCATAGAAATTTTAGGAAGAGATAGGGGAAAAAGATGAGGTTCGTAGCTATAAGTTTTAAGTAGTCAATACCATGCCCTTTTCGTAAAGCTTTTTTTGTTTCTCGTTTTAAAATATAGGGTTGGTCAGAATGGCTGTCCCATGGGAAGTTATTTGGCATTTATAATCTCAACCAATGCTCTTTCAATCTCATCATAAACCTCATGTGCATAATCAGCTTCAACCGTAAAGTTATGTTGCAATGCTTCATCACTAATGGTTCCCCATCGTTTAGCCGAAGCAAAAAGGTTTGCTCCAAAAAAGGAAAGAGTAGGGGTGTTGGTCATTCCTGCTAGGTGCATGGGACCTGTTGAAGTACTCACAAAGAGTTTTGACTGAGCAATAAAATAGGTAAACTCTATTAAACTCTTAAAGTCATCTCGAATAGTAGCACTAAAGTTTAGATGTTTTTCAATATAGGCTTTTGACTCCCCATCATCAGGACCAAAAGAGAAGACTACATTGGTATAAGTAGAGGCTGTTTTGGCTAGTTTTAGATAATCATCTAAGCTCAAATTACCATCACTACTTCCTCCAAAACCAGCATGAAAGATAATGAAGTTGTTCGGTGTTACCGAACCTACGGGTAATAATGGACGCTCAAAATTTAAAGTTAAGCTACTATCAAAAGCTTTTAGTAAATCTAAATTATATTCAAACTCTCGTTTCTCTACCAAGCTTCTTCTTTGTTTGACCCGTTTGTTAAAAAAAATCTGAGCTATTTTTGTTGCAGGAGCAATACGTTTTGGAATGCGTGATTTAAAAAGAACTTTTCCTAAAGTAGTGTCAATATATCCTGAAATACTCACATCAAAATTATGGGCTTTTATTGTTTCTATTAAAGCTTTACTGTCATCGGTATACTCTATGACATCATCTATAAAATTAAGCTCTTTGGCTAAAGCTACATTGACTTTGGCAACAAGCATAACTATTTTATGGTCTGTCTGCTCTTTTAAAACTTTACAGACAGGAAGCATGGTGATAAAATCACCAATTTTATCGTGACGGGTAATTAATATATTCATTTTTTTAGCTCTTTGTTTAGTTCATAGAGTTTCATGTATTTGAAAAAGTTTGTAACCATGTGAGAAAAAGCAATAATAAGCCCTGCATAGCCATCTAAAAAACCACGTTTTACGATATAGGTTCTAAAAAAAGAGTAGTGAGCATTGAAAAATGCTTTAAGAGGTGAGGAAGATTTCTTTCCTGCTTTGTCTTGGGCAAAAAGGGTTGAGTATTGGTCAGCTTTGGCAATAAATTCACTCATGCTAGAGTAGGGGTAGTGTTGTACGGCACCTTGAAGCATCTCTTTTTTTAATCCATCATCTATGATGTGTTCATGCACGTGTTTGTTGGTAAATTGAGTTTTACTTTTGTTGTAGAGCCGAACAATCACATCGTCACCCCAACAGTGTTTTATGGGAATTTTTTTGTAGTAGTTGCTACGTAAAATAGAGTAGAGTGTGCTAGGCGAGAGTTGAAGTTGTTGCAGATGTTGAACAAACTCTACACTAAGCACTTCATCACTGTCAAGAGATAAAATCCAATCATTGGTAGCATAAGAGGTAGCCTTGTTTTTAGTAGCACCAAAACCTAAAAATTCTCCTTCAACAAGGGTGACATTTAAATACTCTTGTGCAATCTTTTTAGTTTTGTCGCTAGAGTTGTTCAAATACAAAATTATTTCTGAAAACTCTTTTAAACTTTCTAAAGAGGCTTGTATAGTCTGTTCTGAATCTTTAGCAATCATCACAACAGAGATGTGGTTAATCGACAACGGGAACTCCTTTTAGACGCTTTTTGAAATTTTTTCTATTTTTATGTTTTTGGTTGAGATTTAACATAGTCTCTTTAAACGCTTCACTACAAAAGTAGTGTTTTTGATACTCATTGGCAACGATGCTTAAGACTTCATCACTTGCCCAAAGTTTTGAAAAGTTTTTAGCCCTTGCCATTTCATCAAGCTCAAAAAAACTCATACGGTTAATGTCTACAATTTTAAATATAAACGCTCCATTCTCTTCTTTTATAAGAATGTTTCCAGGAGAGTAGTCGTTGTGAAAAATCTGAGCATTATGTAACTCTAGCGTAAAACGGGCAAAGGCTCTAAAGATGGCCTCTCTTTTAGGAAAATCTTTGTCTAAAAGTGGTTCACGAATGGTAAAGTCATAATCAAAATGTTCACTAACAAAATAACTTTGGTGCAGTAACCCACCTTTATAAAACTCAATATACCCAACAGGTTCAGGAACAAACTTGCTAATCTTTACTGAATACTCATACGATTTTTTAGCTTTGCTTTTACGAAAAGATGAGTAGACAATACGGTTTAAAAGATGAGGTACTTTAAAGGCTTTTACTACTACTTTTTGTTGTGCATGTTCCAGCACTTTAATCTCATTTCGTGCTTTGTGAATGGTGTTGTTGTTTTTGGAAAAATGCTCTTTAATATTTTTTATAAAATTAGTAAACTCTAGGGTATATTTGGGATTTATCTCATATTTTGTCATGGGGTATTTTATCTAATTTTTTGTTAGAACCTTATCTAAAATAATATCTCCTGCATTGGTACTGGTATGGGTTGAGCCATGAAAATGTCTTAACTCTTTTTGAAACAGGACATCATCATAAAAATTAGTAAAGTGTTCAAAGGTAGAAAGAAATGAAACTAACTCTTTAAGGGCATTGGCTGTCTTTGGTGAACTGTTGAGTTTTTTGAGTAAAAAAGGGTGAAGAGGGGTGGTAAAGAGATAGAGTGTAATATGATGCTCTTTACAGATTTTAGCTAACTCTTGGTAGTAGGCTTTTCGTTTTGGGTCAATGTGTTTATAGTGCATATTGGAGTAGAAAAGTTCAATGTTTTCACTAATCTCCTCTTTAATTTTTGGTAGTTCTTTTTCTAGTTTTCGGTTTTGATACTCCTCATAGCCTCCTGCCCAACCATCTTTGTCAAATCTTGGTTTCTCTTTTTTGCTTGAAAAGTGTCTGTTTAGTGTTTTAAATGAGGCTCTAAAGGCATCAATAGAGAAGAACTTAGCAAGATAGTTCTCTTTGTAGTTACCATAAGAGAGAAAGTTTAACTCTCTGTTTTTAAGAAAATATTTGTTAGCAGGTATTTGAGGGTTAAAGGTATAAAAATCAACACCAACAATAATATTTTGAGGTATTTTATGGGTCTTAATGAGATATTTAACAACTCCTAAATGGTCTTCTACTGTAGCCGTTCCTACGCCAAAGTTGTAGGTTGTTCCACCTAAAATCTTAGTAACTGTTTGGGGGTTAATGCTGTAGACACGGCTACTTCCTATAAGAATGTTGTCCTTTTTGGGTAGTGTTTTAAAGTAGTTAACTTTTTGGGTTCGGTCATCTCGTGCAAATTTATACTTAATCTTGAGCAGATTATAGTTAGTAATGTTATAGGGGTCAACAATGTAGTTAACGGTAAAAATAACAAAACTTATAAGGGCTGTAAAAAGAGCAACTCTCTTGAGCCATTGAGTTGGATGGTAACTCTGTTTAGAAATTGAAGTAAAGAAATTCATGAACCCCACTTAGATTTAAAAATGAACTCACCAAAAGTAAAACAATAAAGGTGAGAGTGTAGTTGTTTGTTGCAAAGTTTTTTCGTAACTCCATAGAGTTTTTTGCCAAAAAGACCAAGATTCCTGTAAGAGCCAACTGTAGCATAAGATATTTGTCTGCGTAGATATTACTGAGCCAAATATCATTGGTAACCAATTCTCCAAAAAACATAGCGTTAAGAACTTTTAGTGCGTCATCCCACTCTTTAGCTCTAAAAAATACCCAAGCAATATTAATAAAGTTAAAGGTAATAAACCAAGCTAAAAGGGTATTTATTTTAATGTTAAGTTTTCTCCAGAGTCGATGAACAACCAATGCCCCACCATGTAAAAACCCCCAAAAGACAAATGTCCAACCTGCACCATGCCAAAGACCACCCAATAGAAAAGTTATGATTAGGTTGGTATAGGTTCTAAACTCTCCTTGACGACTTCCTCCAAGAGGAATGTAGATGTAGTCACGTAAGAAATTAGAGAGTGTAATGTGCCAACGTCTCCAAAAATCTTGAATAGAGAGAGCTTTGTAGGGGCTATTAAAGTTGATAGGTAGTTTAATGTTAAAGAGAAGAGCAATACCTATAGCCATATCGGTATAGCCCGAAAAGTCAAAATAGAGCTGAAAGGTATATGAGAGAGATGTTGCCCACCCCTCAATGAGGTTTAGTGTCTCTGCTTTGTCAAATCCATTGGTAGCCCAAACCGAAAAGGTATCGGCAATGACTACTTTTTTAAAGAGTCCGATGGTAAATATAAAAATTCCTGTAGCAATGTTTTTATATTTTTTAACCAAGTTCCATTTTGAAGAAAATTGAGGCATCATCTCTGAATGATGAACAATGGGACCTGCTATAAGTTGAGGGAAGAAAGTTACAAAAAGAGCATAGTTCAAAAAGTCATACTCTTTGGTTTCACCTCTATAACTATCGACCAAGTAGGCGATTTGTTGGAAGGTAAAAAAGCTTATGGCTAGAGGTAAAGCTAGATGTAAGAGAGGACGCTCTCCTCCTGTTAAATGGTTAAAGTTTTCTATAAAAAAATCGGCATATTTAAAGTAACCAAGTAGTGCAAGATTGGCAAAAACACCAAAGCGAAGAAGTCCTTTTTTACTTAGTTTATTGGGCGTATTGAGTGCTGAACCAAGCAGATAATTAAAAAGCATAGAGCTTAAAATAAGTGGCAGGTAAGCGATGTTCCACCATGAGTAGAAAAAGAGTGAAGCAAAGACTAAAAAACCTTTTGCCCCAACAATAAATCGCTTTTGAAGTAGGAAAAAATAAATAAAAAAAGTAATGGGTAAAAAGGCAAAGATAAACTCATAGGAATTAAATAGCAATGGAGTCCTTAAGGGTCTAATTGGTTTTTCGATATTATAGCACATTTAATACCCAAGGATATGCTTGAAACTAGATTTTTTAAAAAAGTACTTTAGCATCTTTTTAACTGTTTATAGTGTGGTACTTTTAACAAAAGTTATCTTTTACTTTTATTTACATGAATCATTTTCGGCTTTCTCCTTTCAAGAATCTCTTTATGCCATGGTATGGGGTTATAAGTTTGACTTTGCCATTGCAGGGGTAGTTGCTTTTTTAGCTACGCTTTTTGATTGGCGTAAAAAACTTTTTGCTTTTCTAGGTTCACTTCTAGTGGTCTCTATCTTCTTGTTACAGATGGGAGACATACTCTATTTTAATGAAGCAAACAGACACATAGGTTATGAAATAACCGATACCTTTACCGATGCAAGTAGCCTTTTTATGACAGCGTATGGACAACATATGCTACTTACTTTTAGCTCTTTAATTTTTGCTATTTTGCTTTTTATAGGACTCTATAAATGGTTTCTTAGTTTTCCTAAAATTGAGTTGCGTAAAATCTACATAGTTCAAAAACTCATTTTAATTGTTTTAACAGTTTTTTTTGTAAGAGGTATGGCACAAGGTATTCCCTTAAATCCTTGGCAGTCCAATCAAATAGGAGAGGGTAAGTTAGCCAACTTGGCACTCAATAGCTCTTACAATGTCCTCTATGTGTTAGCCAACAGTAGTAAAAAGTTAAAGAAGATGAAGCTTCCTACCGTAGATAAAGATGAGATGGAAGTGGCTTTTAAAGCGTTGTACCCTAAAGTTGAAACAAAAGAAACTACGCCACAACTTAAAAAGCCCAATATCGTTTTTCTCTTTTTAGAGAGTTGGAGTGCTGTCAACATGAAGAGTTATGGCTATGCTAAGTCAACCACTCCTTTTTTTGATGAGATGTTAAAAAAGTCTGTTCATCCAACAGCCATGATGGCAAGTGGTCACAGAACCACAGAGGGGATATTTGCAACGTTGGTCTCTTACCAAAACCCACTAGGTAGAAGTGTGGCAAAGAGTAATCTTCAAGGGTTTGAGTATACCTCCATTATAAAAATTTTAAAAAATAGAGGATATGGTTCTGCATTTTTTCAAGGAACCTCAAAAGAGACCAGTGGTACAGGCTCTTTAGCTCAAGATTTAGGTTTTTCTAAAAGTTATGGTAAGCGTGATGTTGAAGAGAGACTTTACCCTGAAAACCATTGGGGTGTTCAAGATGTAGATTTGTATAACTTCTCTTTAAAAAAGATAGATAGCATGAAAAAACCTTTTGTTATAGGGATTAATGGTGCAACTACTCATGATGATGTCTTGCCAAAAGGTATGGAACGTAAAGTGTTTAGTGAAGATAAAGCCTACAACAAACAACTCAATGCACTCCATTTTGCCGATATGGCTTTAGGGGAGTTTGTTAAAAAGGTTGAAAAAAAGTACCCCAATACACTGTTTGTCTTTTTTGCTGACCATTGTGGAGGGGTAAAGGGCAACGCTTTTGAAAATTATCTTATTCCTTTTGCTCTTTACCATAAAGATTTAAAGCCTAAGCGTTATGATGTGGTACTCTCTCAACGAGACATTGCCCCTACTGTCTATAATTTGGCTTTAGGAGACTATAAAAAAGACAAGATAAACTTTAGTGGAAAGTCACTTTTAGATGGGCAGGGATTTTTTGCAGATTATTATCATAATGGTGTTTTGGGCTGGGTAGAAAGTGGTAAAATACTAGAACTAAACCTTGCGACAAGCAAAGAGAAATGCTATGATTTGGAATCATTTAAAAACAAAGAGATTGGGTGTAGTGATGAGGTACGCTCTTTTAAAAAGCGAATGCTCTCGTTTACAGAGCTTTCACAGTCGTTTCTTTTCGAGGGAAAGACCGATAAATTTATAGAGTACAGGAATAAAAAGTGAATCAAAAAAACATATTAGAGATATGCCTCTCACCCGATTTAGGTGGGTTAGAGATGTTCATGGTAAATTGTTATGAGAATTTTAAAGCAAAAACCAATTGTCATGTGATGGTTGCTCCTAAGAAAAAGTTAGATGATTTTATAAACGATGATAAGAAATTTCATCTGAAAAGAAATAAATTTTTCCCTATTGTTCCTGCACTTAAATTAGCAAAGTTTATTGACAAACATGAGATAGACATGGTGCATTTTCACTGGACAAGAGACATTGCTACGGTTGTACTAGCAAAGACCCTTAGCAAGAGAAAACCTAAAATAATGCAGACACGAAACATGACCATGACACGTTTTAAAGATGATGTTTACCATAAGTGGCTCTATAAAAATATAGATATACTCCATGCTGTAACCCACCAAGTTAAAGAGCAGTTAGAGAAGTTTATTCCTCAAGATATTAGACCAGCTGTAAAAGTAGTCTATATGGGAACAAAAGAGCAAAAGATAGATGAAGCTAAAATAGATGAATTAAGAGAAGAGTATGCTCTAGGTGAAAGTTTTATAGTAGGGATTGTTGGGCGTATAGAAGAACTAAAAGGTCAATATCTTGTTTTGGAGGCTTTGGCTGAGTTAAAAGAGTTAGATATAAAAGCCTTGATTGTTGGACATACGATGGACGAAGCCTACTTGGAGAGTTTAAAACAAAAGGTTAAAGATTTAGGCATTGAAAAGAAAGTTGTTTTTACAGGCTTTACTAGAGAAGTAGATGCTCACATGCAACTGTTTGATGTGAATGTGTTGGCAACACCTAAAGAGACATTTGGTTTGGTGGTTATAGAGGCTATGATGAACAAAGTGTGTATGATTGCTACTAATAATGGTGGACCTTTAGAGATTATAGACGATGGGGAAAATGGACTCTTGTTTGACAGAACTTCAGAAGATTTGGCTTCTAAAATAGCGTTGCTTTATAACGACAAGGATTTAAAAAAGAAGTTGTCTCTTTTGGGCTATGAAAAAGCAAAAGAGAAGTTTAATTCTGGTCGTCAGTTAGAGAGGTTATTTGGGGTGATTAATGAGAGTTAGTATACTTATTCCAACCTATAGAGATATTAGAGCCTTAGAACTTATTTTAGATGCTTTGAAACTTCAAACATATCAAGATTTTGAGGTTATTGTGGCAGAAGATGATAACTCAAAGGAGTTAAAAGATTTTATACAAGGGTATAAAAGCAAGTATCCTATTGCTCATGTTTCTCATGAAAATCAAGGGAATCGAAAAGCTATTATTATGAATAAGGCACTTAAAGAGAGCAGGGGTGAGTATATTGTTTTTATTGATGGGGATACCATACCCTACAGTACCTTTATAGAATCACATGTGGCTTTAGCTAAAAAAAGAGTGGTTTTATGTGGTCGTCGAGTTAATTTAGGAGATAGAGTTTCAGCTCTTTTAAGAGAGGGGAAAATAGGAGCAGAGGAACTAGAAAAACACTATTTAAAATATTATCGTTTAATTAAAGAGGATAACTCTCGTCACTATGAGCAGGGTCTCTATTTTAAAGCTAATGGTATTGTGCAGAGAGTGTTAAGAAAATTAAATAAAAATGTACATATAGTGGCTTCTAATTTTTCCTGTTTTAGAGAGGATATTTTTGCAGTTAATGGTTTTGATGAAGATTTACCCAATGCTCCACATAGAGATGATACGGATTTGGAGTGGAGGATGGTTAGTTTAGGTTGCAGATTAGTGTCTGTAAAGTATTGTGCCAATATGTTTCACTTAAATCACTCTCGAAATGACAGAAAAGAAGAAGAGGAGGAGAATATGAAGATTATTTTAAAAAAACAGGAACGAAAAGAGTTTGTGGCTAAAAATGGGATTATAAAATCATGAGTTTTACTTTGATTCAGCGATTGCGTAATAAAATTAAAATTGATAACTCTTCAACAATAGAGATTTATAAATCAGTAAAAATAGTCGGTTGTCATATTTTAATTAAAGGTAAAAAGAGTCATTTAGTCGTGGAATCTGGTACCCGATTACGAAACATGTCCATTGAAATCATAGGGGATAACTGTTCTGTTACAATAGGTAAAAATTGTATGATAGGAGATGGTTGTTATTTGTCAGTAAAAGAGGGAACGCATTTGATTATAGGTGATGAGTGTGGGTTGTCACGAAATATTAAACTCATGACCTCTGATGGTCATCCTATTTTTAAAGATGGAAAACGAATTAATGAGGCAAAAGATATCGTGTTGGGTTCAGATATTTGGATAGCTGATAATGTGACTATTTTAAAGGGAGTTAAGATAGGTGATGGGAGTGTTGTTGGTATAAACTCTACTGTTACTAAAGATGTTCCTTCAGCTTCAATCGCTGTAGGAAACCCTGCAAAAGTTGTGCAGGAGAATATAGAGTGGAGAGATAAGTTTTAGATTATTTTTTCTCATTTTCTGACTACTATACCGTACTTTGATTAGGTTCTCAGCCTCACATTTTTTTCATTACGTCTTATTTTTAGAATGAGAGCCAGTAGAAAAGATA
The DNA here is from genome assembly GCA_027038295.1 of Campylobacteraceae bacterium. Classification (GTDB taxonomy): domain Bacteria; phylum Campylobacterota; class Campylobacteria; order Campylobacterales; family Sulfurovaceae; genus UBA1140. The sequence continues at coordinate 28,220 of JALVXD010000236.1, forward strand.
AACGACTTTTCAAATATTATTATGATAAAAAAGATGAAAATCGTATAGAACAGTATCCTGAAATTGCTAAAGAGATTGACGAAAACTAAAGGTTCTCGTACAATTCTTCTTTATAAAATTCTTTCCAGCGTTTATGTTGCCAAAACCATTGGTTTGGTTTGGCTCTTATAACCTCTTCTAAAACCTTGGCTTGTGCCTTGGTCATGCTCTCTAAGTCTTCTTCTTGGTTTTCTGTTTTTAAGCTTTTAATGGGAGGGTAGACAGTAACTGTATAGTTTTCATAATCATCTGTAGAGATATAAGCAGGAATAAGGTCAATACCAAACTTACGAGATAAAATAGAAGCCAAAGGGGTGTGGGTGACTTTATGGTTAAAGAAATCAACATTAATAGACTGTGATAAGGGTAAATGCTGGTCGGTTAAAATACCAACTATTTTCTTTTTATTTATGGCACGAATACACCCCTTCATGGCTCCTTTCTTATAGACTATTTCAACATTAAAACGCTCACGATTTTTTATGAGGATATCATCCATAACTTTAGAGTCTAACTCTCGACCCACACCCACTAAGCTTAGGTCAAATTTTATAGCAATAGACTGTGAAAGTAGCTCCCAGTTTCCGTAGTGTCCTGTTACTAAAATGAACTGTTTGTTCTCTTTTTGATAAGCTTTGATTATCTCTTCATTTTTAAAGGTGACGTTTTTTATGACCTCTTTTTTATCCATGTTATCACGGTAAATAATACCAAAAGTGGTGTCGATGAGGTTGACAAAGGCATCAATCCCTATCTGTTTTTTCTCTTGCTCTGAGAGTTTGTTGTCAAATGCTAAGTCTAAGTTGTTGTGCATGATTTTTTGATGTTTTTTACTGACCGTGTAGGCAAACCAAGCCAACCCACGCATGAGTTTAATGGTGGCTTTTCTAGGTAGAACTTTGAGTAAAAGTCCAAACGTTTTATAGAGTCCAAGGTAGAGGTAATCAACCATTTAGAAGCTCCTTTGCTAATAAAATAACTTTATGCGTAGAGATTTTTTGAATGGAAAAGTCATTTTT
>JALVXD010000237.1 GCA_027038295.1 Campylobacteraceae bacterium
ATGTAATCACAGGAACTCTTTTTTAAAGAATTATATCTAATTCTTTGGAAAGAGTAATGCTATTCCTCTTTGCTTATTTGGATTCTTATATTAATTTTTAAGAATTTTGTTTCTAACCGTGTACTTTTTGAGACACTATCTCAAAAAAACAGAACTTCCATGATTGTATGTCTCAAATCAAGTCTCATTTTACTATCTCATTAAGTCTAAGATAATATCATATACATTTGGTTGCTGAGGCTGTAGAGTTGCAGAAGCGTGGTAAGTTTACTAATCAGCAGATAGCTGATAGGTTTGGGGGTGGGACGTAGTATGCTTTTGAGGTATGTGGCTGAGAGGAAGAAAATCAAAACTTGTGAATAAAATGTTCATGGAGAGTATAAGTTTATAATTTTTTACAATACCTTATAGAGCTTTAGGTTATGTTTATTTAAGTAGAAAGAAGATGATTGAAAAAAAGTTTACTTAATAATCTAAATACTAAATCATAATTATGTTAAAATAGTATTAACTAAGAAAAAAGGATATTTTTGAAAATAACCGATAAAAAAGCATTGAAACGAGAGTCAATTATTCAAACTGCTTTACAACTTTTTTCAATCAATGGATTTCATAAAACAACCATTCCTGATATTGCAAAAGCATTAAAGATGAGTGTAGGAAACCTCTATAACTATTTTTCATCTAAAGATGTCTTAGCAAAAGAGATTATTAAGTACACTTCTGGGGTTTTGGGTAGTGAGATAAGAGAGGTTAATGGACTTGATATCTCAACAGAAGAGAAAGTTAAAGAAATAGTTACTTTATATTTCCGTATGGCTAAGGATAAACCTGAGATGATAGAGTATTTTTTACGTGTCTATCTCTCTAACCGTGAAGTCTTTAATGATGGCTGTGAAGGGATGATATGTGTCTCAGGTTTCATAACTGAAATCATGATTTTCTTTGATGATGGAGTAGCATCAGGTGAACTGCGTAACCAAGATTTTTTCTCTGCTTTTGGTCTTTTTATGGGCTATCTTGGTGGGATGGTCTTTCTTAAAGGGGAAGAGGTTCTTCCTCAAGATATAGAGTTTTACATAGATGACATCTCTCGCAACATCTACAACGCATTAAAGGCATAGAGCATGAGTAAGCCAAAACTTTTATGGCTTCAATCTATTAGTTGTAATGGAAATGTACACTCTTTTTTTAATCATCCAGATTTTTTCTCTATTTTGTCGAATTTTGAGTTAATCCACCACCCTTTATTAGATACAAAATATACTCTTGAAGATGTTTTTTCCAAAAAGGTCGATTGTGATATTTTAGTTTTAGAGGGTTCATTTAAAGAGAATGGTCTAAAAAAACATGGTGTAGAGGTATCAGAGGTTATAGAGTATTACTCCAAAAAAGTAAAACATATTATTACAGCAGGAACTTGTGCTACCTTTGGAGGGGTATTTAAAGAGAATGACCCTAAAAATATTTCAGGTTTTGCTTTTGATAGAGAAGAAAAAACCATACGCTATGAAACTTATGCCTCTAAACTTATCTCCCTTCCTGGTTGTCCCATTCATCCAAAATGGCTCTCATTTGTTCTTTTAATGTTGTCAAAAAATAAAAAAATCGTCTTAGATGAGATGCATCGACCACAAGAGTTATATGGTATTACTGTTCATACAGGGTGTAGTAGAAATGAGTATTTTGAGTGGAAAGTCGATGTAAAAGGGTTTGGATTAAAAGAGGGCTGTCTCTTTTATGAGCAAGGGTGTCAAGCTCCTTACACCAAAGGGAGTTGTAACAAAATTTTATGGAATGACATAAGCTCTAAAACCATTGCAGGTACACCCTGTTTTGGCTGTACGGAGCCAACTTTCCCTAAAGAAAACCTTTTCTCTACTAAGACAAATATGGGTATTCCCTCCGTCATGCCTTTAGGTGTACCAAGAAGAGCCTACTTGACAGCTACAGGTGTTGCTAAAAGTTTTAAGATTAAACGCTTTGAGGAGAAGATAATTAACTATGATAATTAAAAAGCTAATAGAAAAAGTTGAGGGAGAGGCTGAGTTAAATTTCTCTTTTAAAGATAAAAAGATAGATAATGTAGATATAAACTTTAGCTTTTTTAGAGGAGTAGAAAACATACTTGTAGGTAAAGCACCCCAAGATGCCTTAGTGATTACCCCTAGAGTCTGTGGTATCTGTAATCATGCTCATCTTATCGCTTCTGTCCGTGCCATAGAAGATGGTTATAGAAGTGTAGGGTTAGAGGTTAATTTAACAAAAAAAGCGAATGATATTCGTGAGTTTACTTTAGCTTGTGAGTTGATTCAAAATCATATAAAATGGCTTTATTTGACCATACTTCCTCAACTTGAAAAGCTTTTAGACCACCCATCAGAAGAGAACTATGCACTGAAAGCCTCTTACCTTTCGTCAATCATCACTAAGGCATTGGCTATTTTTGCAGGACAGTGGCCTCACTCTAGCTATGCTGTTGTTGGTGGGGTTACTTGTGACCCCACTTATGTTGATGTGATACAAGCAGAAAATTTAATAGATGAATCCATTAAGTTTTTTGAACAAGCTGTAATGGGTATGAAAATAGAGACTCTGTTGTCTATGGACTCTGTTTTAGATTTACCAAAAATAGGTGGTGACTTTTCAAAAGTTCTCTATCTATTGGGTTCAAGTGGTATGGCAGAATTGGGTAAAAGTCATGATAGATTTATTGTTTTTGGGGAGTGTCTCTGTTTTAAAATAGGAAAATCCATCCCCACTCGTGTCTCAACCATCGATACCCGTTTTGTGAAAGAGCTAAATCAAAAAAACAGTTTTGCAAAAGGTGTAACCTACAAAGATAGACTCTTTGAAGTTGGTCCTTTAGCAAGAGGGATGATTTCAAAAGAACCCATTATAAAATCTCTACATAAGCGATATAAAGATTCACTCTTAACACGTATATTTGCTAGAGTTTATGAGGTAGGGCTATTACTCGACTACAGTAAAAAAATACTTGGTAGTCTCGATATGAGTGAACCCTCATGTACCTTTGATGCTTCTACTCAGCAACCTATGAGTTTTGAAGGTGTTGGAGTAGTCGAGGCAGCGAGGGGTTCACTTATTCACAAAACGACCGTAAAAGACGGTCTTGTCTCAAACTATGAAATCATCGTACCAACCCAATGGAACTTAAGCAATGGACACAAAGAGGAGAAAGGCATAGCTGTTAAAGCAATGGTCGGTTTAACAAGCATTGATGAAGCCTCTTTTGTATTTAAAAGTTTTGATGTCTGTTCGGTTTGTACTACGCAATAAAAGAGTAATTTACTCCTATTAACATTACCTATACTTATCATTACAAATAAACAACTCACCCTTTTTCCCAATAAATGAATACTCATTCATTAATATTTAAGTTCCTTTTCTTTAAACTAATGAATAATCATTCATTTTTAAATAAAAAGTAGAGGAGAAGAAGATGGCAGTAGATAAGCAAGAGTCGGTAAAAAGTCTCTTTACGGCACAGAGTGCTAAGGTAGACACCAATAGAGGGGATGCCTACTATGAGAAACTTTATGCACAATGTAGAGCAAGATTAGATGAGCTAAAAGAGTTAGCACCACTTAACAATCGAATGGATTTTAAGGAGAGCATTGAGGATGAGGGGTTAGATAGAAGAGATTTTCTTAAATGGGCTTCTGCTACAACAGCTATGCTTATGCTACCTGCTTCTTTTACACCATTGGTTGCTGATGCAGCTGTAATGATGAATCGAGTTCCTGTAGTTTGGATTGAGCTTTCGGATTGTGCAGGAAACACAGAAGCCTTAATTCGTTCAGATGGACCAAAAATTGATGAGATTATTTTGGATATTATCTCTTTAGAGTTTAACGAAACACTACTTGCAGCCTCTGGTCATCAAGCTGAAAAACAACTTGAAGATGCGATTGAACATTTTAAAGGGAAGTACTTGCTCTTTGTAGAGGGTGCTGTACCTATGGGAATGGATGGTCAATATGGAACTATTGGTGCTAGTGGAGAGACTTTCCATGACCACCTACAGAGAATAGCTAAAGATGCTGCTGCCATTGTAGCTGTTGGTTCATGTGCTACCTTTGGGGGAATCCCTGCTGCTGCTCCAAACCCAACTGATGCTAAAGGGGTAATGGATGTGGTAAAAGGTAAGCCGATTATTAATATTCCTGCTTGTCCTGCGAACCCATCAAATATGGTTGGTGTAATTTTACACTATGTATTGACAGGTAGCATTCCAGAGTTGGATTCACTTCTTAGACCAAAATTTGCGTTTGGATATAGAATTCATGACAACTGTGAAAGAAGAGCTCACTTCGATGCAGGTGAGTATGTTGAAGAGTGGGGAGATGAGGGTGCAAAAAATAACTTCTGTCTCTATAAAGTAGGTTGTAAAGGACCTATGACCTTTAACAACTGTTCGATTATCCGTTACAATGAAGGCGTTAACTGGCCTGTAGGTGTTGGGCGTGGGTGTATCGGGTGTTCAGAGCCTGACTTTTGGGACAAATATGCTTATGAGCGACCAATGGCAAATGCCAACATCAAAGCACCAACAGGTGGGGTTGAGAAAACCGTTGATGAGTTTGGTTTAGGGTTATTGACAGCAGCAGGTGTGGGTATTGCGATTCATGCAGCAGCGAGTGCAGTAGCAGGTAAAAAAGAGAGTGAGAAGGAGGCGTAAGATGGCAGAGAATAATGCGACAGTAGAAAATAATACAACAGTAGAAGAGACAAAAGAAGAGGTAGCACCTGTAGAGAAAAAAGGTGGTAAAAAACATATAATCGTTGACCCAATTACAAGAATTGAGGGGCATCTTAGAATAGAAGCTGTGATTGATGAGAACAATACCATTGTTGATGCATTTAGTTCATCTACTATGTTCCGTGGGATGGAGACCATTATGAAAGGGCGTGACCCTCGTGACTGTGGTTTAATGGCAATGAGAATCTGTGGTGTCTGTACAGGTACACACTACCAAAGAAGTATTGAGGCTGTTGAAGATGCTTTTAATGTGACCATTCCTAAAAATGCAAGAATTGTAAGAAACCTTATACAAGGTGCGTTATATATGCATGACCACTTGGTACACTTTTATCATCTTCATGCACTTGACTTTGTAGATGTAATAGACGCTACCAAAGCTGACCCTAAAAAAACAGCCGAAGAGGCTGTAAAATGGGCAGGTGTTTCAGGACATAAGCCGTATATTTCAGCAGAGGCAGATTTTAAAGCAGTACAAGATAGATTGGTTAAGTTTGCAAACGAGGGAAGACTTGGGATTTTTGGTAATGGTTACTGGGGTAATAAAAATTACCACCTTACACCAGAACAGAACCTTATTGGTGTGGCTCACTACCTTAAAGCACTAGATATTCAAAGAGACCTTGCAAAAATGCAGGCAATCTTTGGTGGTAAAAACCCACACCCACAAAGTATTGTTGTTGGTGGGGTAACTTGTGTTCAAGACATTAAAAATCCTGCTAGAATTGCTCTGTTTAAACAGTTACTTAAAGATGGTAGAGAGTTTATTAAAGGTGCATATCTTCCAGATGTTTACATGGCAGGTACAATGTATGCTAAAGAGGCAACTGACAGTGATGCAACATATACAGCAACTAAAGGAAAAGGTGTTGGTGGAACAGGTGGAGGAATCCTTAACTACATGTCTTATGGGGATTTCAAACTGGATGATACAGGCTTCTATAATGCAGAAGATTTATTCCCTTCTGGAATTGTTATGGGTGGAGATGTGAGCAAAGTTCTGGAGGTTGATTCCCAAAAGATTACCGAAGATGTAGCTCATGCTTGGTATGAAGGTACAGGTAAACCTGAACACCCTTATGTGGGAACAACCATTCCTAAATATACAGGTCTTGACAAAAGAGATGATGGCTATGCTTACTTGAAGACAGAAGAGAAGTACTCATGGATTAAAGCACCTCTTTATAATGGAGAGAAGATGGAAGTTGGTCCATTGGCTCGTATGGTAGTTGGTTATGCAAAAGGAGATAAGAGAATTACTAAGTATGTTGCCAATTTCCTTAAGCGTTCAGGTCTTCCTATTACTGTTCTATTCTCAACGGTTGGACGAACTGCTGGTAGAGCGATAGAGACAGAACTTATGTCTGATGTTATGATGGACTGGGTTGATGAACTGGCTAAAAATGTAGCAAATGGTGATGATAGTACTTGGACAGAGTTTGACTTTGATGAAGTATCGGTTGATTGTAAAGGTGCAGGTATGGCAGAAGCACCAAGAGGTGCATTGGGTCACTGGATGGTGATTAAAGATGGGAAAGTAACCAATTATCAAGCCATTGTTCCAAGTACATGGAATGCAGGACCAAGAGATGAGAAGGGTCAGCTAGGAGCGTATGAGGCAGCACTGATTGGAACAAAAGTAGCAGACCCAGAGCAACCCCTTGAAATTATAAGAACGATTCATAGTTTTGACCCATGTATTGCTTGTGCAGTGCATGTTATGGACACAAAAGGTAAGGAGTTAGCTGTCTATAAAGTTGACCCTACTTGTGCATTCTAAGAGGAGTTTCAGATGAAAGAAGGATATAAAAAAGTAGAGCGTATGACACCTGCGATGAGAATTATTCATTGGGTGAATGTACTCTCTATGATTGTAGCAATTGCTACAGGTCTTTACATTGCAGCTCCTTACTATCAGACATTTATTGCTGATAGTGCAGTAGACAAATATGTAATGGCTTGGAACAGATGGGGTCACTTTATGGTGGCTATTATTTTTGATGTTACCTCAATTATTGTGGCATATCTCTACTTTTTCTCATGCTTTGAAAAGCCATGGAAAAAAGTTATCCCAACACCAACAAACATCAAAGAGTTTTTTGCTGTTTTAATCAACTTAATAACTCTAAATAGAAGTAAAAATTTTGACTCTAGCCATAGTGATAGTTTTAACACTATCTATTTTGCTATTTTCCATCTGCTTTTAGCATGGATGCTATTAACAGGGCTTCAACTCTACGTTCATGCATTGGCATCAGGAGAGAGTAGTATTGGTGCTTGGTGGCCTTGGATGCTTCATGCCATGACCGATTGGACCATTCCTGCAAGTGGTTGGATAAATGGTGCAGCCTCTGGAATGTCCTCTTTAATGGATGTTCGTATTACACATCACTACACCATGTGGTTTATTGTAGTGTGGGTTGTGTTTCATATCTATTATCAAGTATGGCGAACCATCTTTTGGCAAGAGGGTGACATTGCTATTGCTTTTGGTGGAGAGAAATTTGTTAAAGATAAAGAAGCCTAATTGAAAAATAAAACTATCGCCCTTATAGGAACAGGAAACATCATGTTTCATGATGAGGGCTTGGGCATATATATGAGCAAATATATCGAAGAGAACTACCATATTCCCAATAATCTTACCATCTTAGATGGTGGAGGTTTGGGCTTTACCCTTATGACCTACTATCAAGAGTATGACAAAGTGATTACTATTGGGACAAGCTCAAAAGATGGAAAAGCAGGAGATGTTTTTTCTACCACAGGCGAAGAGATGATGTCCGAGGGTGCTGTCAAAAAAACAGCCACAGAGGTAGAGATAACCATGATGCTTGAAATCTGCTCTTTTCATGAAGATATGGGAGAGGTTCAACTTATTGGTATGATACC
>JALVXD010000238.1 GCA_027038295.1 Campylobacteraceae bacterium
TTTTTTCATAGTTTCCATACTTTACCTTTAGTAAAACTCATACAGATGAGCCGATTAATTAAGTTAATCCTATCATATTATGAGCTGATTGTCAATTTTTAAAGGAAAGTTGGCTTTACAGAATGGAGTGTTATGTTAACCAACAGAAAAAGTCCAAAGTTTTTTATAGACTATTTTTTACTTTTTAATGTTAAAATAATCATATGAAAAAACAATCCTAGTTCTATTCACGCAATCAATTCATGGTAAACACAATAGATTTGGTATGATTTCTATTATCAAAAGTAATGATGCTAAGGTTATTCATGAAAAGAGGGAGTTAGGAAGTTTTAGAACTCGAATAAACTTTCTAAAGACCATTGGAGAATCATGCTTTGTTTTATCTTTCTTTTTTACTACATTCTACAAAAATCAAAACAACACTTTTCAACAAAAACCCATTACAAACAAAATACTAAAAAAAATGAAAGTGCTAAAGCATTTCAGAACTCTTATTTTAAAAAGTATGCTTTTTGAGAGGGGTGGCTCTTTTGTTACTCCTTTTTCAATATTTTTTCTTATATGTTCAAAAAGTGAATAACTTGAAGTGTATAGCCCTCCTATATATACCCATGTCAAAAATGCAGAATGGGGCAACGCATACCAAGGGTTAAACCACAAATACTCTACTGCTGGTCCTATAACAAATGGATAGAGACAAAAGAAGGACAATACAATAAATTGAGTTAATGGGTAACCCCATATTCTATGTTGGACTCCCCAAACAAGAGGAGAGTACCAAATCTCTTTATTGGGCGATGAGTAAAATATCTTATCTCTTTTATTATATATCTCCAAATCTTTATGGTACTTTTTGGCTTCCTCTTTACCTAAATAGCTCTCTAACGCTTCTTTGCTTAGTTTTTCCATTTTTATTTCTCTTCTCTACTCTTCATCCCAATTCCAAACTTTTGCATCTCTGACACATCGGACAAACTGGTACTCATCTTTAAAACTACCTCTCCTATTTCCATGGCTTACAAAATTTGCAGTTGAAGAGTGAAATCGTTTGTCATCATCTGGAGGATAAATTAGTGGTGTACCATTAAAATCAGCAGGGTGTAATGACTCTAATTGTAATAATTGATTAACATTAGGCAAATACCAATCATCATACCCTCCAAGCTTTAAATCTGCACAGTACTCTAAGGCTTCCTTTTGAGTCATCAATTTTGTATCTTCATTATATAGGTGTATAACTCTTGCTTTTCCATACCGTACCTTATAGGGTTCATTTTGCCACATAAGCGATGTTCCTTTATCTAGCACTACTCTACGGTTTACATCTTCTATAAAATCAAAACGATGTAAGGGTTTAAAGGTTTTAAAGCTTCTTACACAGCGTAAACGCTTCTTTTTATCTATTTCATGAGTTAAATTTTTAGGAGAAACCATAGAAAATTGATTATTACAACCAAGAATAGTACCTTCACTATATAAAGTATTGGGTAACATTGGAGTTGAAGACCAATAGCAATCAAATGTTTGGTCAAAGCCATATTTAAAGACTTTGCTTTTTACTCCTTCTTTTACATTAAAATCAAATAAAGCAAAAAATTCATATGCTTCAGGAACTCTCCAATCATCATAGCCCCCCAATCTTAACTTTTTACAACTTTGTTCTATATACTCTTCACTTATACTATAACTTACCGAACGATTATCTTGCCACATCAACCCAAGTGTTTTGTCAATAACAATCTCATTTTTATCGTCACGTACCAAAGGGTGTTTTAGCCCTTTTTGCATCTTGTAGTCATATAGATTCTCATCTACTGAAAAGAGTCCTAGTTTTCGGTTGCCCTCTTCTACCTCATACCCTGTTGCCAACACCTGAAAAGGGTTAGGTCGTTCCAACTCTCTTAGTGCTTTCTCAAATGCTTCATGACTCGCTTGGTCAAATGGTCTAAAGTACTCTCTTAAATCAAATGTCGCCTCTAAAAACATTATAATTGGTATGGAAAAAATCACTCTCCATATCCATAACTTTCGTTTTGAGTAGGGTTGTCTTTTTTTTATTCCTTTTCTTATGTAGCCTCTAATTACATTAAAAAAAGAGTGATTGGAATAGCGTATCATGGATATAGTAAGTGAAAAGAATGAAAGAAAAACAAGATACCTTGTCCATGGAATTGTATATGAAAAAATATCTGTTATTACAAATGGATACGCACAAAAAAATGAGACAAACAACAATAAAACAGGAAGATAACCTGTCATATGATTTTTTACACTCCATTTAATGGGAGAACGTAAAAAATCTTTATTGACAGAGGGTGCTAGTTGTCTTATTACACCTCCCTCGGGTATTTTATTGTAAAGTTCTAAAAAATCATAAAACTCCTTTGCCTCTTCTTTTCCCAAATATTCATCTAACTCTTCTTTGGTTAATTTTTCTCTCATAGGTTGCTCCTTTTTAGTTTAGGCGTTGGTAACTGTTGTCTCTGTCTATTTTGTAGTAGAGTTTAATGGTTTGTAACTCTCCTGCAATAGCAAGTTTAAAGCTCAAACCCAAATTCATTCGTGAAATGTGGTTTGAGACATGTCTAATGTCAAGCGTAAACTTACTTCCTGTAAACTCTGCTGTTGTCCAACGATAATGGTTTACACCTCCTTTCATTGCTATTTCATGCAAAGAGGGTTTGTTTGGAGTAGAGGCGTTTATGCCATATCGAAAACTACCAACATCTAAAATAAGTGGAAACTCTATACTGATTTTAATAGAGGCGATTTTAGTTTCAGATGGATAGCCTGACATAATATCTAAAGTTTTATTTACTATATTTGAGACATCTTGACTTAAAAAGTTACTCTCCCATTCAACCGTAATCTTTGGTTCACTTATGGCTTCAAAAAAACCTAAAATCTCTTTTTTTTGTTTTGGATTGGATAAAGCATGAGTATTATATATTGTATCTCTCGCTTCTTCTGTTTCTGCTACTTTAATCGCATACATCACATTAGGATGGTAAACAACTAAATCTTTTCCTCGTGCCAAGTTATCGTCATTAAGCGTTCTAAAAAAACATCCACTTAACCACTTATCTATTGCTTTCCATTTGGCTTCATCTGCCCACATATAAAAAATCAATCCTACAACCGTCAATGCTAACATAGCAACAATTCCTACTATACCCGTAAAAAAAGCTAGAGCTTCTATGAAAATTCCAGCAACAGGAAGCCCAACAGAAAAAATTAATAACGTTCCTGCAATAAGATAATATGTTCCAGATTCACTATTATTTTCATCTTCAAACTCTATCCATGCCTTAGCTACAGCAGTTAAGAAATCTGCAACACCAGCAACAATACCCCAAATAGTTGCTTTTCTCTCAAGAGCTTCAATTACCACACCTCTAACAACAACAGCCCCTGCAGTTCTTCTTAACTGCGAACTAGGATTGATTTTGATTTTTGTTGCTTGTTCTATGGTTAAAGATGTACCATAAACAGCTGAGACAGTACCCATAATTGCTCCCATAAAATTTGTCCAACTGGCTAATATCTCTTTGTTGGAACTATCGCTATTAATTGCATGAACTTCTGCTATGCCATCATAAGCTAACTTTAAATTAAATATATTCATAATACTCACAGCTGTATTGGTAGATACATTAACACCCATTACCCAATATTGAAATGTTTGAGCTAACTCTTTTTTGGCTAAGGCTATTTTGTTACTTGACTCCTCTCTTTGAGCATGGTATTGAGCTATCTCTTCATCTAATTGTTCTACTTTACTATGAGATACCTCTTCTAATCTCTCTATATCACTCTTTAATTTTCCATATATCTCTTCTTTTACATTAGCTTTTGAGGTATGAGCATCTTGTTCTATCTCTCTCGTAGATAGAGAAGCATCTGCATGATGTTTTTTTATCTCTTTATCTATGTTTGAAACATCTGTTTTTAACGCTTCTCTCTTGTCTCTATTTAAATCCTGACTATCTTGATTCTCTGCTATTTTACCATCTACCTCTTCTATATCTTTAGCCGTTTTAATCGATTTATTATGCTTACCTAATTTACTTTTTATGGTTAATATCTCCTGTTCTAAAATAGGAATATACTGTTGTAACTTCAAGAGTGTTTCATCATCCACCACAATAAAAAAAGCTAATTTTTTATTTTCATTAAGTAGATTATTTTTTACATGTAATCGCTTATTATCTATGTGAGTATGATTCTCTTTTGTAGTGTAGAACAACTGCATATAGAGGTCATAAGAGACTTCAAGCTTTTTAACTACTCGCTTTTTACCTTTTTTTTCACGGCTACTATTCCACTCTTCAAATTGAGGAAGTAGCAAATTAATATTGTTCTCTTTATCTTCTAAAATTTTAGCTAATTTATTAAAGGTAAGCGTTAAACTAGCTCCTCCTATATGTTTTCGGCTTAATATATACAATGAGATGTTCTCTTTGACAACCTGTTGACTATAGGCGTTCAATTCTAAATTTTTTTCATTTAAAATAATACGCTTTGTTTTTAAATCGTCAATAATAGCTTTTTGTTTCCGTCTATTATCGTATGACTCCTCTTTTAAGCCTTCTCTTTTTTTGTTGAGACTCTGTTGTTTTTCATCTAACGCTCTTTGCTCTTGTTCTAGTTTTTCAGATTTTTCGTTTAATTTAGCCAACTTCTTTTTTTCTCTATTTAATTTTTTTTCTAATTTAGCTTCATTGTCTCTATGTTTTTGATGTTTTTCTTTCTCAATCTGACTCAATTCTCTATGAAGTCTTTGTGCTGACATCTCTTGAGTAGCACTCTTTTGTAACTCTAAAGTTCGTTCTAACCTAGCAATCTTTTGTTGACGTTTTTCAATTTTATATTTAAGCTCTTTTCTTTTTTGTATCTCTTTTGACCTCTTCTCTTTTGCTTTTTCGATGGCTTGTTGATTTTTCTCTTCACTGCCATAGGTTATCAATGAAGTAAAACCTAAAAGTGATGACAAAGAGTCTATTTTATTTTGTTGTGACCATATAAAAACTTCATATAAAAGATTTAACTTATCCTCTTCTTTAAATAAAATATCAAATTGTTCTTGTTCATAATTAGGTAAAGTCCCAACTTTGCTAACATTAGACATCATACCATCTATACAAGAGGCTAAAGATTGACTAGACAAATAAGTAGAGACAATAGCACTCTTGTCGCTCTTGCCACAACTCTCTGTCTCTAAGTCATAACTTCGGTCATAGTTTAAAAAAGATGTACCTAAATGTATATTCATATCTGTTTTAAAAAGATGAGCAACATGAACAGCACAATCATTTTTAGCCTCCATAACTTTTTCAGATAACTTTTTTGACCTTTTATTAAAATACTTTAAAAAAGACTTACGTGCTTTTTCATTAATAAGTTCAACTCTTTTAGGAGCATTTTTTTCAAAAAACTTATCTTTATATTGCTCTTCATCGACTCCAAGTTTCTTTGTTTTAGTAAAAACAGATATTGTGCTTTTATTATCTACAAAATACGCATCATCATCCCACAACCCCTCTTCATAGACTTCTTTAAAAGGTTTTTTGTGCTTTTGACTAACCTCTTGCTTATATGCAATTTCAATAAAATTAGAAATTAATTTTTTGTGTAATGCATTTTCATCATGCATAAAACTATAGTGTGCTTTTTGAAACTTTTTAATAAGTAATCTTAAATCTTTAACCAAACCAATATTATCATAAAGTTTTACCCCTATAATCTTCTTTTCACATGTTGGAACAGATGACATAATATTACACAAAGTTTCATATTTTTCATAAGCTGGAGAAGTTTCTGACGTTGGTAACAAACTATTTTTCTTCCACTCTTCATCTTTATACTCCTCTACTAACTCATTGATAGTACTCATTTTAAAAGTCTCTTTTAAAGGAGAATCTTCTTGCCAACTTTTTACATTAATCTCAACCATTAACTTGTCTCGAATACCCTTTTTATTATCAATTATTTTTTGAGTTAAAAAAGGTGTCCATAAAACATCAGAAAAACCAATATGTACTTTTGTTGACTTTGCAGGAGCAAGTACATAAGGAGTGCTATCGCCCAAATACGTATGAAAATCAGGCTTTAATCCATAAATAGCAGGAGCTAAATCTTTAATGGACGCTTTAGATTTTATCTTTATCTCTTGAAATTGTCCATTTTCTAAAACCAACCAAACTCTTAATCCCTCTTCTCCTTTAGTCTCATCAAACAGATATATATATCCTAAACGAACTGTCCGAAGTGCATAATTAGACCATTTTAAAGTAGGATAACTAGTTAAGAGTTCATTTACCATATCAGCTTCCTGACTCTCTTTTATTGTGTACCTTACAGGATAAATAGGAACATTTTTTTCACAAGCTTCTCTTTTAATCTCTTCATTAAGCTGTTTAGCAAACTCATCCATATCTACGCTCATTAGGCTTCTCCTTTTTTAGTTTTTAAAAAACTTTCCAGTTCTGTTATTTTCCCATTTGCAGAGTAACCTCTGTTTTCAAAAATTTTTTCTACTTCTTCTTCTAGCCTAAAATCTCCAAACTCCAAACGAAGCCGAATATAGACTTCTTTATCAGTATCTTTAAAAAACCCTTCCTCTTTAGCTTCAATATTAAGTTGAATTATCTGATTTTCAGCATCAACTATGCTTACAGGAATAGGAAAACTCTCCTCTAGCTCCCAAGAAAGCCTCCGACAAAAATACTCCTCTTCATTCAAAAAAAGAATCAAATTCTGCTCCTGAGTAAACACAAACCAATTCTCATCATGAATGTCATGTTGTGGAGCGTGTGGGCTTGGGTTGGTTGTGCTTAACCACTCTTCATCAAGTCCACAATTTTCTAACCAAACAAATTGTTCTATGCATCCCATAAGGTCACTTAGTGTCTCTTCTTCTTGCATGGCATTCAGTACGCCTCTTAGTTTTCTAGGTTCATAGAGTCTTAGTCTTGTTAGCGTACCGTTTGGCTCTGTTACAAATATTAGGCTTTGTAGATGTTGGGTTACTTCATTTAGTGAATAGTCTGAAAGCAGTATCACCCCTCGGTTCTCTTCACTCCACTCCTCTATAAACTTTTTAAAGATGGGTGAGCTGTTTATAGTCTCTACTATAAGTGGTCCATTAGCTCTATGTTCATGCCACAGGTTAGAGTTTTCCCAAAGCAGTTTAGTATTGGCGTTTATGTCCATCTCTTCTACCTCTTCTTGGGAGTTTTCAAAGTAGTCCGATTCTAAAAAGAGAAAAAGCTTTTTCTCTTTTTTTTGCTCTTCTTCTCTTGTATCATTGGCATCGTGTTGGTAAAGAAGCTCTTCGATGTTGTAAGGGTTTACGTGTATAGTCTCTATCATTAGTTTAACTCACATGTACAGTCTGTTAATGGGCAAGTTCCATCGGCTTTAAGTCCACAGAACTTATCTTTAGCTTTACCCTCATTTGCTCCACCAAAAGGAATAGGTGCAAAGCTAGGACTCCCTCCACTAACATCCAAAGACCCCTTAATAGTAACCTTACCCTTAAGTGTTATATTCCCACCATCAATAATAATCGTCCCACCAGGTCCTTTAAAGATGACTTTTTCATTTCCACTTATGACATGCTCTTTGGTAATGCTTTTTATATGCGTTCCTGCTTTTAGCTCTTGTTCGCCAT
>JALVXD010000239.1 GCA_027038295.1 Campylobacteraceae bacterium
GTTATGTGAATGGTACAACAGGAGTGGTGGTATA
The DNA here is from genome assembly GCA_027038295.1 of Campylobacteraceae bacterium. Taxonomy (GTDB): domain Bacteria; phylum Campylobacterota; class Campylobacteria; order Campylobacterales; family Sulfurovaceae; genus UBA1140. The sequence goes on from JALVXD010000239.1 coordinate 35, forward strand.
TTTTGAAGCTGATATTCCTATTGTTAAAATTGCTTCAGGTCAAAAGATACGAGTGGTTGCTGAAGATTGGACAATAGAGAATGAAGCAGGTGATAGTATAGCAACAGTCTCACAGCTCCCTTTACGTTTGGCATGGGCTATGACCATTCATAAGTCACAAGGTATGACTCTTGATACTGCTGAGATAGATTTAAGTAAAACCTTTGAAGTTGGGCAGGGGTATGTGGCTTTGTCTCGAATTAAAAGTATAGAAGGGTTACGTTTAATGGGTCTAAATGAGATGGCACTTACAGTTGACCCTTTGATTTTGCGTATAGATGAACCGATTAAAAAAGCATCACAAAAAGCGAGTGATGAGATAGCTACTTATAGTGAAGAGGAGCTTGAAAAAAAGCATATAAATTACATAAAAAGTTTGGGTGGATTAACAAATTTTTTACAGATAGAAGAGGAGAAAAAACTACTTCGTTTAGGAAAAACATCTAAGATGAAAAATGATACGCCAACACATATGAAAACTAAAGCCCTTATAGAGAGTTGTGATACTATTAAACAGATAGCCAAAACACGTGGCGTTACTGAGGGGACAATTATAAATCATTTAGCAACTCTAAAAAAAGAGGAACCCAATATTGATTTGAGTAAATTTAAACCCAGTGGAGAGCTTGTAAAAATGATAGAGGATATAGCTGTTCAATTGAAAGAAGAAAAAAATGAAGAGAATTTTTCAGATGATGGTCTGCTACGGTTAAAACCTGTTTTCGAGGCTTTAGATGGAGAGGTCTCTTATGATAAAATACGAGAAGTAATGTTGTTTATATAGGAATTAATTATAACTAAACTCTACTTTACATGAACTATAATATAATTTAAAACTTTAATATTTTTTTAAAGTTAAATAAAATAAATGGACTATAAATATGCTTATTAATAAACTTTTTGAGACAGCCATCATAGGTGGTGGTGTTGCTGGAACATCACTACTTTTTACACTGGCTAGATATACAGATATTAAAAATATTATTCTTTTTGAAAAATATGATGAGGTCTCTCAACTCAACTCAAATCCTAAAGCAAACTCTCAAACTTTACATGTGGGGGACATAGAGAGTAACTACACTTATGAAAAAGCTCAAACTGTAAAACACTCTTCTTTTATGGTATCTAACTATATTCAAAATTTTGATGAAGTCGATAAAGTAGGATTTAAAAAAGACAAAATGCTTTTGGCTGTGGGTGAAGAGGAGGTTGCAAAACTAAAAGAGCGTTACGTTGAGTTTAAAACGCTTTACCCTTACCTTGAACTTTGGGATGAGGAGTTTTTAGCAACCTTTGAACCAAAACTTGTAGAGGGTAGAAAAGAGCCTATTTTAGCTATGGGAGCAAGAGACCAAATAACAACAGTTGACTACAAAAAACTGAGTGAAAGTTTTGTGCAACAAGCACTCGATACAGATAAAAATATACAGATGCGATACAACGAAGAGGTTGTCGAGATAAAAAGAGAAGAGGATGGAAACTTTACTATTATTAGTGATACCACATCATTTAGAGCCAAATCAGTAGTGGTTAATGCAGGAGCTTACTCTCTACTTTTTGCTCAATCTATGGGCTATGGAAAA
>JALVXD010000240.1 GCA_027038295.1 Campylobacteraceae bacterium
TATAAAGTAGGTGAAAGCTATGAAGGTAAAGTAAAACGTATTGTTGACTTTGGTCTTTTTGTTGAAATGCCAGATGGTTTCGATGCACTGCTTCATATCTCTAAAGTAGCAAAAGAGCGTGTGAATAATTTAAATGAACGCTATAAAGAAGGTGATGATATTACAGTCGTTGTCATGGAACAAAAAGGTAAAAAAGTAGAGTTGGCAACACCTGATTTTTTAGATTCCTAATTTATATTTTTATGCTGTAGGTAATACTTAGGTAATACTTTAAGTCTTCGTGTGATATTATTTTTCTAATACATTATTAAAAGCCAAACCAATTGTAATATTGGGATGGAAAATCATGGGTCTTGTCTTTAAAAATAAGATTACCGTGCCGTATCTGGGAATTGCCTTAAATATATACCGCTACTATTTATTCTTTTTCCTCAACTTTCATAATGTTATTACATTTTCAAAACAAAAGGGAAAATCATGAAAAACTTGTTTTATAGTCTCATGCTCATTACAGCACTGTTTTTAACAGGATGTGCCAATGCAGGGAAAGACCAAAAAGTTCAATCAGAAGCATCTGTACAGTTAGATGCAAGTAAAAGTACAGCAAGTGTTGGAGGAAAACTCAAGCGATACTACTGGAAACAAGTTAGAGGACCAAGTGTTGCTCTATCAAACAAAAGAGCAATACACACAAGTTTTGTAGCACCTACTGTGACAAAGCCAACGGCTTTGTTTTTCAAACTTACAACATTAGAGTTTGGAGGTAAAATCTCTCCATTTAGAACAAGAGATTACATATGTATAACAGTAGAACCTAAAACAACAACCAATCAAGCACCAAATGCAGTAGCAAGTGTATCACAAAGTACGGTTAAAGAGGGTAATAGTGTTACTTTTGATGCTTCAACTTCACATGACAGTGATGGACAGATAACAGCATATAGTTGGAAAGATGAAAATGGTGCAGAACTGAGTACAGAAGTTACCTTTACGCATGTCTTTACAGAGACAGGCACACATACTGTTACCCTTACAGTTACAGATAATGAAAATGCAACAGCAACTACAAGCCTCAATGTTCAAGTGAATGCTTTAGTAAAACCTTTAGCTATAATACATACAGATACTACGGTAATTAGAGTCAATGATTCTGTGGTATTTGATGCAAGTAGTTCTAGTGATGCAGACGGAGAAATCGTAACATATAGATGGTTAGATGCAGAGGGGAATCTCTTAAGCAATGATGTGAACTTTACACATACCTTCACAACGTCTGGTGAACAGAATATTACACTTGAAGTTATGGATGATGATGAGCAGATTGTATCTGCACATACAACTATTACTGTGGAAGCCATACTGCAGTCCATTTTTATTTCATCAGAAACAGATACTTTAATAGTAGATGATACGCTACAACTAAGCGCTAGAGGAAGCTACAATGATGAGAGTACGCTAGATATTACATCGAGTGCAGCATGGACAAGTTCAGATGAAAGTGTAGCAACTGTAGATGCCAATGGTACAGTGACTGCCGTAGGAGTAGGTAGCACAAATATAGTGGCAACTGTAGCAGGTATAAGTTCCAATGCCATAGTTCTTACAGTAGAACTTCCTGCTGACACACAAAAGCCAGTGATAGACCTGCATGGCGG
>JALVXD010000241.1 GCA_027038295.1 Campylobacteraceae bacterium
GAAATAATCCTCTCATCTTACGCTCCTTTATCTTTTTCTTATATTTTTTATAATTTCAGTATATATAAATAATCAAAAACAATCAAGCACTTTTTAGCAGTAAACGGATTTTATTTTAGCACAAAAAGGAGTTTTACAATTAGGATTTATATAAGAGTAAATTTATCTTATTCTTGACTTTTATCAAGAATGATTTCAAAATATTCCGTTATATTTCTTCTATATATGAATAAGAGTAATTGTCTCTTATTTAGATATTTTTATCCCAAATTATGCAATAGGATTGCCAAAATTAGTGATAGTGCTTGCACTGTCGGTGTTTGCAAAGAATTTGAGTTTAACCCTTAGGTTAATCGATGATTATTTGTAAATGCCCACGGTGCAATGACTTTTGCTAGTTTGGTAATTTCTATTGCATAGTTTGGGTTTATTCAAAAGGAGTCTGTCTTGAAACAGCTTATACTTTTATTTATACTAGTGCTAAATAGCACGCATATACTCGCTGATGTAACTGAAGGCAAAAAAGTCTATGCAGCAAACTGTGCTATTTGCCATACCGTCAATGGAGGCTATGGTTTAGGACCTGATTTTAACATCGTCTCTTACACCAAAAGAAAAGAAGAAATAGAGGAATATGCTAAAGATCCCTATGCTTGGTATGAAGCATTTGGCTACTCTGCCAATGCCATGCCTACACTACCCCTAACCGATAAAGAGTTTAAAGATGTAGCAGATTATATAGACTCTCTTCAGCCTTTTAAAAAATGGATGATAAAGAAAGAGAATTAAGAGAACTTCTAATGTTTCATAAGTGCCTTTGGATAAACACCATAGGTAGCAAAAAAGAGTTTTGAAAAATGTCCTTGGTGCTTATAACCTACTCTTTTTGCTATCTGTCCAATGGTTAAATTTTCCTCTTTTAATAATAGGTTTGCTTCATCTAAACGAAGTTTTTGCACATACGCATGCAGCGTAGTTTGATGCACTTTTTTAAATACTTTTTTAAGTTTAGACTCATTTGTAGCACAAAGGTGTGCCAAAGACTCTATGGTAGGAGGCGAAATAAAATTTTGAAGTAAAATCGCTTTTGCCTTCGCTGCAAGTTCTAATGATATAGCATCTATCTCTTCAGAGAAATAATCTAACAGAGAAAAGCGATGTATCATAAATTCTATCACACGATGTTCTGCACGTATACTCTGCATCCTTTCGGTTACTGAAACATTTAAAATCTTCTCTACAATATAAAGGCTCAATGCATCTATAGGTTGTGTATCGATGATTTTAAGTGACACATCTTTTTGTAGTTCATGGTATAGAAAATCAATAATTTCATTTTCTCCTGCACTCAAATAGCGTTTTAGAAAAAAGTCTGCGATACTTAAAATAAAAATATCTGAATTTTTAGATTTTTCTATCGTTAAAGTCATATCTTGTTTGGAAGAAACATAAAGTACTATCTCTCCGTCTTTTACTGTCATTTTTTTCTGGGAGAACCTATCATAGAGTGTGAGTGTACCTTTTTTTACCATGACAAAGAGAAGCATTCTGTCCAAGTTTTCTAATGTTACTTCTTGCGTATACTGTACCAGTTTACTCTCTAAAAAAACAATACCATTTGAAATATCTACCCTATTGAGATATCCTTCTTTC
>JALVXD010000242.1 GCA_027038295.1 Campylobacteraceae bacterium
GACATTGCAACCACTCCACCTTTGGTATAACCAGCAGTTTGCATGGTTCGGGTAGAGTCTTTTTGCTCTATTGTAGAGTTATACTCCCAGTCATCTATGGTATTTTTATCTACTTTTTTGCTCATTGCAAACAGTGTTACATTGGCAATTAATATTAAAAATAGTAGTTGTTTCATCATTAATCCTTTTTCTTAATTATGGTAGTTTAATAGACAAATGTGTAATCATTGTACATATTATAACAAATTATGTGACATTTATGCCATATAATCTTTAGAACGTATGCTCATCTGTTTACTATCTTCATCAAGATAAATATCATAGACATCCATAGCACGTAGCAGGGTACTTAGCTTTTTAAAACCGTAGTTAACAGGAGAGAAAGAGGAGTTATTGTTAATATAAGCTCCCATATCGGCTAGATTAGACCAACCGAACTCATCCATGGTTTGGCTTTGGGCATTGTCCAAAAGTTTACGTAACCACTTATCTTTTTTAAAGTCAGATGCTGTTTTTTTCTTCTCATCTTTTGTATGGATATTACTCTTTTCATGAGGTTCAGTTGTCTTCATGAGATTTTCAGTAAATATAAACTGAGAACAAGCAACCATAAAGGCATTGGGAGTCTTTTTTTCTCCAAAACCAAATACTTTTATACCCTCTTGCTGAACCCTCATAACCACAGGAGTAAAGTCAGAATCACTTGTAGCAAAGGCAAAAGCATCTATCTTTTTTGTATGCAACATATCTATAGCATCTATGGTCATTAAAATATCTGTAGCATTTTTCTGTTTTGAGTAGTCAAACTGTTGAATGGGCTTAATGGCAAATTCTAAAAGCTTAGACTCCCAGTTTTTTAAGTTCTCTTTTGTCCAGTTTCCATAAGCTAGGCGAATATTAACTATACCAAATTTACTAAGCTCTCCTATGATTCCCTCTATGGCTTTATGTGAGATATTATCACAATCTATAAACAGGGCTATGTGGTCTTCATTTTTCATTAAAATTCTCTCTTTTTAATATTCATCTTTAGGTGCATAATAGGTCATGGTAGAACGCCCAAATTTTTTACGTTTCACCTGCTCTAGTTCACCTATCTTTTTAGGCATTTCAAGCTGAGACATGTGTTCAACTATAACCATCATACATTTTTTAGGGTCTATCTTCTCTATAAGCTCTATGGTTTTGTCATAGACATCATCCATACCATCACGTGTGGCAAATGGTGGGTCAAAATAAAAGTAGGTTTTTTCATCTCTTTTTTCTACCATTGCTAAAACAGTATCAAACTTTTCAAAACTGTCGCCAAACATATGGTGACACTTTGCTGGGTTTAGCCGTTTTATATTCTCTTGTAAAACTCTGTAAGCTACGTTGTTATACTCTATAAAGTAACATTGACTGGCTCCTCTACTTAATGCTTCAAGACCAATAGAACCTGAACCTGAAAAGACCTCTACAAAGTTTTTATCCATAATCTCAAACTGCAAAGTGTTAAAAAGAGACTCTTTTAAAATCCCTTTTGAAGAGCGTGTTGTAAATATATTTGGAATTTCAATAACTTTTCCTTTGAAATCTCCTGCTATTATTTTGGTGGTGAAATTTTTATCTTTTGCCATTTATTCTCTCTGTTTTATTTCTTTTTTAATTATTATGGTAATTTTAACATAATTCCTACAGCATCAAATAAAAATCATACTATTTAAAATAGATACTGTTCAAGATAGCAAAAAATCTTAATATAAGATATATTATTTAATTCAAAAAGCTCAAATATATGATATTCTTTACTATGATGAAATTAAAATTAATACTACTCACCCTACTACTCACCCTCGGCTTGGTTGCAGAAGAAGTAAAAACACCTACTCCTCCTGTAGCTTATAACTTTTTAGCAAAAAAAGAGGTCAAAAATTTTATTAATATGATGGTAAAAAAATACCACTTTAAACGCTCTTACATGGAAGAAGTTTTAGGTAATGCAATGTTAGATAAGGAGACACTAGCACGTTACACTGGAAAATACAAAGCCAACAGTACCAATGGAACTTGGGAGCGTTATAAAGCTCATGTACTGGATGAACAAACCATGCAACTGGCACATGAGTTTAAGAAAAACTACTACTCAACCTTAAAACGTGCAGAAGATGAGTATGGTGTAGATATGGACTATATAGTTGGTTTTATGGGTGTTGAAAGTAAATATGGAACCCATACTGGTGACTATAGAGTTTTAGACTCCTTAGCTACGCTAGGTTTTCATAAAAATCGTATGCACAAGTGGTTTAAAGCAGAGTTAAAAAACCTCTTTTTACTTATGAGAGAACAAAACAGAGATATCTACTCTCAATATGGCTCATTTGCAGGAGCTATGGGGGCTGTTCAACAGATGCCTTCTATACAGAGACGTTTTGGAGTAGACTACAATGGAGACGGCATAAAAGACCCTTGGGATTTAGAGGATTCCATAGGGATTATCGCTAAGTTCATGCATAAAAAAGGTTGGAAAAAAGGAGCTGTAGTAGCTGTACCTACCAATTTTTCTGGTAAACGATTTAGCAAACTGAAAACCAGCCATAAAAAGAAATATTCTCTAAGCTACTTGGCTAAAAAAGGCATAAAACCTACCGAGCCTTTTAATGAACCAAAAGCTTATTTGCTAAAAAATAGAAATTCTGACCATGATGATATTTGGCTAGGAGGTAAGAACTTTAGAGTCTTAACCAAATACAATAACTCAACCTCTTATGGTATGGCTATTCATTTAATTGCACAAGAGGTAAAATAATACGCTATAATATAACTAAAAAATAGGGAGCAACAATGACTGGTGCAAAAAAAGAGCTAAGTAGTGAACAGCACACCCTCTATTCAGAAGTTATAGCTGAAAACAAACGTGTAGTAAATAAAGAGAAAAACCTATACGAAGTGACCCCTAAACATAAACGTTATAGGGTCTACATCGGTCGATTTTTTGAACTAAAAAAAGGTCTTCACTCTGTTTTTAATGAACTACGAGAAGCCAAAGAGCATGACTATTTGGAATTCATGATTAACTCTGGTGGTGGTTTTGTTCATGAAGGTATGCAGTTTTACAACATTATGCAAGAGAAATTTAATGGCAGAACTATAGCCTACTTGGATAATCGTGGTTACAGTATGGGAGCGATGCTTTTCTCTATGGCAGATAAACGAGTCATCTACCCCTACTCTGATTTTATGTACCATAACTATTCAGGTGGAGCTATGGGTAAAGGTGGTGATATAAAAGCACGTATTGACCATACACATGAGCATCTAAATAATTTTTTCTACAACATTATTGTAAAACAAGGATTTTTAACAGAAGATGAATTTGAAAAAATGTTGGTTGGACAAGATTACTGGATGGGAGCAAAAGAGCTTTGTAAACGTGGTATTGCCACCCATGTCATAATAGCAGGTAAAGAGCTAACTGCAAAACAGTACTTAAAAGAACTCAAACAAGAAAAACGTGCTAAAAAAGAGGAAAAAATAAAAAAAGAGAGTGAAGAGAAAGTAAAGAGCAAATCTAAAAAGAAGAAGTAATATATCTATTTTAAAAAAGCACAGTTAAGACATTAACTGTGCATAATCTATAATGTTTTACGCTAAAGCCTCAGCATCTAAACTTTCATGAATTTTATTAATTTCATCTATTGAAAGGCTTAGACCTTCTGCCAAACTCTCTAAATAAGCTCTCTCTGATTCAAGGTCTAAATCAATAGCAAAAAGGCTCATGTAGTAAACTTGCTGTGCCATATTTTCTGGAATCTCTTTAAGAAAATCTTCCAAATTTAACTTTTGTTCCATCTCTTGTTCAACAAACATCTGCTCTACTTTACTCATCTCACCCATGAACTCCATAATTTTTTTCTGCTCTACCTCATCAATAGTTCCATCTGACTTAGCAGCATTTATCATGGCTTTAAGGAGTATGTATATCTCTTTGTGATAATCTTCTTTCTCTTCATCTTTACCTATTAAGTCGGTAATAACCTCTTTAACGGTACTGTTTTTATCAAAATCTTCTCTACCTATCATCTTTTGGAACATCTCTTCTAGTCTGTTAACTAATTTCAATTCTTATCCTTATATAGTAATATTATTATTTAAGTTTATTTTAACATTTAAAACTGAAATTTATCTGTTTAATTAAAAAATTTCAAGATAATAGTCTATAAAGCCCATATTCTGTATAATCATTAAAACATTTTAAAACAATAGGCAAAAGATGAAAATACGAATTTATTATGAAGATACCGATGCTGGAGGCATTGTTTACCATACCAACTACATTAAGTATTGTGAACGTGCTAGGTCTGAACTTTTTTTTAAAAGGAACCTTACTCCTACCGATGGAGAAAAAAGTGGCTTTGTGGTTAAAAACATCAATGCTAACTTTTTAGGTATGGCATTTTTAGGAGACATGGTAGAAGTAAATACTGAGGTTTTAAAAAAGAAACATAGCTCAATAGTTCTAAAACAGTCTGTACTTAAAGATGCTAATGTTATCTTCTCCATGGAAATAGTTCTTGTCTTTGTTCGAGAAGGGAAACCTGCTCGAATCCCTGACTCTATGAATGATATTTTAGCTTAGTTTAGTCTTGCATTATAGTTAATATTATGATATATTAAAGAAGTTTCAATTTTATAAAGGAGACTTCTCGTGATAAAATCTCTCTTCCCAATCATGATATCTCTTTTGATTGGTTGGACACTTCATGTTTTATATGCTCAATATAGCAATAAAACAAATTCAAAACTTCAAGTTAAAAACAATGACTATTCCAATTATGAAGAAGGTTGTACTCCTGAAACCATTAAAAAAACAGTTGTTAAAGAGGCTATTAAATATGTACCTCAAACTAAAATTATTTACAAAGAAAAAAAGGTAGAGGATAAGAATGTAACAGATGACCTTTTCTTACTTGCTTTAGGAAGAAAAGAGTTTTATGATGCGATGGATTATTATGAAGAAGCAGATGAAGAGAAACATAAAGAGTATAAAACTGCTCTTGTCGGATATTTTCAAGCAGAACAAAGTGAAAATCTTATAAAAACCATCGAACAGATGCAATATTTTATTGGAATAGAGCCTGAAAGCATAGAAATTGTTTTTCAATTGGCACAACTATTTGAAAAACATGGTCTATACAGACAAGCCCTAAATATTATTGTTGAATTTAGCTATGTTGCATCCTATAGTCAAATCTCTTTAATTAATACAAAAATACAAAGTATCTCTCTTGATTACATCTCAAAACTAAGTAAATCACAAAATTTAAAAACTCTGATTAATTTTTTAACAAATAGAATCAATAAAGGTGTTTTAGTAGACTTTTATTCATTTGAATTGGCGAAGGCATACTTAAAATTAAAAAAATATAGTGACTCAACAACACTACTTGAAGAACTTAAAGAGCATGACATTTATAAAGAGAGAGCCATTGAGCTATTGGCTTTTATCCAAGAAAAACTAGAAGAACAAGCTGAGTATCCTATTCAAATTCCTCTTATTAAACATGGGTCACACTTTTTAGTACAGGCTTATGCAGACAATACCTCCATACTATTAATGATTGATACAGGTGCATCTATTACCTCTATTGACCAAAATATCATTAACCATTTAAAGGTCTTAAAAGAGAATGCTTTGTTTCATACAGCAGGTGGGGATATTTATCAAACTATTTTTCAAGCAGAAAGTTTTACAGTTGGCTCACTAACCCTAAAAAACTTTAACATATCAGGGTCTACTTTTCCAAGCAAAGACTTTAATGGTCTTTTAGGAATGAATTTTCTTGGTAAATTCAAATTTAAGATTGACCAAAAAGAATCAATCCTCTTTTTAGGACAAAAATATTAAAGCTCTCTATCGTTATTCAGAAAATAAAAGTATAATTTCCTAAATAAAAAAGAGGAACCATAATGATAAATGCACTAAGAGGGATGAAAGACCTAACCTTTGAGGAGAGTGAACGATTTGTGCATATCGTTACTACTGCTATTAAAGTTTCAAAAAAATATGGTTATAGCTATATAGAAACTCCCATTTTAGAAGAAACCAAGCTTTTTAAACGTTCTGTTGGTGAGAGTTCAGATATAGTTGGTAAAGAGATGTATCAGTTTATGGACAAAGGAGACAATGATGTCTGTATGCGTCCTGAAGGTACAGCTGGAGTTGTGCGTTCTTTTGTTCAAGCCAAACTGGACAGAAGACAAAATGAGAAGTTTAAGTTCTACTACTATGGACCAATGTTTCGTTATGAACGACCACAAAAGGGACGACTAAGAGAGTTTCACCAGTTTGGGTGTGAGAGTTTTGGAGAGGCTTCTGTTTATGAAGACTTTACTATTATACAGATGATTGGTGACATTTTTAAAGCTCTAGGCATAGGCTATGACTTACAAATCAACTCTTTAGGTTGTCCAGAGTGTATGCCTCCTTACCGTGAAAAGCTTATAGGGTTTTTGACCGAGTGTAAAGATGAGTTGTGTGAAGATTGTAATAGAAGAATCGATACAAACCCTATTCGTGTACTTGACTGTAAAAATGAAAAATGTCAAACATTACTAACCAACTCACCTAAACTGATAGATAATCTTTGTGATAGTTGTGAGAGTGACTTTGAAAAACTTGTTAAATTACTTAAAAGTGAAAATATAGATTATGTAGTTGATACCAATCTTGTAAGAGGTTTGGACTACTATTCTAAAACAGCCTTTGAATTTGTAAGTAATAACATCGGTTCTCAATCAGCCATAGCAGGTGGTGGACGATATGACAGACTTGTTGAGTTTCTTGATGGTAAACCTACCCCTGCTGTTGGTTTTGCTTTAGGTATAGAGCGTATTATGGAACTGGTTCAAATGCCAGAAGTAGAACGTGAGGGTTACTATTTGGGTGCTATGGAAGAGTCTTCAGTTGATACTTTGTTTCCTTTAGCTTCTAAAAAAAGAGCTACTGACAAAGTAACTTTAGAATACGCTGCTAAAAAGTTAAAAGCACACCTCAAAGGTGCCGACAAAGTCAATGCTAGGTATTGTGCTGTTATTGGTGAAGATGAGATGCAAAATGGTACCATTTGGATTAAAGATTTAGTAGAAAAAAGTGAAACAACTATTCCACAAAGTGATTTTTAAAGGAGTTAACGTATGAAATTAGGTGTAAACATAGACCACATAGCAACATTGAGAGAAGCTAGAATGATAGCTGACCCTAACCCTTTAGATGCTCTAAGCATTGTGCAAAGAGCTGGTGGAGAACAGATAACCATTCACCTTAGAGAAGATAGAAGACATATACAAGATATAGATGCTTTAAATATTATCTATCACTCTTCACTACCTATTAACCTGGAGTGTTCTATGGCACCTGAAATGATAAATATTGCCTGTGAACTACGCCCACACCGTGTTACTTTGGTTCCTGAAAATCGTGAAGAAGTCACTACAGAGGGTGGGCTAAACATTATAGACAATGACGATATGTTACGCCTCACTATTGATCGTTTACACTTTAAAGAGATAGAAATATCACTTTTTATTGACCCTACTTTTGAAAATGTTGAAAGAGCTAAAGAGTTGGAAGTTGAGTGGATTGAGTTTCATACGGGTAAATATGC
>JALVXD010000243.1 GCA_027038295.1 Campylobacteraceae bacterium
TTTATGTAATGCACAACAAAACCTACCTAAGTATCTATGGAGGGTTTTCTATTTTACTTTTCTTTTTCTTGTGGATTTATATTTCGTGGGCTATTTTTTTACATGGTTTAAAGTTTTGTCATTTGTTAGAGAAAGATGAGGAGATAGAGGTTATAAAATAACCTCTATTGTAAAGTTGTTGTTCAGTAAAAAACTTATTCAGCGTCTTTTACACAACGAACAATATTCGTAGTACTTTTATCGAATGCTGCTACTTCTCCAGACCAAGAAGCATTTGAATCAGAAGAAAAACCAACTGTCCAAGCTTGATTTGCATTACCTGCAGCGATAGTACTTGTCCAGTAATGTCCATTACCAACATTATTAACATTTTCAAAACCATCAACAATTTTTTTATTGTCTCTATCATATAGGTTGTTTAACTCTGTAATTGTCGGTAATCTCATTCCATCATTAGCAGTACAAATATCTGTAGCCTCAGAGAAAGTTTTTACTGGTAGAGGTGTATCATCAGTCCATACCAAACCTGTATTAGGGTCTGTTACTTTATTTGTACCAGCATCTCTTGTAAGGTTTTGTTTTGTAATCTGAACTTCATTACTATCATCAACACAAATAGTTTTTGTAGCTGTAGTAACATTATTATCTATCTGACCATCGTGAAGCTTAATTTTCCAATCATCAGAAGTTTTATATATAGTATAATCTGAAGCTAAGTTAAACCCAGTTACAACAGTTGGATTGAACGTTGTATAGTCCATAATGGTCTGAAACTGTGCAATAGTAGGTTCAGTTTTTGGAGTTGAACAGGTACCTGCATCTGATGCATTTTTATCCCAAACTAAACCTGTAAGCGCATCGGTAATGGTATCTGCACCAATAGTAAACTGAGGTGTAACTGTTACAACTGTAGTCGCTGTTCCTACATTACCTGCTGCATCTGTTGCAGTATAAGTCACATTATAAGTACCTGCTGTATTAACATCTACTGTATCACCACCAACCGTTATATCTGTAATAGCACCGTCTACTTTATCTGTTGCTGTTGCAACGGCTGCTGTATATGTTCCACCAAATGGTACTGTTTGTGTAGCTGGTACAGTTATTGTTGGTGCTTCCGTATCGGCAACTACTACAGCTGGACTAACAGTTACCACTGTTGTTGCTGTTCCTGTATTACCTGCTGCATCTGTTGCACTATAGGTAACAGTATAAGTTCCAGCTGTATGTGTATCCACTGAACCTGAAGTAGTTGCTGTAAGTCCTGTATCTATATTGTCTGTCACCGTTGCTACTGCTGCTGTATATGTTCCACCAAATGCTACTGTTTGTGTAGCTGGTACTGTGATAACGGGTGCTTCTGTATCGGCAGTTGGAGTTGAAGAACCTCCACCTCCTCCACACGCTGTTAAAAACATTGCTGTAGTTGCTGAAAGTATAATTTTGTTTATTGTTGTATTTGTCATTAGGTTGAACCTTCCTTGTATTAATTAATTGACTCTGTAGAATAATAACTAGTTAAAAATAAATGATTACTTAAAAATTAGTTAAATTTTAAATAAAGTAATTTTTTTTTATGATAATAGCTACCATTTTAAACAGTAATAATTTTATATTGTTGAGTTTAGAACAATATAAAACTTTACAACACTATATTTTGGCTTAAAACTTAAATAAAACTTATTTATTGCCCCATACTAAGCATTTATTAAGTATTAATTGTAACTATACCATATAATATATATAGAGAAAAAAGCATGATATTCTCTCTATTTCTATAATACTATAAAAATAAAGTAAATTGTGGAGGTCAAAGAAGTTTTTTAGAAAAATTTATATTTCTATATATAGAGTGGGTTATATATACACTAACCCTATAAGAACCCAACAAATAAGATGAAGTATTACAGAAAAAAGAACAGCAGTCGCACCTATGTCTTTAGCAGCTTTAGCCAAAGGGTGAATATCGGTTGTTACCAAATCTACCACATTTTCAACAGCAGAGTTAAGCAACTCTGCAATCATAATGATAAAGTAAGTAATAATTAGTACTAATTGATAAATTAACTCAAAAGGTAAAAAGTAAACCAACGGAAAAAAAACAACAGCTATAGCAAGTTCTATTTTAAAAGAAGTTTCTGTTTTTACAGCATGAACCAGTCCGTCCCACGCATACGAAGCATTTTTAAAAATAGTATATTTAGGTTTGTTGTTCATATTATAATCCAAAGGTAACAAATACTTGACCGTTACGAATGTCTATACCTCTAACAAAACCAGAACCTATACCAGCTTTTTTTATGTTATAGATAGGCTTCTTAGAGATGGTCTCAGCAATGATTACTCCAAGTGATTGTCTCATATCATTGGTTAAATACTTAGCCAAAGAGAAGTCATGAAACTTTAACTCTTCTACCATTGGGTTTGCCAAGTATAAGTTTTGTGTTTTAGGGTCAAAACGTACACCCGAAGCCAATTTTAGATTACCAGCTATTCCATTTGGAACTAAAAAATTAGTAAACTTAAATGAGGTTCCTATCCCCAGCTTGTCACTTCCTTGTTGACTAAGTATATTGGGGTCAGATATCGTAACAGTTCCTAGTTGACGTTTCTCTTGCACAGGGAATTGGTTGGCGAGTGTTGAGTTAATCATACCCATAGGTATGGCTACAGAATAACCTCTTCCTGCTGGGTCAACGTTTACACAAGAGGTAAAAGAGGTCACAGCTACCACAGCAACCAATGCAGATATTTTTTTAAACATAAAAATCCTTTGTTTTGATTTAAATAGCTGAGTATAATACCATAAGTATTCCGAACTATTCCGTTATATTATGCTCTCGGTTGTATTTTTTAATTTTTCTTACATAAGCATCATGTTTTCTTTTACGCATTGCTTGTCGTTTAGCCAAGTGTATTCTTGCCAAAGTTTTATCTACAGTCAAATAGTTATATTTTACTAATTCCCCAACCACCTGTTTAAATACAGGTGCAGAAGTTTGTGAAGCAAAATATACTTTTTGAGGTTTTATGGTAAAGACACCAATGGTATATTTATTTCCCATTTTATCATTAGCAAAACCATAAAAACTACTATGATACTCTTCTATATAGTGTCCCTTATAGGCAATATGTGCTGTTCCTGTTTTTCCACCTATAGACAAACCATCATATTGTGCAGCTGAACCTGTACCACGGTTAACAGCTCCAAGTAACATGTCATTAATAATCCTCGCTGTTCTAGCTGTACAAGCTTGAAGTGACGAAACTTCTCTACTAGGTTCATATCGTCTACCTGTTTTATCGGTAATATAGTTTACTATTTTAGGCGTAACAGCTATACCGTCATTGTTAAAAGCACTATAAGCCTTTACCATCTGCATAAAGTTTGCAAACATACCATAACCATAGGCTGTATTGGCTGCATGTACTTTATGGTTCAAAAGACTTGCTCCCTTGATACGACCTGTTAACTCTTTAGAGAGGTCAATACCTGAGGGTTCAGAGAGTCCAAAATTTTTCCAACCATCATGCAGCTCTCGTCCTGTAAGCTTCCAAGCTATTTTAGATATACCAATATTTGAAGAGTACATAATAATACCTTTAGGTCTTAACTCCTTAAAGTAGTCATCATCAGTAATGGTATAATTATTATTTACCTTGAACTTTCCACCTAAAGGAATGGATTTTTTTAAATCTACCTTTCCTGTGTCAATGGCTATGGCTAAGGTTAAAGGTTTCATCACAGAACCTGGTTCATAAAGATACTCTGAAAAGTTAGGGTTTAATGATTTGACATCTTCTTGTCGTATATGTGATGGGTCATAACGCTCAGAAGAGGCTAAAGATAAAAGTGCACCTGTTTCAGAGTTCATAACGGCAACCATAATCTCTTCTGCAGCTACCTGATTCTTCATATTATCTATAATATTCTCTACACTTCTTTGAAAATTAAGGTCTATATTTAGATGTATATCCATTCCATCTATACGCTTCTCTTCTTTGCTCTCTCCATTAAGTAAGGGCGTACCCAGTACATCTCTTTTTCCTTTTACCAAACCATTCATCGCTGGTTCAAGATAAGATTCGTATGATTTTTCTAACCCTTTAATGCCAATAGGAGTCTCATAGTCATCATTAACCTCTGTTCTCATATATCCAATAAGAGGGGTTAAAAGGTTTTTATGGGGGAAATGTCTCATTTCGCTATCAGGAATAATATCTAAACCAAAAACCAAATGTGGTTTTTTAGGGTTTAAAGGTCTAAAAATATCCAGTTTTGCCATTTTATAACCCAGTGATCGTAAATCACTTGCTAGACGAACATCAATATTATCGGTTAAAACAATTCGACCCTTAATGTCTTTTCCCGATTTATTAACAAATTTGCTTAAAACTTCTTTTTCACTCATACCACTATAAATACTAAAAAGCTTAACAAACAAATCTTTTTTTGTAGGGTCAATACTTTTTGTATTGATCTCTGCACGAAACAATTTTTGACTATAAGAGACCACAAAGTTATCAGCTGAAATAATCTTGCCTCGTATCGCCTTATTCTCAATCGATACATATTTATTGTCCGTATGTCTTGATGAAGTGACCGTCAAAGCTACAGTAAAAAGAAACAATCCTAAAAACAGAAAAGCTATCAGTATAAAAGCTGAAAGTAAAATAACACTTCTATTTTTAATTAGCTTATTCTCGCTTATTTCTTCAGACATACTAACCTTTTTATTTTAAAAAATTTTATAAATATATTTTAATTATTATTGTTCACTCTTATTAAGAGTAATTTTACTATTTTTTATAAAAAATTCTGATAAAATATGTTCATTAAAACTAAACTTTTGTCATTTTGTACAAAATTGTTCGGTTTAAAACAATTCTAAAGAATAAAATAATGATTGACAAACCTCTATTTGGTGCAACTGTAATACTACTTATCCTCGGATTAATCATGAGTTACTCTCTTTCAACTTATGCTGTTATGAAATTTAATTATACAGATACTCACTACTTTATACGACAGTTTGTAGCTGTTTTCATTGGTATCAGCCTTATGGTGGGGCTTAGTAAGCTCGATCCAGACAAATGGTTTAAACCCATAGGAATATTTCTTTTTTTAGTTTTTTTACTTATTTTACTTATTATGCCTCTACTCCCAGAGTCAATTGTTCGTAGTGTTGGTGGTGCCAAACGTTGGGTAAACTTAGGAGTTATGTCACTCACCCCTGTAGAGTTTTATAAAATTGGATTTATTATGTTTATCTCATGGTCATTGGTTCGTACACGACTACATCGTGGGAAGATGAGTCTATCTGATGAAATCAAAATTTTTGTACCTTATGTGCTGGTACTAGCTATAAGTACCCTTCTTATTGCTGTTTTTCAAAAAGATTTAGGTCAAACTGTTGTTCTCTCGGCAACGCTTCTCATTCTTTTTCTCTTAGTAGGAAGTAGTTTTCGCTTCTTCTCCATGCTTTTTGGACTGGGGATAGTAGGAATTGCTCTTTTAATTATTACTCAACCTCACCGAATAAAAAGGGTAAAGGAGTGGTTTTTATCATTAGACAATGAAGCAAACAGACTAGAAACCTATCAAATATCTAACTCTTTAGATGCCATTCATCATGGAGGCTTCTTTGGACAAGGTATAGGTAATGGACAATACAAACTAGGCTTTCTTTCAGAAGTAAATACTGACTTTGTACTCGCAGGTATTGCTGAAGAGTTAGGTTTTATAAGCATAATGCTTATCACGCTTATTATACTTTTTATTATTTTTCGTATTTTTAAAATTGCTGCAAAAGTGGAGAACCCCACCTATTATCTATTTTGTGTTGGGTCTGCACTACTCATTACCTTCTCTTTTCTCATCAACAGCTTTGGTATTGCAGGAATTACACCCATTAAAGGAATTGCCGTACCATTTTTAAGTTATGGGGGTTCACAAGTTATAGCCTCCTCTTTGAGTATTGGTCTCATTTTAATGATTTCTAAAAAGGTAGACTACAGTGAAAAAGTAGATTATAAAGAAAAAGAAAAGGTACAAGCATGAGCATCGTTATGACAGGTGGAGGAACAGGTGGACACCTCACCATTATAAAAGCTGTAAAAGAGGAGCTTTTAGATGAAGAGCTTATTTATATAGGTTCAACCAAAGGACAAGACAGAACTTGGTTTGGAGAAGATAAGCAGTTTAAAGAGACTTATTTTTTACCTACTCAAGGGGTAGTCAACCAAGGCTTTTTAGGAAAAATTAAATCTGTTTTCATGCTCATAAAAGCCACACATAAAGCTAGAAAAATTTTAAAAGAAGCCAATGTAAAAGTGGTCTTTTGTGTAGGTGGTTTTTCAGCTGCTCCCACCTCGTTTGCAGCCAAACTTTTAGGTATTCCACTGGTTATTCATGAGCAAAATGCAGCCATTGGTTCACTTAACAAACTTTTACGCTCCTACTCTACAGCGTTTATCTCTTCTTATGAAGAGAACAGCCCCATAAAAGCTTACCCTATAAAAAAAGAGTATTTTGAAAAAACACGAATAAGAGATGAGATTAAAACCATTATGTTTCTAGGTGGTTCTCAAGGAGCTCAAGCTATCAATAAATTGGCTTTAGAACTGGCTCCTATACTCAAAGAGAAAAATATTAAGATTATTCACCAAGCAGGAGAAAGAAATATAGATGAAGTTAAAAAATCTTATGAAAAGCTAGGCATAGAAGCCGAAGTATTTGGTTTTACAACCACCATTTCAGACTATATGAAAAAAGCAGACTTTGCCATCGCTCGTTCTGGTGCTTCTACTTTATGGGAACTCTCAGCCATGGCTTGTCCAACACTCTATATCCCCTACCCTTACGCAGCAGGTGACCACCAATTTTACAATGCAAAATTTTTAGTTGACCAAAATGTAGCATGGATTATGCGTGAAAGTGAACTGGACATTAAAAAAGTTATTACTCTTTTAGATGAAAACTTGAAAGAGAAAAGTGAAAAACTTCAAAGTATGATTGAAAAAGATGGGGCTCTGCAGATTGCCAAACTTTTAAAAAACCTGTAGGTTCAGCAACCCGAACAAAACATTTATTTTATATTAAAATATATTTTTTTTAGTATTTTTATGTTATTATATGTTATATAGTATTTATCGACTATAAATCCAACAAAAAGTAAAAAAGATGAATAAATTATTATGGATAGCATTAAGCATAGGACTAAGCACACAGCTTCTATCTGCCACATCAGCCCAACCACTAACCTCAGGAAAAGCAATAGATGGCACAGTTAAACAAAAAGAGAAAAAATATTACAATATAACCGTTCCAAAGAACAAAAGTGTTCGTGTTAACTTAACAGGGCTAGAAGCCGATGTTGATCTCTATGTTAAAAAAGGAAATGAAGTTAGAGTGAGGTTCAATGACTGTTACTCTGCTAACAGTAACACAGAGAATGAAGAGTGTGTTGTTAGCAATGAAGGAGAAAGCTCTATCTATACCATTATGGTAAATGGATTTAAGCAGAGTGCCTTTACTCTAAAAGCTACAGTAGATGGTTCCGAAGAGATTCCTACTTTAT
>JALVXD010000244.1 GCA_027038295.1 Campylobacteraceae bacterium
TCTTGGTGTTTATTTTGAGTTTGGGGGAGTCCTCGGTGGCTACTTTTTTACGCTATGACATCTTTCCCACACAGAGTTTTATTCAGTTTTCTGCCTTTTATGATTTTAATACGGCGACCATCTACACCATGCCACTTATTGTGATTGTGCTTTTTATCCTCATCGCCCAATACCGTTGGATGCCTCTTAGTAAGAGCATTAAGATGAATAGTCATCCGATTTTAGCTATAGAGATTAAAAAACCCTACCTTACACTTGCTCTGCTTATCCCTTTTGTCTTTTTAGTAACGCTACTGCCTCTGTGGGGTATTTTACAAAAGAGTACTCTTCAGGCATTTATGGAAACGCTTAATAACTCTTTGCCCATGCTCTTTAGGACTGCCCTCTACGCCTCAATGGGTGCAACGCTCTTGGTTATTTTTGGTTTTTTTTCTGCCTACATACTCTACTACAGAACAAACAGACTAGCCCCTTTTCTAAACGCCATGCTTCTCTTTTTCTTTGTGCTTTCATCGGTTGTTTTGGGTATAGGGCTAATTCAGTTTTGGAACACCCCTGCTACCAACTTTATCTATGCCACCCCTGCGATTATACTTATGGGTTATCTGGTGAAGTACCTCTTTTTAAGTACCAAAATCATAGAGCATAGCATCTCTAAAATACCCCATAGCCTCATAGAGGTAGCAGAACTTTCTGGGGCATCATGGAGTCAGATAATCAGAACCATTCTCCTACCATTGCTTACCAAATCATTTATGGTGGCTTGGATTGTGGGGTTTATCTTTACCCTTCGTGAGAGTACCATTACTATGTTGGTTGCCCCTGCTGGACTCTCTACCCTCTCTAGCTCCATCTTAACCCAAATGGCAAATGGAAAAGAGGCAACCATCGCTTCACTTTGCTTACTGGCTGTTTTATTGGTCATTGTACCACTGATACTACTCTTAGCCCTCCACAAAAGGAACGCCTAATGATTACCATCCAATCGCTTACGCTAATACAGAACAACAAAACGATTTTTAAAGACTTTTCCCTACACATCAAAGCCAAAGAAAGGCTAGTGATACAAGCAGAGTCAGGACGAGGAAAAACCACCCTACTTAGACTCATAGCAGGGCTTAGTGTGCCAAATTCAGGAGAGATACATATAGATGGAGAACTTGCCACCAAAGATAAAAACATTCTCCTAGCCCCACATCAACGCAACATCAGTATGGTGTTTCAAGATTTAGCCCTCTGGTCACACATGAATGTAGCAGAGAACATCAGCTACGCCCATCGCATCAACGGTGCAAGTAAAACAAAGCAAAAAGAGATAAGCCAAACAATGCTCAAGCTTGTCGGACTAGAGGGCTATGAGTCACGTAATATCGACACCCTCTCAGGTGGAGAAGCCCAACGTGTAGCCTTGGCTAGAGCATTAGCCACAGAGCCTAAAATAGTTTTGATGGACGAACCCCTCTCTAGTTTAGACAGTAAACGCAATGCTGTTTTACGTAAAGAGATAATAAGATTGCAAGAGAAGCTTGGGTTTACGTTGGTTTATGTGACCCATAATGAGGATGAGGCTTTAGAGATTGGGATGAGGTTTTTGGAGCTTAATGAAGAAGATTAAACCTTCTTCATTAATTCATTTTAGATTACTCTTTAATCATGTTTCCAATCATAAATGCAAGTTCTAGGGCTTGACTTGCGTTTAGTCTTGGGTCACATTGGGTATGGTAGCGACTTGCTAAATCTTCAGCTGTAATCGCACATGACTCTGAACCAGTACACTCAGTTACATCATTTCCTGTCATCTCTAAGTGAATACCACCAGCTACTGTTCCTAAACGTTTATGAATAGCAAAGAACTGCTCTACTTCTGACAAAATATTTGCAAAATCTCTGGTTTTATAACCCGTTGAACTCTTCTCTACATTTCCATGCATTGGGTCACATGACCAAACTACATGTTTACCTTCATCACGAACACGCTTAAGAAGTTTTGGGAAGTACTCTTCTATTTTACCAGCACCCATACGAACAATTAAGTTTAATCTACCCTCTTCATTCTCTGGATTTAATGCATCAATAAGCTCTATAAGTTCATCTTCACCCATGGTTGGTCCAACTTTACAACCAATAGGGTTAGCAATGCCTCTAAAGTACTCAATATGTGCTTCAGTTAACTCTCTGGTTCGATCTCCTATCCATAACATGTGTGCAGAACAGTCATAGAACTTGTTGTCCTCTTCTGTATCTTTTCTTGTTAACGCCTCTTCATAATTTAAAAGAAGTGCTTCATGAGAGGTAAACATGGTTGTCTGATGTAACTGAGGTACTTGATTACTTGAGAGTCCACAAGCTTCCATAAACTTCACCGAACGGTCTATTTTTTTACTCAACTCTGTATATTTTTGACCTAAAGCATGGTCTTTAATAAACTCTAAGTTCCATTGGTGAACCTTATTTAAATCTGCGAAACCACCTCTTGAAAATGCTCTTAAAAGATTTTGTGTCGCAGCTGCTTGGTTATAAGCACGCATCATATTATGAGGGTTTGGAACTCTTGACTCTTCTGTAAACTCTATACCATTGATAATATCACCACGATAAGATGGTAATTTAACTCCATCTATCTCTTCAAAGTCAGAGCTTCTTGGTTTTGCAAACTGTCCTGCTATTCGCCCTACTTTCACTACTGGTTTACCTGTAGCATACATCATCACCATATTCATCTGTAACATAAGTTTAAAAAAGTTTTTGATATTTGGTGTATTAAAATCAGCAAAGCTTTCTGCACAGTCTCCACCTTGAAGTAAAAATGCCTCACCACGACCAACTTTTGCTAGTTTAGCCTTTAGGGTTCTTGCCTCACCAGCAAAAATGAGTGGTGGATAGGAACCAAGCTCAGTCTCAACACTTTTTAATGCTTCTTGGTCTTCATAGGTTGGTTGTTGCTTAATAGGAAAGTCTCTCCACGAGCTTGGTGTCCATTTCATACTTTATCCTTCGAAAATAAATTCTGAAATTATACCTTAGTTAAAATATAGTTACTATTTTTTTACTATAAAAACTTTAAAATTCATTAAAATAAAAAAATTTCTACTCATTTCATATTATAATCTCTAATTTTTCTTAATACTTATATTCAGAATATAAAATTTATTATTTGTTTAGAAAATCCTGCTAAAATAAACTAAATTTTCAAAGGTTATAAAAATGAAACTACTCCTTCCTTCCATATTACTGACGCATATCTTACTCTATACTGCTTGTGGACAAAAACAACCTAACTATACAAACTCTCAACCAAATAGCCAATCAACCAACACTTTGCATACCCCAATTATTGATTCCCATAGACCGTCTACTATAGAAACTGAAGAACCTACTTATTCTGAAAATGGTACAACTTATCAACTACCAACCATACAAGGTAAAAATATCACTATCACAGACAATGGAAATATTGGCTTTATTTTTCCTCAATATGCAGGGAAAATAATAATTTTTGAAATTATGGGAAAAGATTGCGAATACTGTAAGAAAGAGTCCCCTATTATTAACCGAATTAAACGAGAATTTTCTAATAATGTCGAAGTTATTGCCATTCAAGCACAAGAAAGAATGTTACCATCGGCAACTTCTAATTTTTTGAGTCAACAAAATATAAATCACCCTGTTATAGAAGGTGATGATGCTAAAGAACTTCTTAGATTTGTGAGTGAAACCTATGGTTGGACAGGGATATTGCCTTATATTCTTCTTGTAAAAAATGGTTCCACTGAATATACTTTTTCAGATGGGGGAGTCAGTTATACAGAGTTAAAAGAGAGTATCCAGAGTTTACAATAAAATTATCTACTTATTTTAAATTTTTTATTTAAATTTATATGAAAATATTGACATTATAAAAAAAATTAGTTAATATTATAATATAAATTAAAATATAAATATGGAGAATATAAACAGATGAAAAAACTTCTATTAACAATCTATAAGAAATTGTTTTTTAATAAAGAGCCATCACTTGATATCGTCAATATCTCTGTGATAAAAGTTTATTAAAAACCTTTATACAAAAAACTACATAATCTATAAATTTTCTATTTTCTATTTTTCTTCAAATAGAAAATAGTATGTTACCTTTCTTCCCACTTTAAAAAATCATCACAGTAAATAAAAATTGCTTTAAATATATAAAATGTGTAGATTATTAACAATCATACAAAATCACTCCTAATTATATTGCTATTAAATTAAGATTATTCTCCATCATCGTATAATAATTTCAACTTTAAAAAAATGAAGGAGTCCACATTGAACATTCATGAATATCAGGCAAAACAAGTTTTTGCTAAATATGGTGTACCAACACCTAGAGGTATTATTGCTAACACACCAGACCAAGCCGTTGCGAACGCAGGAGAGCTAGGTGGAAATATTTGGGTTGTAAAAGCTCAAATCCACGCAGGTGGTAGAGGACTTGGTGGGGGTGTTAAACTTGCTAAGTCTATTGATGAAGTGAGAGAACTTGCTACTGAAATTTTAGGAATGACTCTTGTAACTCACCAAACAGGACCAGAGGGGAAACTTGTTCAAAAAGTATACATTGAAGAGGGTGCTGATATTAAAGATGAGCTTTACCTTTCAGTAGTACTTGATAGAGCTGCTGAAATGCCTATTATCATGGCTTCAACTGAAGGTGGTATGGACATCGAAACAGTAGCTGCAGAGACTCCTGAAAAAATCATTAAAATTGCAATCGACCCTGCATTTGGTTTCCAAGGTTATCATGGTAGAGAGCTTGTATTTGGTTTAGGCATCACTGACAAAGCTGAACAGAAAAAAATGATTAGCTTTGCGTCTAAACTCTATAAACTTTATATGGAAAATGATGCAGAGATGATTGAGATTAACCCACTTATAAAAACAGGTTCGGGTGACTTTATTGCACTTGATGGGAAAATGGGATTTGATGACTCAGCTCTTGCACGACACCCAGAGATTGAAGATATGAGAGACATTACAGAAGAAGACCCAGATGAGAGAGAAGCATCTCAGTATGGTCTTTCTTACATCGCTCTTGATGGAGAGATTGGTTGTATGGTAAACGGTGCTGGTCTTGCGATGGGTACTATGGATACTATTAACTACATGGGTGGAACACCTGCAAACTTCTTAGATGTGGGTGGTACAGCAAATGCTGAAACAGTTGCTAAAGGGTTTGAGATTATTCTTAAAAATCCAAATGTAAAAGCTATTTTTGTAAACATCTTTGGTGGAATCGTAAGATGTGACAGAATTGCCAATGGTATTCTTGAAGCGACTAAATTGGTAGATGTAAATGTACCAGTAATTGTTAGACTTGATGGAACAAATGCAGCAGAAGCAGCTGTCATTTTAGAGAATGCAAATATCGACAATGTTATTGCAGCGACTGACCTTGGTGATGGTGCAGCAAAAGCAGTAGCAGCAGCAAAAGGAGAAAAATAATGAGTATTTTAGTTAACAAAGATACAAAAGTAATTGTTCAAGGTTTTACAGGTGGAGAGGGTACTTTCCATGCTGAACAATGTATGGCATATGGAACAGACATTGTAGGTGGTGTAACACCAGGTAAAGGTGGTCAAACACATTTAGGAAAACCTGTATTTAACACCGTTAAAGAGGCTGTGGCAGCAACTGGTGCTACAGTATCTATGGTATTTGTTCCACCTGCATTTGTTGGTGACGCTGTAATGGAAGCTGCAAGTGCAGGAATTGAACTCGCTGTAATTATTACAGAAGGTGCTCCAGTTCGTGATATGCAAGCGGCTAAAGCGTGTGCTACTAAAAATGGAATGATGACCATTGGACCAAACTGTCCTGGAATTATTACTGCTGGTGAGTGTAAAATTGGTATTATGCCAGGAAATATTTTCAAAAAAGGAAATGTTGGACTTATCTCTAAGTCAGGTACACTTACTTACGAAGGTGCAAACCAAGTTGTTAATGAAGGTTATGGAATTACAACGGCTGTTGGTATTGGTGGAGACCCAATTATTGGTCTTAGCTACAAGCAACTTCTTCAGATGTTCCAAGATGACCCTGAAACAGAAGCAATTGTAATGATTGGTGAAATTGGTGGAGACCTTGAAATCCAAGCTGCTAAGTTCATTCAAGAGAATGTAACTAAGCCAGTTGTAGCATTTATTGCTGGTCAATCTGCACCTCCAGGTAAAAGAATGGGTCACGCAGGTGCTATCATCTCAGGAAGTGCTGGTACTGCTAAAGAGAAGATGGATGCACTTTCAGCTGTTGGTGTTGAAGTTGTAGTATCTCCTGCTGAGATTGGTAAGGCTGTTAAGAAAGTTCTTTCTTAATAACTCTTTCTTACCGTTAAGTGTGACAAGGATTCTTTCCTTGTCAGCACTATTAAAATTTAACCTACAGATACTCAACTCAAAGCCTCTTCCAAAACTCTCAAAAACCCCTTATCTTTCACAGCAATCCGAACAAAACTATCATCTAAAAAATCAAAATTAGCACAGTTACGTACCATAATTTTATAAGGATTCAATAGCTCTTGAAACACCTTAGCATCTATGTTTTTCAGCTTTACCAAAACAAAGTTCGCACAAGAGGGGTAAACCTCATCAACATAAGAGGAGTTTTTCAATACTTTAACCAACAACTCTCTATACTCATCATTTATCTTTCGTGACGTTAAAGGAAACTCTTCATCTCTTAATACAGACTGCAAGTAATGACTGTCAAACTCTGAAATCTTCCAAAGAGGCTCCTTACTCTGTAATGCTTCTATATTTTTCCATGCCGACAAAAGAGCCCCAACACGAATACCAGCTGAACTGTAAAACTTGGTCATGGACTTCAATATGTAGAGTTTATCATACGCTTTTAGGTACTTCGTCACTGAGGCATAAGATGTAAAATCTAAAAAAGATTCATCTATCAAAATAGTACACCCCTGCTCTATCCACTTTTTCATGAGTTTTTCTAGCTCATAAAACTTCCCATCAGGAGTCGAAGGGTTTACAAATACCACCAACGACCCTAATCTCACCTCTTTTTCTATGTTATCCAGTCTATTAATTAGCTCAATCTCATACCCATGTAGTAAAGCAGAGTTTTTATACTCTCCATAAAGGGGTG
This sequence comes from Campylobacteraceae bacterium, assembly GCA_027038295.1. Taxonomy (GTDB): domain Bacteria; phylum Campylobacterota; class Campylobacteria; order Campylobacterales; family Sulfurovaceae; genus UBA1140. Next base: position 7,141 of record JALVXD010000244.1, read on the forward strand.
CATAAAGCGTACAATGTTTTAGACCCAGTTCCCTAAAAAGAGAGTAAATAGCAGTCGTAGCCCCATTAAAAAGCTCTATTTGAGAACGTTCCAGTTGGTAGAGTTTAGCTATAGCCTCTTGAAGCTCATCGTAGTTAGGATAGGCAGATATATCTAAAGCGTTAAAATCTACATCTATGTTGGGTTTTACAAAATTAATATTAGAAGAGAGGTCTATCACTTCTTCAACTCTACACCCTACCTCTTGGGAAAAGGTCTTAATATTACCACCATGTTTTTGCATATTCTATTTATCCTAATATTAAACTTCTTATAGTATTTTATCAATATATAATTTAAATAACAAATTTTAATAAAAACTTGGATAAAATCCCAGCATGAAACACTTAAAAGGTCACTCAAGACGATACTTCTCACT
>JALVXD010000245.1 GCA_027038295.1 Campylobacteraceae bacterium
TTGGTGATGATGGTGCAGTAATAGATAAATGGGTCTATGCAATGGATGCATTTTGGGAAGATACTCACTTTAAAAAGAGTTGGATGAGTGTTGAACAGATTGCTTATAAAGCATTTATGGTTAATCTCTCAGATATGGTTGCTATGAATGCAACTGCAAAATATATGTTAATTACAGTAGCATTTCCAAAAAATATTAAAAAAAGTAAACTAGATAGATTAAGTTCCAAATTTACACAGCTAGCTAGTCAATATAATATAGAAATAATTGGTGGCGATACAATAGGTAGCGACAAGATAGGTATTACCATTACAATGATAGGCACTACAAAAATGCCACTAAAGCGAGATAACTTAAAAGATGGAGATATTTTAGCTTATACAGGTGTATTAGGAGATGCAAAAGCAGACCTAGACAGACTATTTAGCGGAGAGCGTATAGAAGATAGTTCTAAATTCTACAAACCAGAACTTAGAATAGACTTTATAAAAGCTGTAACTCCATGGTTAAGTGCAGGTATGGATATTAGCGATGGGCTATATTGCGATGTTAATAAAATGCTAAAATGTAATAACCTTTTTATGCAAGAGCTAAAAGTAATACCCGAAGAGATAGGCAAAAGTGGCGAAGAGTACGAAATGCTTGTAGCTTTTAAGCCAGAGCACTTAAATAGGGTAAAACGAATAGCAAAACTTACACAAACACCATTAACAATTTTCGCAAGAGCTACTGAATCTATGCAAGAGTTCTACCCTTGCGATTCGCACCATTTTTAAGATAATATTTTAACTTAATAGATAGACTATCTTTTATCGAAATGCTGATAGTCTTTGTATGAGTTAAAATACCCACCCCAGCGCCAGCCATACTTTTTAAATATATTTACAATATAGTCTCTTTTTAATATTAGTGCTCTGTATGCTGCACTATTGCTAACTCTAGCTCTGCGCAGATATTTTCTAGATGCTCTATGCGAAGTATGCCCGCTTCTAGTTACAAATGGGTTCTCTATTGGATTAATATCGATAGCTCTGCCATAACTGTGTTTAGACCACTTGTTTGTGCCATCTACTGGGCGGCAGTTAAATGCAGATGTATTGTCTGCTTCGATAGATGCAAAATCGCTACCACCATAATTACTTACAAGATGCATTTTTCTTATAGGATATTTAGCATTGTAGAGCCCTTTAAATATACCAACTATATCTTTTGTTACAGATTTGTTTACTATAAGTTCGCCTGTATGCTCTTTTTCATCAAACCCTATATACTTTAGTCTTAAATATCTAAGAGAGCTAAGAGGTGCAGGGCAGCCCACTCTATAAGAGCCACCATTTATCATTCTATTTTTAATTTCTGGTGTGATTTTGCTAACACTTGCACTAAAACTTGCCAATGCAAGAGAAGAGCTTAAAGCTATTAAAGTTATTAGTTTCATTATTTATGCCTTTTTAAAAATATAGGTTTAATTATATCATATTTAAAAAAAAGTGCTATAATTTACGATTAAATTTGATTAGAGGTAATTAATGTTAATAGAATTAATTTTTGTAGGCCTATTCGTAGGAGCAATTGCCGGTTTCTTTGGTGTTGGTGGGGGTATGATACTTGTTCCAATGCTTATGT
>JALVXD010000246.1 GCA_027038295.1 Campylobacteraceae bacterium
CCTCTTATTGTCATATAGTTTATTTGAATAAACTCATTATCTGGTTCATACCTTTTTAGGTCTCGTTGTAAATCTCTTGTAATGGTATGCCATTTGTTATTGGTTTTATCTGAACCTATACCATGTATAATAGAATCAGGATAGTTACTATCTATACCAGCTCCTGTATCTTTTGCTATGTAATATAACCAACGTCCACCTTTTTTGGTATTTATATTAATCCCAATGGCAAATATTTGATTAAATTTCATACTCCATTGTATAAATTGATTATTTTTTTTACTATTGATACCATTAAATTTAAAGGTATCATAACTGTATGGATTATTGTTTGTAACTTTAGCATCGAAATAGATGACTCTACTGTTTCTTTCATCATCGTAGGTATTTGTAATATTGGCTTCACCTGAATCATTTGAAATTATTGTCCAATTATTTGTTGTATTGTTTTCTGCATCTTCATAGACGGTAGCTATGTTGGTTGTTGTGTTTGAGTCTACAACATCTTTTACACTAATTGAAACTGTAGCAGGTATGGAGTCTACTATTCCATCATTTACTTTAAAAGTGAAGCTATCAGCTCCATAATAATTGGCTGTTGGTGTGTATTTCGCTACAGCTCCATTTAGAGTTAGAGTTCCATGACTTGGTTGAGTTACAATCGCATAGGTTAATGAATTTCCATCAACATCGGTTCCTGCTAATGTGATTGCATTATCTGTTGTATCTTCATCTACAGTTAGTATTTGGGCTTTTGCTACTGGTGCAATATTTGGAGAACCTTCTAAATGAGCTATTGCACTCTCTTCACTTACGAACTCTTTTCCCACTTTATTTAAAAGTATTTTTACTTCATCTTTATTCATATGATTAAACTCTTTAACCGAACTCATTTTCTGACGAATATCTTTTGTAATGGTGATTTTAGTAGAGATATCACCATCATCATCAAGAGATTGAATAAAACGTGCCAAAAGTTTTAGTTCTTCATCACTATAATTATCCCTATCTAATCCTAACAAATCTTGTAAATAAACCTTTTTATCTGTGTTAAGACTATTTATAGTTCCAAGTGTTATCTGACCTACTTTAAAAGTAACAGGCATCTCAATACATTCAAACATTCCACGAGCATCTGTTAATGCCTCATTACCATCACAAATGTAGCTAACACCTTGAAGTGCCGAGTCTATAAGATAACCTTTTATTTTCATAGCAGGTTTTTCCCCCTTATTACTACCCCCACACCCAGTAAAAACAAATAATAGGAGCAAAAAGAGAAAAATATGTCTATAATTTTTTTTTAAATTCATAATAGTTCCTTAGAGTTGGTACTTTCTAAATTACCTTATATATTTAAACATTTTAAAGCTTAAAAGTATACGTTTAAATCTTACTTTATTTGGTTCTTCTATTATTCGATAAATACCTTCCATACCTATTCTTTGTATCCATCTAGGTGCTCTTTTTATAAGACCTGAAACAAATTCAAATGTTCCACCACTACCAATGACCCATTTCACACCTATATCTTCAAGAAATTGTTTGTTATCATTTATCCAATACTCCTGCTTAAGAGCTCCAAATCCTACAAATAAGATATCTGGCTTAAATATTTCTATTTCTTTTAAAATATTATTATTGTGATTATTGTCAAAAGGATAAGATTTGTACTCTGGAGAGAAACCATCAATATCAATATTATACTCTTTCTTTAGCTTTATAATTGATTTCCGATTACTCTCTTCTTGTCCACCTAATAAAAATATTTTTTTATTTGTTTCTTTTGCCATCGCTGCAAAATCATATATTAAATCTGACCCACTTAGTTTTTCAAAATAGATATTAGGCTTTTGTTTTTTTGCTAAAAAATATGGTACCTGACCATCAAATGTAGAATAATTATCATTAATAATTTTTTTAAAATTATCATCATTATTTGCTTTTATTATAAATTCTGCATTAACTGTAACAATAAATTTTAATTTTTCACTCTCTTCTAGTAATGTTTTTTTGACTAAACCCCTAAATTTTAGATTTGCAAAATTTATTTCATCCATTCTTATCTATCCCCTTATAAATATTAATGTTATTTTACTTACAAAATAATATTATATTGCTTAATAATATATAATTAATTTTAATACAAAAAAATATTTTTTAATTCTATGTTTTTCTAAATAAGATGAATAAAAAGTAACTCTTACTTTATCTGTTCCAACATATTTGTAAATGATTCTTCAAAAGCAACAAGACCTTCATTAAGCAGTTGCTCATAAATTTCATCCATATTAAAACCATTGTCTTCTAGGTTCATAAAGTAACCATTTAATATAGAGTTCTCTATAGGCAATGCTTCTGCTTTTTCATTTGTCTCTAAGTGAGCTTCAATAGTAGCCAAAGGAGCTGTATTAACCGAGTGTGCAGCCATAAGACCTTTAATATAATAGTTCGCTTCTAAAGCATCACCTTTTACACCTGTACTTGCAAACAAAGCACGAATATTGGGTACTTCATTTGCTTCTATCATGTTGTAGATTTTTGCAGCATTGTAAATACCTGTTTTATGAGGCTCTATTCCAGAAGCTTCCAACTCTGCATCTAAAGCACGGTCAAAACGACTTACAAAAACAGAAATAACAGCTTCTACCCTACAAGAACCAAACTGTTCACCTTGAGCTATTCCTTTTGTCATCGCCTTAAAACATTGAGTTGCCTGTTTAGGAGAAAAAACCAAGGTTGCATTAACAGAGATACCTTCTTTCATCAGTGCTGTCATTGCTTCATAACCTGCTTGAGTAGCTGGTACTTTTACCATTACATTGGGTTCACCTATGGCTTTAAAGAGACGTTTACCCTCTTCTATGGTTCCTTCTGTATCATTACACAAGAAAGGGTCAACTTCTATAGAAATATAACCATCATTACCAGCATCGTAAAGAGGTCTTAACATCTGTGCAGCTGTCCGTATATCTTCAATAGCCAAGGCTTCATACTTCTCTTTAGCACTTTTACCCTCTAGTGTAGCCAACTGCTCTTTATAAGCAGAAGATGTTGTGATTGCGTTTGCAAAAATAGCTGGATTGGATGTTGCACCATTAACGATACCCTGCTCTAATAATTTACCAAATTCTTTTTTTAAATAGTCTCTCTCTATAAAGTCTAACCATAGAGAGAAGTTAATATCTTTGTTTACCATAATGACGAAATTTCCTTAATTTTCTATATATTTCCATGTCCAATCTCTCCATGAACCAAAGTCTGTAGACTTTTCAAGTGTCTCTTCTAAAGTATCTAAAAAAGTGTCTCGTTCTACCAACTTTGCCCCCCATTGAATAAGATGTGGAGTTGCTACTTGACAGTCAATAAAATCATAACTTTTTTTCGCACAGATACTACTTAATGCTTTAAGAGCAACTTTAGATGCATTGGGCATTAATGAGAACATAGATTCACCAAAAAATCCCCTACCCATGGCAATACCATAGAGTCCACCAACCAATGCTCCTTCATAGTAAGTTTCAATAGAGTGAGCGAATCCCATATGATGAATTTCAATATAAGCTTCTTTCATCTCTTTAGTCAGCCATGTTCCCTCTTGCCCTTCTCTAGGAACTTCTCCACAATGGGTTATAACAGCTTCAAAATTGGTATCAAAACGTACTTCAAAACCTTTATTACGTAAAACACGTCTAAAGGATTTACTGGTTTTGAAATCTTCTGGGTAAAGAAGCAAACGAGGATTTGGTGACCACCATAAAATGGGGTCATCTGGGTTAAACCAAGGAAAGATACCACTTCTATAGGCTTTAAGAATACGATTGGGATTCAAGTCACCTCCAAAAGCTAAAAGCCCCTCTTCTCCTGCATCTCGTGCAGTTGGAAAAGTATGGGCAGATCGAAGTTCAGGGATGTAGTAGTCATCATCATATATCGAAGACAAAATCTAACTTCTCTTTCTTATATGTAACTTTTACAGAACCTCCATTTTTAAGCTTACCAAATAGTATCTCATCGGTTAAAGCCTCTTTAATATTTATATCAATTACACGAGCAATCTCTCTTGCTCCATAAGTATCAGAATACCCCTCTTGTGCTAAATATGTTCTAGCTTTTTTACCCAACTTAATTTGAATTTTCTTAGAACTCATCTGTTTGTTAAGTTTATCTATCTCTGTATCGACAATCATCTCTATAACTTCTAAGCTTAGGTGATTAAACTTAACTACAGCAGAGAGTCTATTTCTAAACTCTGGAGAGAAAAAATCTTTTAAGGCATTTTCCGTTTTAGAGCTTGTATCTTTGTTGAAGCCCATAACATTTGCCTCTTTAGTTCCAAGATTTGAAGTCATAATCAAAATAACATTCTTAAAGTCACTTACCATTCCGTTATTGTCGGTAAGTTTTGCTCCATCCATCACTTGAAGCAGAATATTCATAATATCAGGATGAGCCTTTTCAACCTCATCAAGAAGTAAAACCGTATGAGGGTTTTTCTTAACCATCTCAGTTAAAAGTCCACCTTGCTCATAACCAACATACCCAGGAGGTGCACCAATAAGGCGAGAGAGTGCATGTTTTTCCATGTATTCACTCATATCTATACGCTCATAATGAATCCCCATACTCTCTGCTAATTGGGCAGATAAAGCTGTTTTACCCACACCTGTAGGTCCTACAAAAAGAAATGACCCAATAGGTTGATTCTCTTGGTTTAGCCCAGCATATGAACGCTTAATAGACTGCACTATTTTTTCAATAGCTTCATCTTGACCAATAATCTTCTTCTTAATCTCCTCTGCTAAGTTTTTTAACTTTGAGGTATCATCTGTTGAAACTATTGTTGATGGAAGCTTTAGCATACGAGCAACTGAGGATTCTATATCTGCACTTGTAACCGTAATATCTTTTTTATCGCGTAGCATAAAGTGGGCGCCCACTTCATCTATAATATCCATTGCTTTGTCTGGTAAAAATCGATCATGTAAATATTTCACAGATAAATCAATAGCTGACTGTAAGGCTTCATCTGAGAAATTAATTTGATGATACTCTTCATATTTGTGTCTTATACCTTGAAGTATGATCATGGTATCTTCAACAGACGGCTCTTCTATATCTATTTTAGAAAAACGACGAGAAAGAGCTTTGTCTTTGTCTAAATGGTTTCTAAACTCTGCATAAGTAGTCGCACCGATACATTTCAACTCACCTCTTGCAAGTGCAGGTTTCAGTAAGTTTGCAGCATCCATACTTCCACCAGATGTAGCACCAGCACCAACCAAAGTATGAATCTCATCTATAAACAGAATGGCTTTATCTATAGTTTGAAGCTCTGACAATACACCTTTAAGACGTTTTTCAAAATCACCTCTATATTTGGTTCCAGAAATCATTGCTCCTAAATCTAAAGCAAAAAGTTGGCTACCTTCTAAAATATCAGGTACTTCATCATTGGCTATTTGCAGTGCTAATCCTTCTGCAATGGCTGTTTTACCAACACCTGGTTCACCAACCAAAAGAGGATTGTTCTTCTTTCTTCTACATAAAGTTTGCATCACTCTGTCTATCTCAGATTTACGTCCTACCACAGGGTCAATCTTTCCTTCTTTTGCAACGGAGACCAACTCTACAGTATACGCTGACAAATTAGGGTGAGTCTCATCCTCTTCTACCTCTTCAGCCTCTCTTTGTTCATCCATATCATTATGAGAAATAGCCTCTAAAATATCCAGTCGGGTAATGCCTTCTGACTGTAATACAGCATAAGCATACGATTTTGTCTGTGTAAAAATAGAAGCCAGTAAATCTCCTGTTTTTGCCTCGCTACGACCTGAACTATTGATATGACTTACCATATCATTCATAACATTAGAAAGGGTAACGGTTTCAAAAGGTTCATGCTCTGTACCCTCTTCGTCTAACTCTTCCATCACTTGGTTATTTACTTCAATATAGTTTTTAACATGTTCATGCATTCTCTCTACATTTCCACCAATCATGGTTAAGAGTTCTATTCCCTCATGACTTCTTAAAACTGATAAAAAAATATGCTCTAACGTCAAGTATTCATGTCTATGCTCTTTGGCATACTTCACAGATGCTCTAAATATATCATTAAGTTCTATACTAATCATTTTTTATCCTTTGTTTTAAATTAAACTTCTTCCATTGTTGCGAGTAGTGGAAATCCATTACTCACGGCAAGTTTTTTAACCTGAGAGACTTTTGTCTCAGCTATCTCGTAAGTATATATCCCACAAACGGCTCTGCCTTTTTTATGTACATCCATCATAATTGCTTCTGCTTGAGTAAAATTTTTATGAAAAACACCTACTAAAACATCAACAACAAAATCTATAGTAGTATAATCGTCATTATGTAACAGAACTTTATATTTTGATGGTTCTTCAATTTCCAATTCAGATTCTATCTCTTCTTCTATTCGTGGCAATTCTATCTCCTAGCTTTATCTATATATAGTATAACTTATCTATGGTACAATCTTAATAAAAATTTGGAGTTTAATTGTGAAATTACTTTTTATTACAGCCACCAATACAGATATAGGTAAAACTCATACCACTTTAAAGCTTATAGAGAGTCTTACAAAACAAGGTCTATTGGTAGGTGTGTGTAAGCCTATTGAGACAGGAGTAACAGATGAACCTCTCGATGCTAAACTTATACTAGAGTCCGTACAAAAATATAATAAAAATTTTAAAGAATTAAAACCCACAGATATTACAGCATACACCTTTAAAACACCTGCTGCACCATTTTGTGCTGATACTCAAAGAGGCATTAAAATAGAGAAAATAAAAGCTAAAATAGAGGAGCTAAAAAAGCTTTGTGATGTACTTATTATAGAAGGTGCTGGGGGTCTTATGGTACCCATTACAGCAGAGTACAAAATGGTAGATTTAATTCAAGAGCTAAAGTGTAAGACACTTTTGGTAACACCTTCAAAGTTAGGGTGCATCAATGACACACTTTTGAGCATAGAAGCCTTAAAAAATAGAGATATAGATTTTGATTGGTGTGTTAATCTTTACGAAGATAAAAATGAATTTAAAGAGGTTACTCAACCTTTTTATGATGAAGTCTATCCAGATTGGTGGAGTTTAGATGAGGGGCTGAAAAAATTTGTAGGGTCGGTCTGACCAACCCTACATCTCTTACATCCCAGGAATACGAGGAATATTCCCAAGTTTAGATTGTTTACAATACCAACCCCAACCTTTTTTCATCCAGTGACCAACTTTGGGCATAGGAATCATTTTTCCACCTTTGTTATCACGATAAACAAAAGCTGCACCATCACCTGTGTCCATAACACATAAGATATTTAGATGCTCTTCATAAGAACGTTTAGAGTTCATTCCTTGAGTATTCTGAAAAATATTATAAGCAACATTTTTAGCCATAACTTCAGCTACATGTCCCTGTTTTGCTCTCCACTCTGGACCCATTAATGATGCAGAATCACCAATAGCATAAACATTTTTAAAACCTTCTAT
>JALVXD010000247.1 GCA_027038295.1 Campylobacteraceae bacterium
ATAAGTAGAGTACTTAATGCAAAGTCAACCACTCTTTTTTGAAAATATGCAAATTTTGAGTATGTTTTTAGTTGTGAATCCAAGGATTTAGGGTAGTATTGTTTGTCATGAGGTATATTGAGTATTGAGGCATTCACAATATTATCCTTTATTTTATTTATATAAGTTTATATAAGTATAACATTAAAAATAGTATAAAACAATAAAACTATACAAGTTAAATTGAATTTTTTGATTTTGTATAGAATCTAAACTTATATTTATTTGTTCTTCTTTATGCATGAAGTCTAATGTTTTTTTGCTAAAATTCAAAGAGTTATGAAGTTATGAAAAAAGGTAAAAAATGAATTTAACACATTTAGATGAGAACAATAAGCCTAAAATGGTAGATGTCTCAGATAAAGAAGAGTCTACCCGTATAGCTGTTGCATCAGGTATTATAGAAGTGACTCCAGAGGCATATAAGGCAGTGGTTCACAATATTGCAAAAAAAGGCCCAGTTTTACAAACAGCAGTGATAGCTGCTATTCAAGGAACAAAACAGACCAGTACGCTTATTCCGATGTGCCACCCACTTATGCTAACTTCTGTAAAAACAGATATAGAAGAGTTAGAAGATTTACCAGGATTTAAACTGACAGTTCAAGCTAAGCTCAAAGGACGAACAGGGGTTGAAATGGAAGCACTAACAGGTGTATCTGTTGGATTGTTAACCATTTATGATATGCTAAAAGCCATTGATAAAGGAATGGTTATTAAAAATATTCAGTTAGAGAAGAAATCAGGAGGAAAATCAGGTGATTTTAGACGGTAATACATGTGAAAGACCAGATATAGAGTACCCATGCGAATGGGGTTATAAAATAATAGGAACATCCAAAGAGCTTTTAGAGGCTTGTGTTTTTGAAGTCATGGGTGAGCGAGACTATCATACTAGTAAAGGAAAAAGTTCTAGTAAAGGAAAATTTTATGCTCTGACTACTGCTTGTGAAGTAGCATCAGAAGAGGATAGAAATGCTCTTTTTAAAGCATTTCAAGACCATTCTGATGTTAAGATGGTTATCTAGGAGCAGTGACTTCAGTCACTGTTATTTGTGCGTGGACTGAAGTCCATGTTCCTGTTGAAGTAAAACTTTTTGTGTTAGCATGGCTGTAATCATAGAGAGTATGACATACGCTAAAAAGAAATAGAGTCCCACTTCAATCTCTGCTTGGCTTATGCCCCCTCCATTACTGGTTAAGTAAACCAAAAATGTTGCAACTACAAAAACATCTATCATTGACCATTTCCCGATATGTTTAAAAAAGTTAACCAAATGTTTGCTCCATGAATATTGGTTAAAGAGTAGAGTAAAGGTTAAAGTTAAACTTTTTAGAACTGGAAGAAGTATTGAAAAAAGTAAAATAGTAATGGCTATAATAGTCTCTCCATTTTGAAATAGTTTGTTAATAGAACCAATGATTCCTTTAGACTCAAATGATAAAATAACATCTCCTAAATAGTCAACATTTTTATGTATGGTAACCATAAGTATGGGGTTAATAAGTCCATAAAGTAAGGAGATGAATGTTGAAAAACTTAAGGTTAATGCTGCACCTCTTAATGTACATGTAAAAGAAAATATTAAAATAAGTATGAGTATTCCCATGAAGTAGTAAAGATAAAGCATACTTTTTTCTTTTGAAATTTTTTGTTTCTCTTTGAGTTGCAGAAGTGAAGTTTTATATTTGTTTTTAACAAGTCCAAATGAAATGATAGAGGTTAGTTCATCTATCTTTCCACTTGCTAAAGCATTCGCATCACAAACGGTTGCAATTTGAGAGGTTATTGCTTCATAATTTTTAGCATGTTTGTAGGTTATAAATCCAAAGTAGCTCATAATGGTTAGTAAACAAATAATTACAACTGTTTTTAATATTTTTATCATAAAAGATTATGACTTTTTTTTTATTATAAAAATCTAAAAAAAGCTTATTATTATGAACTCTAAACCATTTATTAATGCAAAAATAGATAAAATCTATATTTAATAGATAACAACAGGAGATTTTTTGAAAAGTAATCAGTATTCAGTTAAAATATATGAAACACGAATTGATGATGAAGAGAACTTCATGAGTTTCTTTGATACGAACTATACACTTTTTAAAGATCATCTTATTGTTATACAGGGTAAATTACCTAAGAGTATTGAGACCTATTTAAACGTTAAAAAGTTAAAATATTTACATGATTTTGAGTTGCCAAAAGGACGAAGCAGAAAAGCACTAGAGAGTGAACTCTCTGCAGAAAAAGCAGAGAGAGCAGTTTCTCAGCAGATTGCAGAAGCAAAGGTAGAAGAACTCTCTTCACGTTTGCAAAACAATCTAACGGTGCTTGATGACATGATTAGAAGTGGTCGTGAACTTAACATAGAAGGAGATTTACTTCTTCTTAATCGTGTCAATAGTGGAGCTACTATTAATGCTTTAGGTAATGTTATTATTACTAAAGTCGTTGAGGGTGCTATTCGTTGTAATGGAAACTTTATGATGTTAACAGCCTCACCAAAAGCCAATATAATTTTTCATGGTGTTGAAGTTGAAAACAATCTTTTGGCAAATAAACTGAACCGAGTTGAATTAAAAAATAATGAAATAATCATAACCCCCGTGTTAAAGAAGGAGATAAATTGGGCATAGTAATAGCAGTAATTAGTGGAAAAGGTGGTGTTGGTAAAACAACAGCTACAGCAAACCTTGGTTTGGGTGTTGCACTAAACGATAAAAAATGTGTGGTCGTAGACTTTGATATTGGTCAAAGAAACTTAGATATGATTTTAGGTTTAGAGAACCGTGTTGTTTATGATATTGTTCAAGTTATGGAGGGTGATGCTTCTGTAAAACAAGCACTTATTAAGAGTAAAGTGAATGAAAATCTTTTCTTTTTAGCAGCTTCACAAAGTAAAGATAAAACAGTGTTGGAGTCGGATAAAGTTCAAAAACTTGTAACAGAGTTGAAAGAAGATTTTGATTTTGTTATCTTAGATGCTCCAGCTGGGATAGAGAGTGGGTATGAGCATACTATTGAGTTTGCAGATGCTGCAATTATAGTTGTCAACCCTGAAGTATCCTCTATTCGTGATGCTGACAGAGCCATTGGTATTTTGGATTCTAAGTCATATAAAGTAAAAAATGGTGAAGAGGTTGCTAAGTATCTTATTATTAATCGTATTGATGCTGATATGGTTCAAAAAGGTGAGATGTTAAAGAGTGAAGATATTTTAGAAATTTTAAGTGTTAAACTTCTTGGAAAGGTACCTGAAGATAAGGGTGTTATAGATGCCTCAAATCAAGGTAAACCAGTTATTTTAGATAAAAAATCGCTTGCAGGACAGGCTTATTTACGAATTGCATCACGTTTATGTGGTAAAAAAGTAGATATGAAAGATATAGAGGTTGCTAACTCTGGATTTTTCTCAAAACTATCGGGGATGTTTAAATAATGTTTGGATTTTTTAAAAGAAAAAAGAGTGCATCTGTCGCTAAAGATAGGTTAACCATCGCTATTATGTCTGATAGAGACAGAACCAATGCTTACCCTTTTATGGATGAGATGAAAGCAGAGATTATCGAAGTGGTTAAAAAGTACATTGGTGTTAAAGGTGTTGAGATTAAAAAAGAGGTAGATGGTGACTTAGAAGCACTCTCTATAGATGTTGAGTTAGATAGTGATACGGTAGTAAAAAAAATATAGAGTAGGTTTAGAGCCTACTCTTTTAAGTAGTCCTATTTATGCAAGAACTTCTGGAATTCTAATCATTTGTCCTGGGTAAATAAGGTCAGCATCTTTAATAACTTCAAGGTTTGCTTCAACTATGTGCGTATATTTACTTCCATCATCATAAAACTTATCAGCAATTCCCCATAGAGTATCACCTTTAGCAATACTATAAAAAATCTCTTCAGGAATCTCTCTGGTACTGTCTTCAGATATTTGTTCCATAGTTACAAGTTGGTCAGCATTTACCTGTGCTATACCTTCTACGTTCCCTGCAATTAATATGGCTTTTTCTCTAGTAGGATAGTTTTGTGCTACACCTGCCAAATCAACTCTGTCACCTTCAACACCAACGGTAAGACCATCTACTGGAAGTTCGCTAAAGCTACTCTCTATCTCTTCTTTAATAGCTGCTGCATCATCGCCTTTGCCTAAGATCTTCTTACCTGCATCTGATATAAAATCGAAAAAACCCATTTTGTTTCCTTTTAATTTTTTGTTACTAATAATTATATTCTATTAACCTTAAGACTCTTTAAGAATTCGTGGTAAAGTGATACCTGTTTGACTTTGGTATTTACCTTTTCTATCTCTATAGGTAGTCTCACACTGCTCATCACCTTCTAAAAATAGTACCTGAGCTATCCCTTCATTGGCATATATTTTAGCTGGTAGGGGAGTTGTATTAGATATTTCTATGGTAATATGCCCTTCAAATCCTGGCTCAAAAGGTGTAACGTTTACTATGATTCCACAACGGGCATAGGTACTTTTACCTAAACATATAGCCAATGTATCTGACGGCATCTTAAAGTATTCAACTGTTCTTGCTAAAGCAAAAGAGTTAGGAGGAACGATACATACATCACCTTTAAAGTCTACCACATTGTTCTCATTGAAGTCTTTTGGGTCAACCACCTCTGCATTAATATTGGTAAATATTTTAAACTCATCACTTACTCTAATGTCATAACCATAAGAGCTAAGTCCATAAGAGACAACTCCTTCGCCTATTAAGGCTTCACAAAATGGTGTTATCATCTCTTCATTAAGTGATTTCTCACGTATCCAACTGTCTGCTTTTAATCCCATTTACTATTTCCTTCTATTTAAATATATTATAAACGAATAACGCGAATGTTCGCATTACTTTTTAGTTTGTTGAAAAAGTCTTGTCCTGCTTGACCTCTCTGCTCTTGCATCCACATCATGGTAACTTGTTGTTTAACAGCTTGAAATCCACCTTGTCCTTGTGAACCTTTTGATTTTACAAAATAGGCAACAAAACCTTTTCCTGTATTAACAGGTTTTGTAAAACTACCAGCAGGGGTTGAGTTTATTAGGTTTAGAAGTGCTGGACTCATCTCGCTTGAGTTAGCCAATATGTTCTTTTTTTGAACACCTTCTACAGGTTGCATTGGGTTTTCCATAGACTTTTTTAAACTTTGGGCTGTTGGTGCAGCATAGGCTACAAGGCTCATTTGTACGGGTGCTGCTGAAAATTTATCTTTGTGCATGTTGTAGTAAGTCTCAAGTTCAGCATCACTTGGTGGTGTAATGGTTGAGAGAATATGCTCTTTAAAAAAACGCTCTTTTTTCATCTCTGTACTTAGTTGTTCTAAGTATAATTCCCATGTTAGACCTTTTTGTGCCAATATGTTTTTCATCTGCTCTTGTGTCATCCCTCTTGATTGTGCAATAGTTTCTGCTTTTGCTTGAACTTGGGCAGGGTCTATCTGTATATCAGCTTTTCTAAGAGCAGATTTTTCTAGTCTATCTTTTATGAGTGCTTCTACAGCAGCTTGTTTTGACATGCCCATTTTCTCTTGAACAGCTTGAATCTCTAGTGTAGTAATGGCTTCACCTTCAACATCAATAGCAATAGCATCAAGAACTTGTGCTTGTGCAGTTATAAGTGTAAAGAGAAGAAGGGGTAAAATTTTTTTCATCTGATAATCCATTTAATTTAATTGTAAAGATTATATCAAAATAGATTTATAAAACAAATTAGTTTAAAAGTGTAGGGTAATACTTGACACTAAGATTTTTTTTAACTATAATATGTTTAATTTATGTAGGGTGCTGTTTTCAACGCACCATTAGAGCAGGAGTAAAAATGTCACTAAAAATGAAACACTTAATGGAGCAGACAGGCGAAAGTAAGTCAACCATTCTATTTTATGTAAAAGAGGGCTTATTACCTGAACCAGAAAAACCAAAACCAAATCTTCACTTATATGATGAGTCATGTATTAATATTATAAAATTTATAAAGTATTTACAAAATCAATTCTCTTACTCAATAGCTCAAATACAGGCAATTTTTAAAGAGAACAAGTTTAACTTTTCTGATGATTTTTCTATGATGTTACGCTCTTTACAGATGATGTCAGGTGCTTCTGATGGGAAATGGTATAGTGATGATGACTTTTTAGAGCTTTCAGCATTAAGTTCAAGAGAGTTGGATGAATATCTCAAAAGAGGCTTACTTTTTAGACAAGAGCAGGGCTTTTCAACGCAAGAGCTAAAGTTGGTAAAGATTTTTAAACGGGCTAAAAGTTTAGGACTTGATGAGAAACTTTTTGATGCTTATGTAAAGTCGGCACGAGAACTGGCAAAAATAGAATATGCCTTAGGCTCACAGATGCTAGAGAGAGATAAATCATTAAATAATGAGCATTATGAGTTGCTTTTTGACTCTATTTTGACATTGAAGCCTTATCTTTTTAATATGCATACCATGCAAGAACATAAAAAACAGATGGAATTAAAAAATAAATAAAATATTTGCCGAAAGGCTAAAAGGAAATAAAAAATGAAACAACTATTTAAAATCGCAGGGTTCACCCCCTATATATTTATCGTATTTTTAAACTCCATGACCGATTTGGGTCACAAAATAGTTCTACAAAATACTATATTTAAAGCCTATGAGGGAACAGAACTTATTGTATTGACAGCCATAGTTAATGGTCTGATTTTGCTCCCTTTTATATTTCTATTCTCTCCTTCTGGGTTCTTGAGTGATAAGTATCCTAAAGTACAGATTATTCGAGTTGCCTCTTTGGCTGCCATTGTTATTACAACACTTATTTTAGGTTCTTATATTATGGGTTGGTTTTGGGTAGCGTTTGGGCTTACTTTTGTATTGGCTGCTCAGTCGGCTATTTATGGCCCTGCTAAGTATGGGCTTATAAAAGAGATGGCTGGTAATGAGCAGTTGACCTCGGCAAATGCAATGGTGCAGTCGGTGACCATCGTCTCTATATTGGCAGGAGCTGTGATTTACTCTATTTTCTTTGAGGCTCTTTTGCCAAGTGATGGGTTAAGTAAGAGTGAAATTTTACAATATATCTACCCACTTGGTTTTGCACTCATAGGAGCTTCTGTTGTAGAATTTTTACTCTCTTTACGTCTTATTAAGACCATTCCGATTAAAAAGAACATGCAGTTTAAACCTAAGAAATATGCTAACTTAACTTATCTAAAAGGGAATATGAAACTGCTTCAAAAGAGTCCTACTGTTTGGCTCTCTATTATTGGGCTTTCTGTTTTTTGGGGAATCTCTCAACTGGTTGTAGCTATATTTGGTGAGCATCTAAAAACTCAAATGGGCATTACCGATACGGTAACAGCACAGGGAATTTTGGCACTTTCAGGGATTGGGATTGTGGTTGGTTCTATGTTGGTTTCTCGACTTTCACGTAAATATATTGAGACAGGCATTATCCCTATAGGTGCTTTGGGTATATCTG
>JALVXD010000248.1 GCA_027038295.1 Campylobacteraceae bacterium
CTTCTAAAAGAGTACAATAGATTATATCGTATTAAAAAACTAAACGAACTATATCTTCGTTTGTTTGGGTTATACTTTTTTTAGAAATAATTTTAGATGGGGAGATTGGATGAATGAGATGAGTTATTTTAGTGATGATGAAAAGTTTAAACACTTAATAGTAGAGTCAAAAGATATTAAGCCACTATTAAAAAGTGATATGTGCTTAATTAGTGGTGACTTTTATGGTATTCAAAAATTTATCTTTGATAGATTGTCAACAAAAAATGCTAGTAAGGTTTTAAGAGCAAAGTCGGCGTTTATTCAGATATTTACTGAGTATCTTGCAAGGTATATCTGTTCTAAATTAGATATTAGTGAGTCAAATATTCTCTCAATGAATGCAGGGAAATTTGAGATTTTAGTTCCTAAAATCAGGATAGAACTTGATGAGATTCAAGATAGTATTAATAACTATTTTCTTAAAAACTTCTATGGTCTTAGTGGAGTAATATTAAGTAGTGTTAGCTGTTCAAAAGAGGATTTTAAAGATACTACTAAATATAAAGATTTACGAAAAAATGTTATAGATAGTGTAGAGGATAAGAAGTTTCAGAAGTTTAATCTTAAAAATAGTCCATATCTTTTGGAGTATGATACAAATATTGACAATGAGACGCTTTGTAGAATTTGTAATATCCGAAAACTAGATAAAAATTTAGATGATAGATGTGATATTTGTAATACATTTGTTGTCTTAGGTGAAAAGCTTGTATCAAATAAAAAATCAGTAACAGCAAAAGAGCTAAGTATGAATTTAGATGATAAAGATTTTGAAATTTTTTTAACCTCTAATATTAAATCGTATGTACTTCGAGAAGGAGACTCTTTTGCTACTTTTGAGACTTTGGCTAAAAACTCTTGTAAAGAGAGTGAAACAGGCATAGACGCATTAGGCATTTTAAAAGCCGATGTTGATAATATGGGGAAGTTTTTAGAAAAGAGTAGTGTAACAAATAGTTTTGAAAGTTTTGATAAGTTCTCTAAAACTATGGATAACTTTTTTTCTCTTTATATTCCTAAAATGATGAAAGAGAAATATCCAAATACCTATACCGTTTTTGCAGGTGGAGATGACCTGTTTTTACTTGGTGCTTGGGATGAGGTGTTAAAGATGGCACGAGAGATAGAGCGTGAGTTTAAAGCTTTTGTAAAAAGTAATGAGCTTAGTATCTCTTTTGGTATTGCTATTGCTAAACCCTCAACTCCTATTAGCTATTTGGCTGACTATACAGAGAAACTTCTTGAAGATGCAAAAGGTATTGATGAAGAGAAAGAGGTAAAACACCCTAAAGATGCACTTTCACTGTTTAGAGAAACAGTTAAATGGAGTGACTATTTAAGGGTTTACAATAAGCTTTATAGCTCTTTGGAGAGTTTTGAAAAACATCTTAATACTGCTTTCCTCTATAGATTATTAGAGCTAATTGAGATGAGCAAAAAGGTTAAGTACTCTAATGATATTGCCTCTACAATGTGGAAGTCAAAATTTAGATATAGCTTTAATCGTAATGTGTTAGAGAAGATGAAAAACAGTGACGATAGAAAAAGAGCAGAAGAGATATTAGAG
>JALVXD010000249.1 GCA_027038295.1 Campylobacteraceae bacterium
TGCTATAGCTGACACAAAAGGTGTACCACTACACAGACTCATCTCTGCGATGGGCATAGAACACATCGGTGAGGTAGCAGGTAAGTCTTTGGCTTTAGAGTTTGGACTTGGCATAGTCGATGCAACATTTGAAGATGTAGTAGCCATAGACGGCATAGGTGAAGAGATGGCTAATTCATTGCTGGAATTTATGCGTGTGAATCATGACTTTGTGTTGAAATTATTTGAAGAGATTCAACCAGAGGTGGCTGAGCGTGTCGAAGCCGAAGAGAACCCCTTTAAAGACAAAACAGTGGTACTGACAGGCTCTATGTCTGTAAGTCGTGGTGTGGTGAAAGAGATGCTTGAGAAGCTTGGTGCTAAGGTGAGTGGCTCTGTGTCTAAGAAGACGGATTATGTGATATATGGAGATGATGCTGGGTCTAAGTTGACCAAGGCTGAGAGTTTGGGTGTGGCTACGCTTACTGAGGATGAGATGAGGGGGATAATTTGAGAAGAAAATTTTCGGAGAGATATGGATTTTTAAAACTAAAGGATGTATTTCAAATTCAGAGTATAGATAATGATTTGAAAAATAGGCTATGGAATCAAATACAAGAATATTATTTTGATTCTATAGAGGTTGATTTAGATATATCAATTTCTCCATCTGATGTAAAAAGGTATATAGGTGGAACAAGTCGAATTATAGTAAAAGGACAAAGCTTTAATCAAATAGAAAAAGATGAGGATTATCATTTTTTTAGAAAAATATATGATGCTTTTTTTAAAATGAATGTTAAGCCATCTTCTTTTTTAAATGATATTAATATAAATATACAGGAAAGATACAATGCCATGCAATGGTATGAAATATATGATTTTATAGAATATATTTCTGAAATTTATCCAATTGAAAAGAGGAATATAAATTTTAAAAAAAGCATTAATGAAGTATTAAAATCTGAAATGAGTGCTTATAGATTTGTGGATAATTATATAACACCAATCATAGATGAAGTAGAAATACAAGAAGTGGAAGAGGCTTTAGAGATAGAATATAATGGAGCCAAAAGACATTTATCAAATGCCTTAGAGCTATTAAGTGATAGAGAAAATCCTGATTATCCTAATTCTATAAAAGAGTCCATAAGTGCGGTAGAAGCAGTAGCTAAAGAGATTACAGGTAAAGATACAGACTTGTCAAAATGTTTAAAGGCTATGGACTTAGATTTGAATAAGCAATTTAAGACAGCAATGGATAACATGTATGGTTGGACATGTAAAGAAGATGGTATAAGACATGGACATACAGGTGAAGAATTGAAAACTTCTTTTGAAGAAGCAAAGTATATGTTGGTTACTTGTTCAGCATTTGTAAATTATATGATAGCCAAGAAAGGGCAAAAATGAGACTAGACAAATACCTAGTAATGAGGGTTATTACGAGAGTCGTAACCGTGTGAATGAGGCTATAAATGCTGGTAAGGTTAACTCGTTCCCATCCCATCCTCAGTGGGAAGGGATACATCAGTAGTATTATAACAAATCTCCATTTCACCCTTTAACCAAACTTTAACCTCAAGATAACTATACTATTTACAAGTAAATTAACTAGTAAATATAGGA
>JALVXD010000250.1 GCA_027038295.1 Campylobacteraceae bacterium
CGTATAGCCATTTGCTTTTGCAACGCCAAGTTCGGTTCGTATGGAGTCCATGTAGGCATCGCTAGAGATGGGTTTGACATAGCCTGTTGTTCCTAAAATGGAGATACCCCCCAAAACGCCTACCTTTGCATTGGCTGTTTGTTTGGCTATCTCTTCTCCGTTGGTGACGGATATGGTGCAAAATATCTGTTCGGTGTTACCGAACCTACGGTGTATCTGCTCCATTGCTTTTAAAGGAGTTGGATTAATAGCAGGAAACCCTTTAGGAGGTTTTAGCCCCTCTTTGGTTACCACCCCAACACCAACCCCTGCATAGAGTTCTAAAGAGCCGATAATATAAGGTTTATGCTCTATGTTATTTAACTCTAAATCTTCCAATTTATCTGAAATAGTCACCACAATCTCACACCCTTTGGTCACATCTAAATCATCATTATCCATCTTATGAGTAATAGATTTTGTAAGCATTTTTGTTGCCATAAATCCTTGCAAAGCTGACCTAAAAGCAAAAGAGGCATGATAGCCTGTGGTGTAGCCTTTTCGTAGCTTTTTGCTCATATGGTTTTACTTATACACTTTTTAATTATAAATTTTCATGGGAATAAAATGCTTACTGTCCAACGCATCTAAAAGTACTTCATCGCTAGAGAGTAGGGTGAAGATTTCTCGCCATTTTTCCTCTGTAAAGTTGTGTGTGTAGCGTAACCAAATGGCATTGTTTTTCATGTTTCCATTGGCTTGGGTGTTTTCGGTCACTTGACAAACCTGCCGAAATCGACACGCTCCATAACACCCCGTTCGTGATATTTTGATACGATTTTTACCCTTGTTCAGTCCCATATCTTTTAAAATTTCACGAAGCTGGGAAGCCTTATCAGTCTTTCCTGCTTTTCCACAGCGTTCATCGTCACAAAGAAGCAGAAGTGTTTTATAGTGCATAATAGGACGCTGTGCATCATAATCTTTAGGTTTACAGGTGTAGCCCTCGACCACCTCTGAACCCATCTCATTTAGGCGAATTTCTCCCTCTTTGACAGGGTTTGCTCCATAGGTAGAGGAAGCATGTGAGTTTGTTAGGGTGCTAGGCATGAGCGACTCTTTCTATAAGTTTTAAATTTTCAATCTTCCCATGATAAGGAATAACAGGCAGTTGTCTCTCTTCATCCTCTACAAGGTAGCGAATATCCATTGTTTTGTCGCTCCTAATATGTTTCACCGAGAGAATTTGAACTCTTTGACCTTGGTAGATGGCAAGGTCTTCTTTTTTGATTTTGTTTGTTTCGTCTTCGTAGTAGGCACACATTTTATACTCCTTGTTTTACATTGTCTTTAGGGCATCTATCATCTGAAAATACCCAATCATCGCTTCAAAACACATTCTCCAAACTATCTCCATAGATATAAACATAGCTATAAAGAGAAGTATTGAGAGAACTTTTCTTTTTAAGCTCATTGTTCCAAAAAGGTTTAGTAAAAAGCTATTAAAGCTATCTAATATTTTAAATTTTCTCTGTAGATAGGCTTTACTAAGCCACATAGCTATGGGGATAATTATCGCCCCTATGTAGTAGGAGAGTATTAGTATATCTATGG
>JALVXD010000251.1 GCA_027038295.1 Campylobacteraceae bacterium
CACACATCATCAACAACGGTGAAGCCATTACCGTTAGAGACAAAAACTACAACATCCGTTTTTATGAGCGTGGAAACGTACCCATAAGTGACAAATGTTTAGCGTTTGAGCGTTCTAAAGTAGACCTCTGTGGAAAATCTTTGGTTGAACATATTATTGATGATATAGGGATAATGTTATAATGAAAAAACTACAAATAGACATAGGAAGTACCTACTTCAAGACCAATGCAAACGGTGAGCTAAACCAATACTTTAGAAACTTTGACATTAGTATCTATGATGATTTACAAAATAAATGCTCCCAGCTTCTAAGCAACTATACTAAAGATGAAGTCTCCATCTGCTCTTCTGCTAATGGTGGGCTTAGTACACTTATTATTGGTGTTACGACACTTTTTTCATTGAAATATGCGACCAACATTGCGTTTAACTCTGGAATTAATATTATAGATACCATTCTTTACTCCAAAATAGAAGAGGCAAACACCCCTACAGATGTTATAGACGTAGTTATAGTTGTAGGTGGAATAGATGGAATTAAATCTAAGTTTGATGAGAAACTTATCGACTACCTCAAAGAGGTGAACTATCAGAACATTGTCTATGTGGGCAATGCTGAAAACCGTCCTTTTTTAGAGGAAAAGATAGACGATTTAATCATTTTAAAAAACATCATTGGAGACAAACTTCAAGTGGTCGAAGATGAGCTAAAAGAGTACCTTACCAATCTCTACCAAGCAGATATTACAGGTAAGGAAGACATTAAGAAGCTCTATGACATCACCTCAAATCAGATTTACTCTACTCCATACATTGTCAACAATGCCTTGCCTAAACTCAAAACACTTTTTGACGTGGCTGACCCATTTTTGGTCATAGACGTGGGTGGAGCAACGACCGATATTCACTACAGTACCGACTTGGTAGAGAACAAAAACATTATGACAGGTTCTGGTTACGATAGATTGGTCTTTAAAAAGTTGGGTGTATTTAAGTCACGTGAGAGTTTGGTTTTTGGAGCAAAGAGCAATGAATTTGTTTATGAACTCTTAGACTACCTTGGTGTTAACGAACACATTTTAGATGAGCAAAGCGATGAAGCAACAGTTGTTTTAATGCAACTGGCTATCTTTTTAGTTCTCTATCAAGTCTCAGAAAGCCACCATGACTATGTAACCCTTAAACTGGAGATTTTAAATTCTATTGTCCTAACGGGTGGTATTTCAAAAGTACTTAGCGATGACGATATAGATAAAATCATTAAATTCTTTTACAAAAAGATACTAAACTATATAGAGATACCAAATATTATAACAGATAGAAACTATGAAATTTGGACTTTAGGAATAGAGGAGATATACAATGCCAAGTAATATACGAGAGCTATTAGAAGTAGCCCATGAAAAGAGTCCAAATAAAACTGCTTTAATAGAAAACGAAAAGAGCCTTACTTACAGTGAACTCTTTAAAAAAGTAAATCAGTTAGCCAATTACTTTAGCCAACTAGACCTTGAGGCAGGTGCGAGAGTAGGAATCTACTCTAACAAAAGTTCAGAGCAGGTTATAGCGATACTTGCTCTACT
>JALVXD010000252.1 GCA_027038295.1 Campylobacteraceae bacterium
GATACAATGCCTGATAATCCTGGACCTACAATTGTTTCAGTTGATAGTGGTGATAAGGTTGACGGGGTAAGTTATGTAGTCGGTGATGAGTATAGATATGACTATTGTAACGATACGGTTATGAACGGTGCGGCTTCATCTTTTGAGACAACTGAAGTCAAAGACGGTATCGCATACGCAGAGCTTAGATATGTGCCGGCAATGGTCGGTAAAACAGTATATATCTATGCAAATGCAAAGGTAAACGGTAAGCATATCGGTATCTCCAGACCGGTTGTATTGACCGGTACCGGACTTAAACCGGTTACGGTTAGCTGTAAAAATGACAAAGGGGAAAGTCCAACATGCAGTAGAGTTATCACTATGATTGAAAATGACTCTAATGAATTTGCAAGAGCAGCTTGGATAGCTAGACCCTACAATACCGGTGATGCGGAAAGTGCTGATATGAATTACAGTCGTGTGACGGATTGTAACGGTAATCTACATGTTATTATTAAAAACATAGATGAAAATAAAACCGCATCATACACTTTCGGTGTTGTTACAAGAGAGCCGTTAAAATAGCATCTTGATTAGAAAGGTAGCAGAAAATGCTGCTGCCTTCTAAAACTTATACTTCAAATTCGCATAGATATATCTTCCCGGTTCATTTAATAGCATCGTATCGGTTCCGTTAGTGAGAAGTATCAAGTCTTTATAGGTGTTTGTAACGGCATACTTTTTATCAAAGAGGTTATCAACGCCTACGCTTAGCTCTATCTCTTTGGTGAAGTTTTTCGTCGCTTTAAGGTTTACAACTCCATATCCGCTAAGTTCTTGCTCACCGTTTTCATAGTCGATATCGCTCCATCTAGTACTACCGATAAACTCGACCCTACCGTTAAAATCTATATCCTCATAGTTGAGTCCGACTAAAGCCTTAAAGGGACGCATATCTGCTAGATTTGTTCCCTTTTGTCCCGTTAGCGGATCTCTCTTTTTGCCTCTTTTGTATGAAAGCGCATAGTCGAAGCTAAAAGCCCCATCACTTAGTACCAAGCCGCTTATCTCCGCCCCGTATATATCGACATCGACATTCTCAAATGAGTGAAACGGTTCCACTTTGCCTGTCATAGGGTTTAATTTTTTATTGTGCGCATTAAAAGCGATATAATCTTTGACATACGAATAGTACGCTTTTGCTTTGACGCTAAAGTTACCAAATATCTTTTGAGCACCGATATCAAGCTCATAGTTTCTACTCTGTCTGAGTGAGGGAGTTCCGAAGTGATTTCCCATCATCACTAAATACAACTCTCTCGCATCCGGTACCCTGCTACTGCTACCTACTCCCCAAAATGTCGTCAATGTACTATCGACTTTGCTTGTAACAAAGATATTTCCACTGATGGAGTTGAACTCTCTACCCTCATCTTTTGGATTGTCGTTGTCAATCGTCGTGTGGTCGGCTCTGATGCCATATTCGATAAGCGATGTGCCGAAGGGTTGGGCTGCTTTGATAAAGATAGCGCTATTTTTGGTACTAACATCGGCTAGAGATTTGACAAGTTTACCCATCTTGTAGAGCTTGTTGCCG
>JALVXD010000253.1 GCA_027038295.1 Campylobacteraceae bacterium
ACCCTAAAAACCATAGGAAAGTTCATAAAAGCAAGAAGAACACAACAAGGTTTAAGCACCAATGACTGTGCCATGCTCTGTAACATTTCAGCCTATACCCTAAACAAAATAGAAAACGGTTTTGAGGGTGTAAGGCTTAATACTCTGCTTCAAATCATGGAAGCCTTAGGAATGGAGATGAGCATGAAAGATTGGGGTAGTGATGAATAGTTTAAAAGTGAGTATGCAAGGTCAAATGGTGGGGCAACTCTCTATTGATAAGAATGAACAGTACTATTTTGAGTATCATCAAAATTGGGTAGATACGCAGTTTAGTATCTCTCCTCATTTGCCATTTCATGCCAAGCTCTCTTCTGTGAGCATTAAGAGATTTTTGGAAAACCTTATTCCCGAGGGGGAGGGGTTAGAAGAGATTGCTACTTTTGCTCATATCTCTAAAAACAATACCTTTGCTATGATGCACACCATCGGTTACGATACGGCAGGGGCGTTGATGTTTGGCGAAAGTTCTGAGAGTGATGAAGCTATTTTTAGAGAGATACCACCTAAAGAGTTAAGCGATAGAATCGAGCAACTAGAGAGTAAAAGCATCGCCATTTGGGACAAAACGGTTCGGCTCTCTTTGGCAGGGGTTCAAGCAAAGTTACCTGTGATAATTAAAGATGAAAAGATTGGTTTAGGAAATGGAACACTAAGCTCAACGCATATTATGAAGTTTCAGACTAAAAAGCATCTGCATATTGTAGTCAATGAACTTTTTTGTATGACATTGGCTAAAAAAATAGGACTAAATGTTGCCGATGTTGCGTTAAAACGCTTTGGGCATTCCCCTGTGTTGTTGGTCAAAAGATTTGACAGAATTTACAAAGAGAACTTTGTTAAACGACTGCATATTATAGATGGCTGTCAAATGCTAGATTTGCCACCTAGCTATAAATATGAACAAAACTTTGGAAATCTGCGTGATGTTGCACACATTCGAGAAGGAGCAAGTTTTAAAAAGCTTTTTGAGAGTACAAAAAAATGTACTGTTCCTGCTGTAGCTCAGTTAGAGTTGCTTCATTGGGCGATGTTCAATCTTATCATTGGAAACTCTGATGCTCATGGAAAAAATTTCTCTTTTTTTGTAGATAAACAAGGCATAAAACCAACACCTTTTTATGACATGCTTTGTGTGATGATGTACGATTTTGACCACAATCTAGCCATGGCTTATGGCGATGAATTTAAACCCAATGATATATTTGCTTATCAGCTTAGAGAGTTTGCTGATGATATTGGGATGAACCATAAATTGGTATCGAAAGTTTTGCTTAGTGAGTGTAGTAAGATTATTAAGGCTTTGGAAGAGGATGTCATAGAAAAAGATTTGTTGACTAAAGAAGAGTCTGTTTTTATTGAAAAACTTTTGAAGTTTGTACTCAACAGAGCTGTTAAATTTAGAGAGGTAGCTAAAGAGATGCCTTTGGTTTCATTTTAGTAAGAACCTAAGCTTGTTTCTCCTCATTCGTTGGGGAGAGTGGTTTGGTTTTTGAGGGGGAGTTTATAGATAAATTTAGCACATAATAGTAT
>JALVXD010000254.1 GCA_027038295.1 Campylobacteraceae bacterium
TACTGATTATATTATTTCTCCTAGTAATGCAGGAGATGATAACACTAAAGATAGTGATATTAACTCTAAAAGTGGAATAAGTACTAGTATATTTTTAGATAAAGATATAACAACCGTAGATGCTGGTCTATATAAAACATCTTGTCTTGGTGGGTATTTTTGGAATGATAAAAATGCAGATGGAATACAAGGTGATAAGGAGGAGCCTTTAGAAGGAGTACGAGTAAATATATATAATAAAGATGGCTCTAGTGTAGTAGATGCGGAAGGAAGAGCTATTGGCTATATTAATACCAACCATACTGGTAAGTATAAATTTTGCAAACTACTACCTGGCAACTATTTTATAAAAGCAACTCCTCCTAGTAAAAAGTTTAATGTGTCACCTAAAAATATTGGTAATAACACATCTAATGATAATGATTTTAATCAAGAAACACATAGTACTTCAATAATAAATTTATCTAGTAATGAGAATTTGTTATCAATAGATGGCGGTATGTATGAGAGTGGGTGCCTAGGAAATAGAGTTTGGTTAGATAGTAATGGAAATGGTATACAAGACATTGGAGAAGGTGGTATATCTAATACTGTGGTTGAAATATTAAATACAGATGGCACTCCTGTTGTTAATACAGAAAATAAAATTTTAGGCTCTATTTTAACAAAAGAAGATGGATATTACCATTTTTGTAATTTACCTATTGGACAGTATATAGTTAAAGTAACACCTCCTGTTGGCTACTACGTTACACTACAAAATGTAGGTAGCAGTGAGAGTATAGATAGCGATATTGACCCTAAAGATAATCAAAGTGATGTAGTTAAAATAACTGGCAATATTGATAATGGAAGTCTAGATATTGGATTGTATAAACCAGTATGTATTGGAGACTATGTATGGCATGACCACAATGCTAATGGTATTCAGGATGCTGGAGACGAAGGAGTAGCAGGAGTTAAGCTTGAGCTATTAAATAAAAATGGTAATAAAGTTATAGATATTAATGGCAAATTTGTACAACCACAAGTTACACAAAGCAATGGCCAATATAAGTTCTGCCAATTAAGACCTGGTGATTATAAAGTTAGAGTATTAAACACTAATGCCAATTGGCACTTTACCTATAAAAATAGAGGTAATAATATGTCTGATAGCGATATTGACCCTAATACTGGAGAGAGTGGCATAATATCATTAACAAGTGGTATTGATAAAAATAGTATAGATATAGGTATATACAAAACATCTTGTATTGGCAGTAATATATGGGAAGACTTAAATGGCAATGGCTTTAAAGATAAAGGTGAGATAGCAATAGATGGCGCTAAAGTTAATATATACAAAAAAGATGAAAGTAGTAATACATTTAATATAGCGACAGATATTAGCGGTAAAACATTAGCTACAACTATTACAAGCAATAATGGTAAGTATAGATATTGTAATTTAATACCAGGAAGTTATAGAGTTGAGGTTACACCACCTAATGGTTATAAAATAACTCATAAATACAATGATAACCGAGTTAATGCACATACTAATAAAACAGAA
>JALVXD010000255.1 GCA_027038295.1 Campylobacteraceae bacterium
TAGACCTCATCGGTTTTAAAATACTCAATGCCACTTACCAACAGTCGTGCTTTTTGTTGGTTGATGATGTTGCTTATTTTAATAATAAACTCTTCAGGGTTCACCGTAAAGAGTTTAAACTTTTTCTCCTCTATCTTAGACAAGATAGCAACAATCGTTTTTCGAGTAAGTGCTGTGCTTCTCTCTATCTCTCCTACCAAATCATATTTGGTGCTTCCAAGCTCATGGTTCATCCGTTCGTAGCTGTTTTTACTGCTCCCCATCATCTCACTACCCGAAGCCAAATCATCCAGCTCAAACAAATCTTTTTGCGTTGCTGTGGTAATCTTGACCGTCACCTTGGCAATCTCTAAAAATTGATTAATCGCCTCAACCGAAGCCTCTTGTAGCACTTCACTATCTACATTTATGCTATAAGTCGCTTTGGCATTGATTTTACTCCATAGCGCTTGAAACTCTTTTTTATCAAAGTTCTCATTGGGTTTGAGTTCAGCTATGTTCTCATTTTTACCATTGCCTATCATGCTACCTAGTACGGCTGTAGAGTTGGCTTGTTTGACTAGCTCTTCTATCTCTTTTTTCCATGCTTCAAGTTGTGGTATCACTTCAAAAGTTTTCTCTTTAATATCTTTTATCGCTTTTTCTGTTACAAATCCATCATCACCCAAATAGCCTTTGTCTCTCCAATCATCTATGAGTTTAGAAGCCAACTTCTCACCAATCTTCACCTCCATCTCATCCTCATTTTTAAGCGTGATTTTACTCAATACTTTTACCGTTATCTTGGTCTCTCTTGAGAGTGAGTCGAGTATCTCTTTTTGTAAACTAGAGGCAAAATCATCATAGGAGTCACTTGCTACCACGGTTAGAGCGTTGGTCTCAAAGAACTCACCACCGAGTAGCTCTTGGTCTTGGCGTATACCATGCTTGTTTACACAGATTCTTAGCCCTCTACCTATCTCTTGGCGTTTGCTGTCGGTTGAGCTTGACTGTTTTAGGGTACAAATCTGAAATACATTGGGGTTGTCCCACCCCTCTTTGAGTGCCGAATGCGAAAAGATAAACCGTGTAGGCTCATCAAAACTAAGCAGTCTCTCTTTATCTTTCATAATCAGGTCATAGGCACTCACATCGTTACTGTTTCCACTCTTGTCAGCTTTTGGGTCAACGGCTTTTCCTTTTTTGTCTATGGAGAAGTACCCTTTATGAATACTATCGGTACTTAACCCCTCTACATACGAGCGATACTCCTCATCAAAAAGCCCTAACTCATCGTGCAATATACGCTCATACTCCTCTTCAAACATCTGAGCATAGACTCCCTTTAACTCCTCTGCTTCATAGTCTCTGTACTTCTTGACCTCATCTATAAAAAAGAGCGAAAGAACTTTCACCCCTTTTCCAAACAGCTCCTTCTCTTTTGCTATATGACTCCGTATGGTTTCGCGTATCTGTATGCGTCTTAGGTGCTTCTCTTGTACCGAGCCTGTCACCTCTCCTGCCATCACTTTTCTACCATTTAAAAAGCGAATGCTGTTCTCATACCC
>JALVXD010000256.1 GCA_027038295.1 Campylobacteraceae bacterium
GTTCTTACATCTTCCCTCACCATAGAACATCAAGGCAGTTGCCACCCCTTCCCCTACATATTTACTAAGTTCCTTCGGAAACGTATCGAAGGGTAGCTTCTTCGTTAAGTTGACAAAAGCCGAAAGGAACTCTTTTAATTTCTCTACGCCTTCTGACATAGCTGCTCGACAACAAGGTGCCGGGACAACTTTTGTTCATTAGTTTTTGCCATACCTACAAAATGGGAGAGAATCTTGTTCGTAGTATTTACCGGAACTGCTGGCTCTGGAAAGACTTCGCTAGTAAAGGCCTTTAGTGATTGGGTTAAGGATGAAGTAAAGCTTAGGATAGGAATAGTTAACTTGGACCCGGGGGCAGAAATACTTCCATACAAACCAGACTTTGATATAAGGGAATACTTCACAATAAGGGATATAATGCAGAAATATGGGCTTGGTCCAAACGGAGCCTTCTTGAAGGCTGCAGAGCTATTAGGGGAATACGAGAAGCAAATACTTAGACATAAGGTCTTCAAGGCATTCTATGATTATATCTTCATCGATACCCCCGGTCAGCTAGAGATGTTCATGTTCAGACCAGAGGGAACTAGACTACTAAGGAGGCTGGAAATGCTAAGACCTGTTCTGCTGGTATACATAATTGATGGAGCGCTGGCCAAGTCGCCAGAGGACTTACTCACTAGCTACATGCTGAGCCTCATACTACAAACCAAAGTTGAACTGCAAGTAGTCACCGTCGTTAACAAGGTAGATTTGTTGAACGAGGGAGAAATGGAGGCGGTAAGGGAACTTATCGAGAACCCCCGAGGGTTTGCTGAAAAAGTGGCAGACAAGGTAGGAGGACTGGCCGGTGACATGATAATGGACTTGGTAGAAATAGTTGAAAAGTACTCACCATCAGAGAGGGCCATACCGGTATCAGCCAAAACTAAGCAAGGATTAAAGGAGCTCTATGACCTAGTACATGAAGTCTACTGTAGCTGTGGTGACTTGACATAACCCTCTTATAGTACCGAAAAAGTAATATTTAAGGATGTATATACCAGTCTGAGATCATGGAGGCGCGTGTCCTTATCAAATCCTCTCTATATCAGTTAGATCTTGAACCATATTCCTATCTACCAGAAAGGCTAGCATTATTCTACGCATGTGACATACCTCTGTACACCTTAGTTTTCATTAAAGAGTACATAAACTCGTTCTCGAGCTACTGGTTTGAAGCACTTAAGGATGACTTGGAGAAAGAGATAAACGAAAAAGAAGATAAAGCTCCAGAAGAAATGGATACTCTAATTGACGCTATCAAGTGTGCATCAAAGGAATTGGAAAGGGATCCACTACTAGGTTCTATAGAAGCTCTGGACTTGATGAGCCTCCTAAATATCGATTTAGTAGTCACCAATAGGAAAGTACTCAAGAAGGCTGCTTTGGAGGCCAGTTTAGGGCTGCATGTGGAGAAATTGCACAAAAAAGGACTGAAGAAGGCGATACCTTGTATCCTGAAGCTTTTGAAATGAATGCTTACTGGGTTCCCTTGTGA
>JALVXD010000257.1 GCA_027038295.1 Campylobacteraceae bacterium
GCTGTAACCATTCACAAAAGCCAAGGAATGAGCATAGACAACTTGGTCTGTAATGTGGACAATATTTTTGCCCCAAGTCAGTTTTATGTAGCCATCTCACGAGCCATTAACCCTAAAAACCTACGATTGGACTTTAACCGTGGAGACTTAACAGGGTATTTAAGGCGAATGGTCAATGTAGACCAACGTGTAGTAGCCTACTATACCCAACTGGGTCAAGCCTATGTAACCAATGAAGAGTTGCCTTTTTAGTATGAAAAATAGTGAACTCGATAACCTCATCATCTGTCATAAGTGTCATACCTTACATGAAAAAGTTCCTCTTAAAGAGGGAGCAGAAGCACACTGCAGTAAATGTGATATTGTTCTATATAAAAATGACAAGTATGTACTCGATAGAACTTTAGCCTTAGTAATAACAGCATTTATTTCACTAATCGTTGCTTTTGAATTTACTATTATTACTATTAATATCAATGGATTAGAGCAAAGTTTAAACCTCACTTCTCTTTTCATCGTTGTACTAGAAAATAAACAATACATAGTAGGGATTATGCTTCTTTTTCTTATTGTTATTTTTCCTTTTGTAATCTTAATTTCTATGTTTTTTCTCATTATATACATGAAAATGGGTAAAGCAGAATACTTAGTAAGGCGAATACTCATTCTTTTAGCCCATATCAGACCATGGAGCATGGTTGATATATTTTTCATCTCCCTATTAGTAGCAATGGTTAAACTTTTTGATGTTGCCCAGATAGAGCTGGGAGTCTCTTTTGCTGCTTTTATATTAACACTTTTTTTAGATGCTATCATTACTAAAAACATTAGTTTTTATGAGCTTTGGGAACATCATGACAAAATTTATGGAGCCAATAATGCTTAGAAAAAGAAGGCGTTTTACCCGTTGTCATATCTGTGAAGCTGTCAACTATGATGATAAAAAAAGTATAAAGTGTAGACGTTGTCAGACTAAAATACATCAACCAAGAAATATCTCTTTCCAGAAAACACTGGCTTTTTTAATTACAGCTATTATTCTCTATATCCCTGCAAATATCTACCCTATACTCATAAGTAAACAGTTTGGTATAATTACCCAAAGCACCATAATGGGTGGTATCTTACACCTTTGGGAGCATGGATCTTACCCTATTGCTCTTATTATTTTAGTCGCTTCCGTGTTTGTTCCTATATTAAAATTTATATTTATAATCTATTTACTATTATCAAGTAAGTATAATGTTAAATCATCAAAAGTTGATAAACACAAACTTTTTTACATTACAGAAGCCATAGGACCATGGTCAATGATAGATGTCTTTGTAGTACTTATACTCTCTGTACTTATCCACTTTTCTGGAGTAAAAATATATCCAGGTATAGGAGCAACTGCCTTTGCACTCATGGTGTTTTTTACCATGCTCTCTGCATTGTCATTTGATACCAGATTAATTAGAAAGAGGTTTAATGAAAAAATATAACGCTCCTAAAGTTAGAGAATCAAAAAGTGTTCAGGTTTTAACCACCATCTGGTTG
>JALVXD010000258.1 GCA_027038295.1 Campylobacteraceae bacterium
GGAAGAAGATGAACCTCAACGAAATAAAAAATAAAATGAAAAATGAGTTTCTAATTTTATTAGAAGAAGAGTATGGATATAGAGAATGGTTTTGGTTTCCTGAAATAACTAAAGAAGAATTAATTGTATGGTGGGAAAGGCTAGAGAGTGTTGACTCTTATTTTATGACTCCAGAACCTTTAATTGGTACGCTTATTGAAGCAAAGGAAGAAGAGCTTCATGAGTTTTTTTCTCACTTAGAAGAAAAGCAAGTTTATATGCAAGGTCATATTCATGTAGATGATGATAGCTACCTAAAGAAACCATATGGAAAGGGGTATGTTTATCATAAGGGTTATAGTGGAGATTTTAATCCTGAAAGTGATACTTCTATGAGTTTGGAAGAGATAAAATTGGTTCAGAAAAATTGCCTAGATGAAAGGAAAAAATAATGAAGAGAAAAGAACTTATAACAACCATTATAACAGCTACTATTCTATTGGCAATGAGTTACATGTTTAGCCAATTAAAAGATTGGAATAAAAATAGGCTTGATAACGAAATCATCCTTGAAAATATAAACCATTCCATTGAGAAAATTCTTAAGGACAAAAAAGAGATTTCTAAGCTTGAAAAGATTATTGATTTAAACAATAGTGGAGTAGCTTATCAAAAAATAGGCTTGAACTATTATACAGATGAAGTAAAAAAGGAGTGTTTGAAATTAAAAAAGTTTGATAAGGTGTTAAATTATGAGGTAGATAAATACTGTGACAAGATAGTATTACAGAAAAATAAATAGAATTTATTAAAACAAAAAGAGGAAAAAATGCAACTAATCATACAAACTCTACTCCCTCTAATGCTACTCATAGCCTTAGGAGCAGTATTAAAACAAACCATAGCAGATGAGACATGGACAGCTGTTTTAAACAAGTTATCTGTCTATCTACTCTTTCCTGCTCTAATTTTTTCAGGTATGGTAAATGTAAAGTTAGAGAGCATTGATGACTTCTCTTTTATATATGGAAACTTTATTATTTTAGTTTTGGTCATTTTTATACTTTATGGAGTAACAAAATATTTTGGTTTAACTAAAAGCATGACCAACACCTATGTTATCTCTGTCTTTTTTGGAAATGTAGGCTACTTGGGTTTTCCTATTTTAAGCTCTTTGATGCCTGGTTATGAGGGGATAGTCAGTATGCATGTAGCACTCTATACACTTATACTTTTTACTTTTGGAATAGGAGTTTTAGAGTATTCAGTACATCAAAAGTTAGATATTAAAATTTTGAAAGACACCTTGAAAAATCCTCTTCTTTTAGCTGTTTTATTCTCCATAATTATTTTAACGTTTGATATAGAATTGCCTTTTGTTATCACTAAGACAGTTGATTTGTTAGCAGGTGGGGCTACACCTATTATTTTGATTTCATTGGGGATATTTTTAGCAAGAGAGTTACCAAAAGTGGAGTACAAACATGCCTTTGGACTTATCTCTTTAAAGTTGGTCTTTATGCCGTCTATCTTTTTTGTCTACTTTTTATTAGGTGGGAAAACTGATGTTTTGGCTATTTCTGTACTAGAGGCAGGAATGCCAATGGCGATTACACCGTTTATATTAGCAGAGCTTTACCCAATGGAGAGGGAGTTGATAGCGTTGTCTATTGTCATCTCTTGTGTTGTGTCGGTAGTTACTTTGCCAATTATTATGGTTTTGGTGGGGGTTGTGTAGGGTAAGATTTCCCTTGTACAAAATAACAAGAGGAAAAATACAGTATAATAATTTCAAAAAACGGAGAATGTTATGAAAAGTAAATTAATATGGATACCATTATCCAGTTTGTTGTTTTTAGGATGTACCAAAACAATAAAAATAGACAATAGACCACAAGTTCTACATGAAGAGCCTGTTATGTACCATGAAGAAGCTCCAACTTATGAGTTAGAACCTGTACGGGAACAAAGAGTTGTTACCAATGAACATCCTTATGTAGAAGAACCCGTTGCTGTTGCAAGTACAAAACCTTTTAATATTTCACCTTTAGATGCTTACGATAAGCTTTTTGAGAATCCAAATATATTGATTTTGGATGTAAGGACAGCAGGTGAAATACCTCAAGATGGTAAGATTGCTAATTCAGTTCTGATACCTCTTCAAGTTTTAGGTCGGAACTTAAATCATTTAGACAAATCTAAAGAGATAATCGTCTATTGTCATACAGGTAATAGAAGTGTAGAAGCAACTAAGCTATTACGAAGAAATGGATTTGATGCTGTCAATATGAAAGGTGGCATTCAAGCATGGAAACAAAACCATTTAGATATCAAGTGGAAATAAAAAATTATGAAGCTGAGTAAAAGGAGAGCTTTGTGATAACCTCATCTATAGATTTTGGAACAACCAACTCTGTTGTAGGCGTTAACCATAATGGAAAGATAGAGATGATAGCTCTAGGAAAAGAGAGTGTTGAGACCAAAACGGTACTCTTCTATAGTTTTGAAGATAAGCAGTTTTATGTAGGTGATGAAGCTCTTGATGAACTAAAGCTTGATACTTTGGGGCGTTATTTGGTAGCTTTAAAATCTTTTTTAGGAAGCAAAGATAACATTGAAACCACGTTGGGGACTACGACGTACTCTTTAGAGGAGTTGATTTCTATTATCATTAGACGCTTTAAACATGTTATGGAAGCTAAGGTAGGGCAGAAGATAGACAAAGTCGTCATGGGGCGACCTGTACGCTTTAATGACGATGATGACTTTTTAGACCAACAAGCCCAGCAACGTTTGGAACGGGCAGCTTTAAAAGCAGGGTACAAAGAGGTGGCTTTTCAGTATGAGCCTATAGCTGCTGCATTGGCTTATGAGCAGACCATTCAAAAAGAAGAGCTTATTTTGGTGGCTGATATTGGTGGTGGAACGACCGATTATTCTATTATTCGTGTAGGTGGTTCCGTAAACAAAAAAGATAGAAAAGAGGACATCTTAGCCACTCATGGTACCTACGTGGGTGGGAATAGTTTTGATACAGAGGTTATTAAAAACTTTGTGGTTTCTCATTTGGGAAAGGGGTCACTCTACACAAACATGGGTAAAGAAATGGAGATAGGTCCAGCTTTTTACAGTGACTTTTCAGAGTGGCACCGTTTTCAAAAAATGTATGATAAAAGTGTGTTACAAGCTATTGAGAAGCTGATATATATGGCTTATGATAAAGATAAAATAAGCAGACTTTTAGAGCTTATAAAAGAGGGGCTTTACTTCTCTTTTTCTGAAAAGATTATTGATGCCAAGATTCAGCTCTCTTTTGATGAGGTGACAACTATTGATATGAATATATTTGAAAAGCCCTTTACGGAAGAGATAACACGAAAGGCTTTTAATGCCGTGATTGCTCATCATACGCAAAAGATAAAAACAACATTAGACGAAACCATGGCGATGGCAAACATAGGTTATGAGCAGATTGACAAAGTCTTTTTAACAGGTGGTTCAACCTTGGTTCCTGCTGTTAAGAATATCTATAAAGAGTTTTTCTCAGAGGAGAAGATAGTGCATACCGATGTTTTTTCTTCTGTAGGGTATGGATTGGCAATTTATTCAGGTGAGGTTTGGAAGGAATCTTAGGGTAAGAAAGTTATGAGTTGAAGTATATTTCAAAGGAGATTTATTACATTAAGGTGCAAGTATCAAGGTTTCAACTCATAAAATAGAACCTACAAAGGAGATTTCGTTGTTCTATGTCTTTCGTAGTTGTATTATAAGCTATAATTACAAACGGTTGAACAATCAACGGTTAACAGAAAATTAATAGATAGGAAAAATAGATGTTAAATATAAAAAATATACTTTTGCTACTTCATGCAGTGGTGTTGGTAATGACACTCTCTATAGTGCTTTTACCAAATATATGGATGGTAAAAGTAGTTGGTGGAGCAGATGGAATTAAAGGAATTGCTTTTCCTCTTATTTGGACAGTTTATGCTGTAATGGTGTTTATTGCTTCTGGTTTTACTTTTTCTTGGTTGATTAAAAGAAAGTAGATAGAGATGAAAAAAATAGTAAAAGTATTTATATTGTTATTGCTAAGTAGCAAAGCACAAGCCCTACCCAAAGGTTTTGTACCTATAGAAAATGAGATTCCAACCATAGAGTTAGACATTCGCTACTATGGTTTAGACAACTTTGTAGGTCAACCTATAGATGGCTATTTGGCTCCTACGGCTATTTTAAGTGTGGAGGCTGTGAATGCTTTAGTTAAGGTTCAAAAAGAGTTGAAAGCCTTTGGTTTTGGGCTTAAAGTATTTGATGCTTATCGACCTCAAAAGGCTGTTGACCATTTTGTACGTTGGGGGAAAGCGTTGGCAGATGTAAAGATGAAAAATGAGTACTACCCCACCGTAGAGAAGAGAAACCTTTTTAAAGAGGGCTACATTGCTAAACATTCGGGGCATAGCCGTGGAAGTACGGTTGATTTAACGCTTATAGATTTAAAGAGTAGGGCAGAGCTTGACATGGGTTCTGCTTTTGATTTCTTTGGGAAGCGTTCATGGGTGAAATATGCAGATATTTCAGCCCCACAACGAGCGAACAGAATGTTGCTTCATAACATTATGCTCAAACATACGTTTAAGTCTTACCCCCAAGAGTGGTGGCATTTTACTTTAAAAAATGAGCCGTATAAACGCTATTTTAATTTTGATGTGAAGTAAGTCTAATAAACTACTTTAGTAACACTTTTAGCCTTAGCCTCGCTTAAGTCTTCAAATATAGAAGAGCCATTAAAAAGAATGGTATAGGGTTTGTTTTTTAAAATTTCCCCTTTTCCATTACGTTTCAACATGTCTACCTCTACGGCCCAACCTTTCCAAGATTTATTTTTTTCTGCTTTATAGGGTCTGGAAAAAACAAACTTTATACTGTCACCTCGGTCTGCTCTTTTAGACAAGTACTTTCTAATAGTATCACGATAATTTTTTGGAGGATTCCCATACTCATCTACTTTTGATGCTTCTTTTATACTCGTCACCTCTGCTACTTTAGGAGTTGATATTTCTCTCTTTTCTATTTCTGTAGTGTGAGAAGGTTCTATGAGTTCAACAGGTTCTTTTTTAGTTTTAGTAGGAGTTTTTTTCTTTTTGGGTGTTTTAGTTCTCTTAATGGCTTTGCCAAGTGATGGGGTAGTTGTCTCAATGGCTGTAGTTTGGATGACTTGTTTAGGTTGTGATATATTCTGCATGGGTGTACAGCCTAAAAATATGAGGGAAGAAGTTGTTATAGTTATATAATAAAGTGGTTTCATGATTTTTCCTTTTTGGGAATTATAGCGAAATGCTACATCTATTTACGAGGCATGGAGTGGCTGATTTTTTAAAAAAATTAAAGCTTTATAAGTTTAACCCCATCATTAATAATGGGAGTTAAAGTTGGAAAGGGGTATGTTTTATTTGGTTATGGTATAGTCCACTAGTATCTCCTTGTCTTTATTGTAAATAATAAGATGTTTTCCTATATCACTAACTAAAATATCAAGGGTAGCTATTTTATTGTCTTGATAAATATCAGCTGTTTCAACATTACATGTTATAGGTTGTTTAGCTTCTTTTATGTTAAGTCGAATTACTACTCTTTCCATCTTTTCAAGATTTATATCTTTCTTTAAGACAGCATTGTTTCCTTTCCCCTCTACGACTTTTAGAGCTATGGAAATAACCTTTACTGCAACTTCTATTTTAGGATAAATTTTATTTAAACATTTTCCCATCTCCTTCATGTCTAAGATGTTTTTACATGCTTGATGGATAACTTCACTATTTCCTTTGCTATATTCAACTTCACCATTTCCTGCAAGAAGAAAAGATGTTGTGATAGTAAGAGTGAGTAGAACGGTACCATGAAATAAATTTGACTTTTGTTTCATTTTTTAATCCTTTTATTTTATGAAAATTATATCATAATAGAGTCTACTGAAGTGTAAAGAAATTAAAGTATAAATAAAATTAAGGATTTAAAATATGAAAGTGGTTCTTTTCCTATTTTTAGGATTCTTTATAGTTGCTTGTTCTTCAAAAAATGTTGCTAGTGATAATTCATTTACTAAAAGAGTTGCATTGGTTATTGGCAATGAATCTTATCCTTATCAAGCTTTAGATAATCCTATTAACGATGCTAAAGGAATCGTAGAAGTTCTTTTAAGGTTAGAGTTTAAACGTGAAAATATTATTTTTGCTACTGATGTTAGTGCAACAAAATTTTATAGTTTACTTGAAGAGTTTCAGAAAAAAATTGACCATGAGACTATAGCTTTTATCTATTTTTCTGGTCATGCCAATACCCTTCACTCTAACAGTACCAATAGTTTTCTAATTATGGTTGACCCTAAAGAGGAAGCCAGTGTAAGTATTCATAAAATCTATGAAGTATTGGAAAAAGCAGGAGCAAAGCATAATATAATTTGTATAGATGCATGTAGAGACTATAAAGAAAAATCAAAAGATGATACCATAGTTAATAGAGGAGGTAGAATAATTCATGTAGAAGAAGAGAAAGCCTTACCTAGAAAAATATATGATAACAACCATTCCAATCCACCTATTTCAACTATTGTTTCATTTGCAGCAAGTATTAATCAAATAGCAAGAGATAAAGGAACAATAGATAAAAATCATAGCCCTTATGCCCGATATCTAATTCGACATTTAGATGACCCAAAAATACCAGTGAGTGAGGTTTTCAATAGAGTGAGGGTTGATTTACGTAAAGAGTTACATGGAACACAAAGAAATATGGAAACGGGGGCATTGGAAGGAAATCCTTGGTTAAATCCCAAACGGGGTGATATGCCTGTTACAGCAGCATTTTAGGAGTAGATAATGAATAAAATTTTATTGGGTATATTAAGTTGCTATTTTTTGGCTTTTTCTTATGATAAAGCTTTAGAAAATCCAGAAGATATAAATGCTTCTGCTCTCTCTTTTGACATGGATGTAGGGTATACTTCTTATATCATTGATGTAACATCAAGTGAACTTAACCGTGCTATAGATTCTACTGTTTTAGAACTAAGGGTAGTAATGTGGTAACCTAAATTCATACAACTACCTTCAAGAAGGATAAGTTAAAATATAAGAGTATGAAGTAAGGAAAAAACAGATGAAAAGATACAGTAAAGAGTTCAAAGATTCAACAATTCAATT
>JALVXD010000259.1 GCA_027038295.1 Campylobacteraceae bacterium
CATTGACTCCTTATTACTTAATCTCAATTTTTTTGCTTGAAGTATCTATTTTTAGTTTTGGAATGGAAATTTCTAAAATTCCATTAATAAACTCAGCTTCAATATTTGAAGTGTCTACTCTCTCTGGGAGCGTAAAACTTCTTGAAAAGAGACCATAACGACTCTCTACCTTATGGTAGTCTTCATCTTTTACCTCTTCTCTCACATTTCTTTCCCCTGAAATGGTCAAGACATTTCCATCGACCTTAATGTCAACATTCTCTTTTTTAACACCAGGAAGCTCAACTTCAATATGGTAATTGTCGTCTGTCTCACGGGTATTTACCTTTGGACGAAAATCAACCACCTCTTGTTCTGACGCTGTCTGCTCACCAATGGTATTTATAATTGTATTTACAAGGTCAAAACTCTTTCTAATATCATTAAATGGTGTGTATTGTTTTACTATCATGTTTTAATCCTTCTTGTTGTTTGTTATATTTGTTAGCACTATGGGCTAAACATGAGAGAATTATAATATAAGGGAAGAGGAAAAAAATGCCACTTTAGTAGCACTTTTAAATTATTGAGAATTTTTAATGATTTGCTGACTTATTTCATGACTGCTTAATGTGCTTTTCATATCAAGTTCACCAATTAAATCTGCTCTAATATAGATTGTAAGTTTTGCTAATGCTTGAGAGAGACTGTCTGCATCATCTATACTTACTTTTCGGTCACTTGTTACTTTAGTATGAAAAACATTTAAGAAGTTATGGTACTCTTTTAAAACCTCAGGTGAAGCAAAAATTGCTAAACGATGAGTATGAAATGTTAATTGCGTAAGGTGCTTATCTGTAAGATTTTTTTCCATAATAATTTTTTCAATAGTATTTATAAGTTCTTGATAAGTGTTTGTTTTTAACTCAAGAAACTTAACATTTTGTTCTTTTTCAAGTTCAACAGAAGTTTGCTTGTTTAGTAATAAGGCTGTAATAAGTATGGTTGCTACAGTACCTAAGACAATTAAAATAATCTCTTGTGTAAAAGGCGTTGAATCGCTAAGGTTATAGGCTAACCGAAGAAAAAAGTAGCCTCCAATAAATACTATTCCATTTAAAACTATTAATACAATGTTGTTGTTAAACCAATTTTTCATAATTACTCTTTTTTATTTTTTTGAACGCTAATTCTAACACAATTTTTACCTTAGTAAGTTTAGCCTACAACACTAATTTAAAAGCAGTTGTTCCGTATTTTCAAGTAGCTTTTTAACATCTTTTACATAGATGTTTTTACGCTGGTTTTCAATCACATTTTCAGCCTCTAACTCTTTTAAGTGTCGCTCAACCACATTACGAACCGTTCCTAGAAGTTTGGCTATTTCTGTTTTTGAGAGGTTTTGAAGCAGTTGATAGTAGTGTGCATCATTAGGGTTGATGTTTTGAAGTAAGAGCTTGGAGAGACGCTCAGAGGTAGAATAAAGAGACAAATCAGAAGCTAACTCTTCTGTATGACGCATTTGCGAGGCGATGTAAGGGAAAAAGTGCTGATTAAACTTCTCATTGGTTTTTAGCCATTCACGCACTTTGGCAATGGGCAGTTCTAATACTTCTGAACTTTCTAAAACTTCATAAAGAACATCATGGGCTTTTCCATCAAGCAAGATGAGCGTATCAAACATATCCCCAGCACGATAGACAAAGAGTGTCTGCTCTTTAGCATTGTCAAAATTTATTTGAAAACTTTTAATTTTCCCCTTAAGTACTATGTAGAAATATTTTGAAAGCTCTCCATTTAGAAAAGGGGTCTCTTTTTTCTTAAAAGAGACTATTTTACCATATTGTAAAAATTGCTCTTCAAAACTTTGCTCTAAATCTTTAAAAATTTCTATTCCATAGTGTTGCATTTTATCTCTTTTAGTCTTTTTGCTTTTAAATTTGTATATTATATCCATTTAAAACTATTTAAGTCGTAAAGTATATAGACTACTTAATCCAATAAAACTTCGTAATTTTTTAATAAACTTCTACTGTATAAATTCTATTTTTTTTAAAACAAACCGACACCCACCCTCATAAGAATCATCTAAAAACAATTCATAACCGTTATTCTCAGCCAAATTACGAGCAATGGAAAGCCCCAAACCAAAACCCGACTTCTCTCGGTTACGACTCTCATCTAAAGCAACAAAAGGTTCAAAAATACGCTCTCTATCTTTTTTGACGATACCTATGCCTGTATCTTGCACATTAATAGAGTTTTTATCTGCTATCAACGTAATTGTTCCATTTTTAGTGTACTTGGTTGCATTATGCAAAAGGTTTACCAAAATCTTTTTAAGTGCCATACGATTAAACTCTATCTGTAAAGTATCAGAGATAAGACACTTTAACTCAACAGGTTTTTCAACGCGAATCAAAGGACAAACATCAGCATGTATAAACGCTTTTAACAAAAACGTCTCTTTGCTCTCTACAAGCTCTTGAGACTCAATATAGCCAATAACATCGGATGAGAGTTCATTGATGTAGGCTGTCTCTTTTTTTAATATACCAATGGCTCTTGGCATATCTTCTTCACCTACCATGTTGTCTTC
The DNA here is from genome assembly GCA_027038295.1 of Campylobacteraceae bacterium. GTDB lineage: Bacteria > Campylobacterota > Campylobacteria > Campylobacterales > Sulfurovaceae > UBA1140. Next base: position 2,579 of record JALVXD010000259.1, read on the forward strand.
AAACTCTTCAAGATAACCATCAATAATGGTCAAGGGTGTTTTAATGTCATGAGAGAGTGAAAGTATGAGATTGTTCAAGTTTTTATTTCTATTTTTTAACTCCAAAATAGAGTGTTCTAAACGCGTAGAGAGTTGCTTGATAGATGTATGGATATGGTTAATATCGACTATTTTGTCCGTATAATTCTCTTCTAAAAAACGATTTTCACTGATGGCATCTAAACACTGATTAATCGCCTCAAACTTCTTAGAAAAGTAGTTCCCCATAAAGTAACTAAAAAGTCCAATAAGGGGTAAGGTCACTAAAATAGTTAGCCCTATCTCTGAGAGCATGGTCATACCAATAGGCACATCTATGATGAGGTAGGTCATAATGGCTGTAAACAGGGCAATCAAAAACCCAGCCAAACCATACATCAGTATCAAAAAGTTTTTAATCTTCATAAAGTGTATACCCCACATTTCTTACCGTTTTAATTATCTCTTCATCACTATAAAGAGCAATTTTTTTACGCAGTTGATAGATATGTGTACCTATCCCTTTTTTATCGATGTTTCCAATGTCATTATTGTACAATATCTGCGACAACTCCTCTTTAGAAAAAACCTTTTTAGGAGTAGCGTAAAGTGTCTCTAAAATGGTATATTCACTAACCGTTAAAGTTAAAGGGTGATTTTGAACATAAAAACGTTTTAATGCTTCATGATGCTCTAACATAGCAAAAGTAACATCTTCTACTTGTGTTAACTCAGAGCGTCTTTTTAGTAAAGAGCTTATCTTCAAAGCCACCATCTTAGGAGAAAAAGGTTTAGCAATATAGTCATCAGCCCCAAGAGCGTAAGCTTTCTCTTTTTTCTCGTCAATATCCAATGCAGAGACAATAATAATGAGTGAATCTTTATGCCGTTTACGTACCTCATCACAAAGGCTTAAGCCATCAACTGAGGGCAACATAATGTCCAAAGTGAGTAAATCAAAACGTTCATTTTGAATCAACTTTAATGCCTCATCTCCATTGTACGCCACACTTACAGCATAAATCTCAGGCGCTAACCGATTTTGGATAAGCTTGACAATCTCAGGTTCATCTTCGACGATTAGTATTTTGTATTTCATCTATTCAAAAGTGTTTTGTAGTTTGGTAAATAAAAAGTCATTCTCTTTTGCCACAGAATGACAAGCAATACAACCTTTAGTTCCTTTGTTCCATGCTTCAAATTTACCATCTTTTTTAATAAACCTTGCATAACCCCAATTATCTCCATTAGCATCAAAGTTCTTTGAATCTTTCACCATATACTCCACCCTCTGAATTTTATCTGCTTCTAAAGCCTTAGGGAAAAGTTCCATCTTCTTAACCGACCAACCAATCTTAACGATTTTTGAACCCTCTGGCATAACTTTTGCTTTCTCTTTTAAAGCATTATACCCAATAGGATTGGCTAAAATATATCGCAGTTCATTTTTGTCGGTTCTAAAATGGGTTGCTACTATTTTGTAGTCTGGGTAGCCCTCTATCATCTGAAAAGTTAAGTTGTTGTCAGGCATTTTTAGCGTTGGTAACTTTGTGTTATGTGTTAAGTAGATGTCACTTGCGTAAGCTACTCCAACGATGAGGGTGGATAGTAGTGTGATTTTTGTTAGATTTTTCATGGGTTACTCCGTTTAATTTTAATAAGTAGAGTATATGAAGAGTTTGTCAAGATTGTGTGAAGAAAATAAAAATTAAATAAATTTACTTATTTTTACCATTACATTCACTAAGTTTCAACTCCAAAACTTTAATCTTTTGCTCAAGCTTTTTATCTTCTTGTCCATAAGCATATCTTCCTTGTGAAGCCACATACGAAGCTACTTTAGCAGTAGTATCGGTATACTTTTCTTTTTTTAAGTTATCTATTTCATTTACTATATTTTGACATTTTAAAGGTGTGGTAGTTGACTTTGTAATACTACAAGCTGTTAATATAAATGATAAACCTAACGTAGTTTTTTTCATTGTTTTCCTTAAATTTTTATTCTTAAAATTAAGAATATCATTAAAAAACTCTATGACTTCTTAAAAAATATAGTATATTTTATAAAATTTTATGTATGATTTATGACTAAAGAATACATCTAAATATAGAGGGAGAGTTTAAATTTCACTAAATTTAGTTAGAATTCAACAACCCCTTTAGTTTCCTCTCTAAACTTTTTTTGACCAACTTCTTCAAAGGGCGAGGGTACATTACACGAATTTTGGGTAACCACTTAATCACTAACTCCTCTAGCTCTTTTAGGTTGGATACTTTGTACTGAACCTCTATGTCTCCATTGTCAAAATGGGCCACGACCTCTTGGCTGGGTAGATACTTTTTCAAGATAAAATAACGGCGAATAGAGCTGTCGACACGTAAGCGAACGGTGGTTTCATCTCTACCAAAAACAGCCCAAGGTGTCTGAATACGTTTTATAAAATCTACTATATCTTTATGTTCAAAAAATGTTTTTTTAGTCGCTATAACTTCGTCAACTAAAGAGATACGTAAAAATTCAAATTGTGACTTACTAACATTTTCGCCTACGATGTAGAAATTTTCATTGAGAAAGAGTATCTTGTAGGGGTGAAAATTTCGCTTTCCTACATAGCGTTCGGTTTTGTAGACTATCTTTACTTCTTTTTTAAACTTAATGGCATGTTCAAGTTTTCTAATGACCTCTGTGTTTTTCATGTTCTCAAAAGGACGCGATTTAAAGTCATAAACAGACATAGACTTATCTATGAGTGCTTGAGTCTTGTCGGAGATAACCGATTCTTTAGAAGTAATACCAAAGATATTGACAATGTTCGCCAAAGTCATTAGGTCAGTAGCAGAAAGTACCTCTTCAAGAAGTACCTTTTTATAAGCTTGATAACACTCACCCTCTTTAGACATAAAATCGCCAAAGAGTTCACGTATAAGCTCAAAGTCACGCCGAATGGTTCGGTCGCTTACTTCGTAGATTTGTGAGAGTTGAGTAACACAGAGCTTTTTACCTTCGTTGAGGTGTTTTAAAATTTCTATGGTTCGATATAGACTTGATTTTTGGCTCATCATTAACTCCTTTTGGACAACTTGTGTCCAAAATTATACCGTTTTAAACCCTACTATTCCCCTTTAAATCTACCAAACCATTCATAACTCCATCTAGTCCACCATAGACATTAAGTGTACCAATGGTTTGAGTGATTTTTTCCAATGCTTCAAGCTCTTTTAGTCGTGCTAGAGCAGGGTTGTCATTCATAAGTTTTGCAGTATTTAGCAAAGAACGCGTTGCTGCTGTCTCTTCTCGTCTTTGAATGTTATTTGCTTCGGCTCGTTTAGAGGCTTCGATGACTTGGTTAAAAATCTCTCTCATTTCTCCTGGCAAAATAATATCTTTAATGTACACGCCCTCTACCTCAACACCAACATTTTTACAAATTGTATAAAATTTTTCTAGTACCTCCGTTGAGAGTGTATGTTGTTTAGACAAAATTTCATCTATGGTTAATGCACCCAAATGTTCACGAACAGCAAACTGCAACTGTTTGTAAAGGTACTCTTTTGATTGGTCTACAGCTTCAATATAAGCTCTACCATCTGTTATTTTATAGTGCATGGTCAAGTTACAACGTAAGGTCACTTTGTCAGATGAAAGCAACTCTTGACCTGTAATCTCTAGCTCTTTAATTTTAGTTTCAATGGCTTTAACCTCTACATCATAAAAATCAGTATAGTAAAAGTGTCTACCTGCTTTTAAGACCTCTACAAATTTATGGTTAACATAAAGGTAGCCCTCTTGGTTTTCTTTAATCATTATCTTTTTAGTTTGTGCAAAAGTTACTTTTGATTGCATTAAATTTACAGCCAATGCTTCTGAAACTCTATGGTCAGACTGAACATCAACTTTTTCTACTTTTAATTCAAACTCTTTCCAATAGAGATGCAATGTACCACACTCAAGTAAGGTTTCAAATTTACCATCAATCCAAATGTAAGCTCTTTCATTTTCTTCTAATTTAACAACATTAAAATATTGCTCTACCAACTCTGGGTAGTTCTTGTAAAGTGTTTGAGCTTGTAGTGAATTTGTAATTCCTTCTTTAGTTACTTGTAGTCTCTCAACTCTATAGTTTTGAAAAATATGAAAAAGTTTATGTACTCCTGTCTCTAGTACTTTTTCAAATTTTTCATTTTTATAAACTAATGCTTTTTCATTCTCTTTTATAGTAATTGTAAACATATTTTTTCCTTGTATGACTACAGTACGGAGTAAGGTGGAGTTACAGAGTCCAGTAGATTGATTAAAAGCCTTTTACCTTTAACGCCTCTACCTTTTTAAGCAACTTCAAAACCATAACCCTAGTAGGTGTAGTCTAATTTTCAGCAAAGATAAGCTCTTTGTGGGCTTGAATTTATTCATCTTGGGAAGAGATGTGCCTTACCACTTGGCTATATAGATTTTAAGTCTATAGTAGGATTCGAACCTACGAATAATCGTTATACTCTACCACTGAGTTACATGGCTTGAACCATGATAGGAATCGAACCTATGACAGTAACGGTATGGGTGTGCGTTCTCATACAAAGTTA
>JALVXD010000260.1 GCA_027038295.1 Campylobacteraceae bacterium
TTAATATTCGTGTTCACTCTATTATGCCAGGTTTTTTCGATACAGAGTTTGCACGGTCAAACTTGGTGACCAACTTGGAGACCTTTGATAAAAACTCCCCCTATGCCAAAATGGTAGCAAATTTAGCCCCCAACATAGTAGAGCAGATAAACAGTGGAAACGATGCACAAGAGGTAGCAGAGATGATATTGGAAATCATAGAGAACGAAAAATTTCCTGCAAGAGCCACAGTAGGTGAGAAAGCAAGTAAGTTTATCCCTATGAGACGAGAGCTTAGTGATGAGGATTTTGAACGCAGAGTTCGAGAGTATTATCACCTGTAGGTTTGACCATGTCAAACGTCAAAAGCAACATTGCATAATATAAAGGTTATATCCTATGGAAAGTCTATTTTTTAACACCCCAAACCAACGCTATAAAATAAGTGAAACAAAGGTAGACATCTCCAATGGTATCTTTTTTTATGATATTTCAAACAGAAAAACTCAAAGTATCAAATTAAAAAACCTAGACCGAATGATAATGATGGTGGTAGTAAAGCAGGGAATAGTACGCATTGAAAATCATACAGAAAATAAAAAATATACTTTAAAAGAGAACAGTGTAACCATCTATGGCTCTTCGAGACAAGATTTTACTCTACATGTAAATGCTGAGGTGTTTATCCTCTTTATAGCCGATTTTTTTCTCAAACGATACTTAATTTTTGATAGCCATGAGCCGATAGATTTTTTATATGACAAGATACAAAAAGAGATTATTTTAGAAGAGATAAATCAACAACCAATAGATGCGTTGAGCCTCTATCTTATAGAAAAAATTATCCATACTAAAGGTGAAAAGAGTATGAGAAGTATTCGTTGTATGCATCGAGTTATGGAATTTATAACTCATCGTCTCTCTCTACTTGATATAATAAATGATAAAATAGATGAAGAGGAGATAAAGATAGCATCAAGAGCTAAAAACCATCTTTTAAGTAGCTTCACAACCCCACCAACGATAGAGGCATTGGCTCACCTCTGTGCTACCAATGAGAGCAAACTTAAAAAAGTTTTTAAAAAGGTCTATAAAAGCACCATCTATGCCTATATTCAACAGCTTAGACTAGAAGAGGCTAATGTTCTTTTAAGAGAGGAGCTTATGACGATTGGTGAAGTGGCTCAAAGGGTAGGCTACAAACACCAAGGGCATTTCTCTAAGCTCTTTTTTAAGACGTATGGGGTCTATCCTAAAGATTTATTGAAGAGGTGAAAACTATTTAGCTATACTAGCACCATGAAAATAAAAGTAGGAACATTTAACCTTTTTCAATTTGTAGAGCCTCCCTATTCGTGGTATACGAAAAAAGAGAGGTTTTCTCAAGAGCAGTGGCTTGAAAAAATCACATGGATAAAAAGTCAAATTTTAAAAATGGATTGCGACATTATAGGTTTTCAAGAGGTCTTTTCAAAAGATGCCTTAGAGAGCCTTGTAAAAGAGTTAGGTTTTAACTATTTTGAAACGGTTGATGTGGCAAAACTGACTAAAAAAACCTACATTAGCACTACTGTTGCTATCGCTTCCAAGTTCCCCATAGTGAAGACGCAAAGAGTCAAGGTCAATATTCCTACTTTTAAAAAGCACAACTTTGTAGGACATTACGGTTTTGCAAGAGTTCCTATAAAAGCAACTATTATGCTACCTAATCAAACAGAGCTTGTGGTCTATGTGGCACACCTAAAATCGAACCGACTCAATGAGTTTGAATACGTTTTTAAAGAGGAGCATGACTTAACTCATAAAAAAGAGTCCGTAGCCAAAGCCCTAAAGGGAACAACTTCTACCTCTTTACACCAAAGGTTATGTGAGGCTTCATCACTCTTTTTCAATATGAAAAGGGTTAAAAATAAGCCTATAATATTGCTTTGTGACTTAAATGATAAAGAGTTCTCACTCTCTATTGATGCTCTTACAAATAACAACTACCATGATGAAGAGAGTGAAGAGGGCTATCTTTTACATGATGCCTCTTACCAATACACAAAACCTATACACAATCCACACCCAGAACAAAAAGAGCTTAAACGAAAATTTACAAGTTACTTTTTAGCTAAAGGAAATGTATTGGATTATATTTTTATATCGAACCATTTTGAGAAAAATAATGAAGAGAAGATTGCTAAAGTAACTGACTATACAGTTTTTGATGAACATCTACAAGAGCATACAAAAATGCACATACTTAAAAGCGATCATGCACAGGTAGTTTGTGAGTTGAGTTTTGGTTAATTAATATACTTGGTTATTGAGAAGTGTATTGTTTTTTATAGCATTTTTATAGGCTGAAGATTGAAGGGTTTTTTTTAATTTAACTATATCTCGCATTTTATGAACATCACTACCTACAAAATCAACAAGACCTAGCTTTATTAATTGTAAAGCAATTTTATAGATTGTTTTAGATCTGTTTTGCAGTGATTTTATATTGACTTGAAAGAGTACCCCATGTGCTTTTAGGGACTTGTATAGCTCTATATCATTCTGAAGATAACGATAACGTTCAGGATGAGCTAAAACAGGAATATAACCCTTTTCTTGTAGGCGATAGATTACTTGTTCAAGTATCATAGGTTTAGAGCCATAGTCCGTCTCAAATAAGATATAGTTTCCCATAAATGGAATAAGCTCATCGTTTTCTATAAGCTTTAAAAACTCTATATCAACATAATATTCTGCACTTGCTTCTATATCCATATTGATATTCTCTTCTTTTAGAGCATACTGTACTTCTTGTAGTTTTTGAGTGATGGTTTCTTTATTATTTGGGTAGAGGTCTGAGATAACATGTGGGGTAGTAATAAGTTTACTGTAACCTAAAAGTTTAAACTTTTTTATAATGGCTACAGACTGTTCAATGGTTCGAACCCCATCATCTATGCCAGGCAAGAGATGAGAATGGATGTCTACTTTAATAGGGTTCGTGTAATTGAAAAATTTAAAAAAATTCATATTCGTTTATTCATACTCATAGCCATATCCATAGCCATATTCACCTGCTTGTTCTTTTGAAGCATTTATAATCAAACCAATATTTTTGAATTCATACTTCTCAATCATACTTTCAAGTGTAGAAATAAACTCTTTTTTAGCAAAGTTTTCTCTGATGACTATAAGATTTAAATCAGTATATTTCATAATGGTTTTTGTATCAGTAACAATACCTATAGGTGCACTATCAATGATGATATAATCATACATACCTCGTAACTTCTCTAATAGTTCAGGTAGTTTTTTTGATAAAATAAGCTCAGATGGATTGTCTGTAATTGGACCAGATGTTATAATATCTAAATTCGCAAACTCAGTTGCTCTTATAATCTCTTTTAAATCATGACTTCCATTAAGATAGTTACTGATACCAATACTGTTGTCTACGGAAAAGAACTTATGTAGCGTTGGTTTTCTAAGGTCAAGGTTAATAACAACTGTTTTGTATCGAGCCATATCTAGCATGGTAACAAGGTTCGCTACTGTTGTTGTTTTCCCTTCACCAGCTATTGTTGAAGTAACGAGAATGCTTGTTGCTGAATTTTCTTTTTTACTAAATTGTAAATTTGTTCTTAATGTACGGAAACTTTCAGCAAATGGTGATTTACCTTGATCTCGTACTTCTAGTTGGTAATTTTTTTGTTTAGTAAATGGTATCGTTCCATAAATTGGTAATGATGTTAGTTTCTCTATATCTTCTTTACTCTCTATCTTTGTATTTCTTTGATTACGGATGAGTGCAAGAATTGAACCTAAAATAGCTCCCAATAGTAGACTTATAAGGAAAATTATTGAACGTTTCTTATTAATAGGTTCATATGAATTATAAGCTTGGTCAATAATTTGGTAGTCAGAAAAAGTTGCAAGTTGTATAATATTACTTTCAGCTTTTTTCTTGAGTAAGTACTCATACATTCTTGATTTAACTTCATAATTTCTTTTAATATTAATCAGTTGTCTCTCTTTTGACGGTAAGACATTCATTTTACGTTCATAACTTAGCTTACGTTGAGTGAGGTTATTGTTTTCATAATCAATGTTTTTACTCAAACTATCTAGGTTATAACCTATTTTTGTTCTAATGCTCTCAATTTGTCGTCGAACACTTTGTAACTTAGGATACTCATCGGTATATTCAGTACTTAGATCCTCTTCAAGAAGTTGAGCGTCTTGGAGCTTTGTGATAAGTGCTAAAGTACTTTGATCATCAAGTTTAGATAAAGATGGTGCAATTGCATCTAAATTAGAGTTGTTTTTAACAAAATTAATTAAGTTGTCAATGAGCTTTTTCTTTAGTTTATTTTCTGATTTTTGAATTTCAATATCACTTAATTGTTGAATATAGAGTGCAGCTTGTTCTGAAGGTTTAACAAAACTTTTAGAAACTTGGTATTGTTCTAGTTGCTCTTCTGACTCTTTTAACTCTTTTTTGATATTGTTGAGCTCTTCAAGAATAAAATCAGACGTTCTGTTTAGTTTCTTATTCTTACTATCAATACTGTACTCAACAAAACTACTTGCTAATGCATCTACATAATGTTGAGCTCTATCTGCTATAGTATCTTCATAATTAATTTTGATTAAAGAGGTGTCTTTTTCTAACTGAGTAACTTTTAATCTATCTTTAATGATGTTTTCAAATACTTGTCTTTGTGTTCCATTGATAATAAAATAGATAGGCTTTTCTATTTTATGAAGTTTATTTACTGTTAATTGAAAATATTTAGTTTTAACCTCTTTCCCATAAGCTAATTTGCCTGAATCCTCTAGTTTAAAAAGTTCATTTCCAAATAGGCTATTTTGAATCTTCTCTTTATATGTAGGCTGATAGTTTATTTTGTATCCATCACCTTCTGCTGTTAATGTTAGTTTCTTTCCCATTACTTTAGGATCTAAAACTTTGATTTTTGTTATCTCAATAGGTAAGTCTTTATAAATCTCAACTGTTTTATACCCTTCATCTGTAAAATATTGTACCTTTAAATGTATTTCACTTAATGCTTGATTATTAATCTTATAGGTTTGGAGAAGTGAAATTTCTTCGGTAACCTCTTTAGATTTTGTTGTAGAAACAGTGTTATTAATTAATTCTCCAGACTGTGTCTTAACATTTGGTTTTACTTTAATAATAGCATATGAGCTATACATAGATGGTGTAAAGTAAAGATATGCATAACTTAAAAGTCCAGCGAGTATAGTAGAAAGAAATATAGACCACTTATATTTCTTTAGAATACCCATTATGTCTTGAACCTGAAGTTCATTCGTTTTGTTGTTTGTATTTGCTCCCATGGTTAACTCCTCTTTCCTGGTTTAGTTTTAGTTAGATAAAAATTTAATACTAACAAATGGTTGTAGTATATTACCAATAAGTCTAAATACTGGACTGATTTCATCAACGCCTACGTTAAAGGCTTTCATCCCATTTGGCATGACATAAACAATATCATTTGGTTTAATCATCAGATTAGCTGTTTTTAATGAGTTGACATCTGTTAAGTTAACAACGCTTGTATGTATACTTGATGTATCTCCACCTCTAAAAATAAGAATAGATTTTCTATTTGCTGAATCGGTTAAATCACCTGATTTAGCTATGGCTTGTAGTAGCGTTAAACGTTCATTTTCAAGTGGTATTTCCCCTGGGTTTTTAACTTCACCAATAACATAAGCTCGTTGATTTAATACTTCAAGTTGAACATCAGGAGTTTTAATGTAAGTACTCAGTGCTTCAGATAACTTATCTTCAGCCTCTGTTTGACTTAATCCTGCGATATGTATGCTTCTAATAAGAGGCATACGTAGGTTACCTTTAGCGTTTACAAGAATCCCTCTTTCTTGAGGTAGATTAATATTAGAGGTACTAAGCTCAGGGTGCTTATATACAATAACAGAGATTCTATCATGAGGTTGAATTTTATAATCAAATTGTATATTGCTTACAGTAGATTCTTGATTTTGGGGTGATGTTGTATTGGCAGGTTGATTAAGTTCTGCTTTGTTAAATAATAGATAGTCATTTTTTGTGCTACATCCTGAAAATCCTATACTTATAAAGGATATGATTAATAAATAATTTTTCATCTAGTTTACTCCGTATTTAAATTGTATGTTGATTAAATTATGATCTCACAAATAAAATAAAAATGATTGTAATTTCACTTAATTTAACGATAGGATAATAATAACAAAACTTATGTATATTTATGTTAAAAAAACAGTTTTTAATATAAAAATTGTTTTTTATTTTTTATTTTAAGTAAAAAGTTAAGTTAAGCCCTAAAATTGTTCAATTTTAGAAGAATAAGATACTTTTTTCACATTTAAATACTATGGTGAGTTTTCAGTTGTTATACTTACTTTATTTTTATAATCAATTTTTAAAACATAGAAAATATTTATCTATTAGATAAGTAAGATAAAGTGGGGAAAAGCCTTTTGTAAGTTTATACTAAAGACCTTTTTTTCCTAAAACAACGCCAACTGTTTGTAATACAATCTTTATTTCAGATATTAGTGACCAATTTTTAATATATTCCAAGTCATAACCTAATTTTTGTTCTGTATCATAACTATTTCTTCCATAAGGGTAAGAGACTTGTGCAAGTCCTGTAATTCCTGGTCTAACAAGATAACGTTTTTGATAATTTTTTATTGTCTCTTCATATTGATTAGATAGAATATCCCATTCAGCTCTTGGACCTATAAGGTGCATTTCACCTTTGATGACATTAAGAATTTGAGGTAGTTCATCAATTCTTGTTTTACGCATAAATTGTCCAAAAGGGAAAATTCTAAGATCTTGATCTTGGGTATATAACCCTAATTTAGTGGTTTCATGAATATGCATACTTCTAAATTTATAGCAGGTAAAGGTCTTTCCCTGTAGTCCCACTCTTGTCTGTTTAAAGAAAATAGGTCCAGGAGACTCCTTTTTAATACGAATAACAATCAAGGCAACAATTGGTATGGTAGCAATGATAAGTAGAGTACTTAATGCAAAGTCAACCACTCTTTTTTGAAAATATGCAAATTTTGAGTATGTTTTTAGTTGTGAATCCAAGGATTTAGGGTAGTATTGTTTGTCATGAGGTATATTGAGTATTG
>JALVXD010000261.1 GCA_027038295.1 Campylobacteraceae bacterium
CCCATAGATAGACAAGTTCCATACTTTCCCTTTTTTCTTTATGAAGTTATTATATCAAAATTTGTAGGGTGCTGTTTTCCAACGCACCTTCAATTGGCATAAATAAAAAATCTCTTTTTAGGTTTAATTAATTGATGTGTAAAAATAATAACCTCATATTTTTAAGCCTTTCGGCGAGATTTTTGAGTGTGCTAACTCTGTTTAATGGTGCGTTGAAAACAGCACCCTACAACTCCCCACAAATTTTTAAAACATCATTACAAACACTTTGACTAATCTAACGCCCTTTTTCTGTTATTTGATACAACTATTATTTTAAAAGCTTTGAAAGAGACTCTGTATCATCTACTATCTCATTCATTTCATTATGGGAGTAATCAAAAACAGGTATGTTTTCTTGTTGAAGTGCTTTAATAAAATCTAATCTATCCATTCCTAAAAATTCAGCCGATTTTCCTAACGAGAGTTTTCTTTTTTGGTAAAGTGCAACAGCAGTATAGAACTTCATCTTATAAGCTAATTCTCTTCAGCAGATGATTTTAGAGATAGTAAAATAGAGTTGTCTACTTCTATTGTGGGTAATGTAATAGTTTGCATAAGAAACCTCTTTTTTCAATGATTATAACACATTATATCAAAACCATCGTTAAGCCTAATTCAATATACTTTTATATTAGCTCTCCAAAACAAACACATCAAAACTCAAAACCTCAATATCATCAACCATCTCATTTGTATCAAGCGTAATCACTCTACACGCTTTAGTATCATCAGTTTTAAAATATCTGAATGCACCAAGTTCTCTCTTTCGTGTTTTTTCATCCTCTATGTTATATGCAACTTGATAGAGTATTTTTTCGCTATAAAAATCAACTTCATACTTCTCTCTCATATAGGTTACAGACTCATCATTTGCATAAAGGATGTTATAGATTTTGTTTTCTAAAGCTGTTCCTAAATTTTTTGAATGCTTTGGGGCGATTTGTAAAAAACCATTGTCTTTAACATATATCTTTTTTGCAGAGCGAATTCTCTCTTTTGGTTTCGTGTGGTATCGATCAACTCTTCTAAGTAAAAAAACATCCTCAAAATAATCGATATACTCCTTTATCTTTCTGTCGCTTATATCAAAAATCTCTGCTAATCTACTGTAGTTTACTATGCCTGTGGCGTTAGAGAGTAGATAGAAAAAGAGTCGCTCTAACTCACTAGAGTTTCGTATGCCATACCTTGGTACAATATCTTGATAGATAATATTTCTCGCATAGTTAATAAGTATATCTTTTTTTATAAGCTCATTTGGTTCATCAAACACTTCATAGAAACCACCCCATTTCAAATACTCCTCTTTGGCTCTAGCAATAGCGATACGATTGCTAACTCTCTCTATTCGACTACTATAGGCTATCTCTTTATAGTCCAAAAATTCTTGAAAAGAGAAAGTATCAAGCTGAATCCCTAGAGTTCGCCCACTTAGTAGCGTGTTGAGGTCATGAGAGAGTAGAGAGGAGTTTGAACC
>JALVXD010000262.1 GCA_027038295.1 Campylobacteraceae bacterium
ATTGCAACATTCATATTAGTTATTTCCTTAAGTTATCTTAAAAAGACTCGTTCCCATGCTCTGCGTGGGAATGCATAGAAGAGCCTAAAATTTATAAATGTATTCTACCCTAATTGACTTATAATCTCTGTAACTTTTTAAGCCCATGCTTAACTAAAGAAGCAGTATCACCCGTTGCACCACTAAGTGCCTTTCGAATCTGCTCTTTTTTAAACCCTAAACTCTCTAACGCCAAAATAGCATCTGCCATGCCATTGTCAAGAGCCACCGAATCAGAATTTCCATCAACAATAAAGTCTGCTAACTCCACCAAAATACGACTTGCAGCCTTTGGTCCAATGCCTGGTACTCTTTTTAACAATCCAACATCTTTATCTGCTACCACCCTAGCAAAGGTTTCAGGTACAAAGGTTGAACAGGTTGCCATGGCAACTTTAGGACCTACACCGTTGATTTTAATGAGTGTGTCAAACATCTTTTTTTCATTGGCTTCCATAAAACCAAAAAGTAGATTTGCATCTTCACGAATAATCTGTGTTACTAAGAGCTTTACCCTCTTCTCTTTTATGGCATTTGAAGTATTTACTGATATATTTACTTCATAGATGAGTCCATTGACATTTAAGTGTATAAATGTGGGGTCTTTTTTTTCTACTGTTCCTTCGATTCCGACTATCATAAAAATTTTTCCTTTAACTATTTTGCATATTTTAGCTAAACTTTTACCCATGAAACTAAAATCTATATTCTCAAACAGCTTTGGCATTCTTCTTTCTCGCATTACAGGTTTAGGCAGAAACACCCTTTTAGCCATGACCCTTGGTGCTTCTGGTTACTCAGATATGTTCTTTGTTGCTTTTAAACTTGCCAATATGTTCAGACGTATCTTTGCAGAAGGTGCATTTACTCAAGCCTTTATGCCATCGTTTGTAGATGCCAAACAAAAAGGTGTCTTTGCAACGGCTATCTTTGTACGTTTTATGTTGTTTATCGTCGCTATGTCATTGGTTGTGACCATCTTCCCTGAAATTGTCACCAAACTCTTAGCATGGAATTGGGACACAAAGAAAATAGCTCAAACCGCTCCTTTGAGTGCCATTAACTTTTGGTATCTTGACCTCATCTTTATGGTGACTTTTATGGGAACACTGCTTCAATACAGAGAACATTTCATCACCACTGCAATGTCCACAGCCCTACTTAACCTCTCAATGATTTCAGCTCTTTTACTCTTTATGCACTCTGACCCTAAAACAATTATTTATGCACTGAGTTTTTCAGTACTTATTGGTGGTCTTTTACAAGTAGCTACCCACATTTATGCTCTAAAAAAGTTCAATATGTTACGTCTTCTTATTGGTGGTTGGAAATATAGAGATAAAAAAGATATAACAGAAGAGAAAAGCAAATTTACAAAACTATTTATCCCTTCAGTTTGGGGAAACTCTGCACCTCAATTTGCTTCATATCTTGATACATTTTTAGCCTCATTTTTAATTACAGGCTCTATCTCCTATCT
>JALVXD010000263.1 GCA_027038295.1 Campylobacteraceae bacterium
ATTGCCATTTTATCTTTTTTAATACTTTTTAGATTAATTGTTAAAACGTTGTTTATATGAGGGTTGTTCTTTAAAATTTGTGCAAAACCTTGCTCAACTATCCAGTCTATTTGAATATTTGGTTTGGCTTGTTTAATGTATTGAAGTGCAACCATGGCATGTATAATATCTCCCATAGCAGAGAGTTTTACAATGGCGATTTTCATCTATATCCTTATAGAGTATTAAAATTTTCCCCTAATTTTATCTAAAAACTCTAAAAGGAAAAGAGATAGAATATGGAGGATTATTCCATATTATTTATATATAAAAATTTAAATTATACTTTTAAAGTAATCAATAGTTTTTTTCAATCCTTCTTCTAGTTGAATAGTAGGTTCCCAATCTAACTCTTTTTTAGCCAAGTCAATGATGGGTTGTCGTTGAAGAGGATCATCTTGTGGTAAAGGTTGAAAGATGATTTTTGAGTTACTTCCTGTAAGTTCAATGACTTTTTCAGCCAGTTCCAACATGGTAAACTCATTTGGGTTTCCAATATTGACTGGACCTGTAAATTCATCAGGACTGTTCATAAGTTTTATCATCCCTTCAATTAAATCATCTACATACTGGAAACTTCTGGTTTGTGTTCCATCTCCATACATGGTAATGTCTTCACCTTTGAGTGCTTGGACAATAAAGTTACTGACTACTCTTCCATCATTTGGGTTCATGGCTGGACCATAGGTGTTAAAGATACGAATCACTTTAATGGTTACATCATATTGTCGGTGAAAGTCAAAAAAGAGTGTTTCAGCACAACGTTTACCTTCGTCGTAACAAGCTCTAATTCCTGTGGTGCTTACCGAACCTCTGTAACTTTCAGGTTGAGGATGAATTTCTGGGTCACCATATACTTCTGAAGTACTCGCCTGTAAGATTTTTGCCTTACATTTTCGAGCAATGCTCAACATATTGATAGCACCCATTACGGATGTTTTAGTGGTCGCAACTGGGTCAAACTGGTAATAAGGAGGAGAAGCAGGACATGCAAGATTATAAATTTCATCCACTTCTAATAGTATTGGTTCTTGTACATCATGACGTATAAGTTCAAAGTAGGGATTGTCTAACATGTCAATAATATTTGATTTATCGCCTGTAAAGAAGTTGTCTAAACAGATAATGTCATTACCCTCGTTAAGTAGTCTTCTACATAAGTGGCTACCTACAAAACCAGCACCACCTGTTATTAATATCTTTTTTCTCATTTTTTATAACTCCTACTGTTAAGATTTTTTGATAATTTATTTGTTCTTTTGCTTTATCAATGTATTCTTTAAAAATTAAATAGAAGACGATTTTATCTAAAATTAGATAAAATTCTATCTATTAGTTTTCCTTATTTTGAGGTAATGGATAATACCTTTCAATTTAATTTGCTATAATCACGAGAATTAATAGTAAGGAATAGCTTTTGATAGGAATTGTTGATTATAACATGGGAAACCTAGCTTCTGTGATAAATGCGTTTGAGATAGTGGGGGTAGATATTGCTGTAGAGAGTGACCCAGCAAAACTAAAAAACTACGACAAGCTAATCTTGCCAGGTGTCGGTGCATTTGGGGATGCGATGGAACACCTAAAAGAGAACGGCATGGATGAAGCTGTAAAAGCTTATGCTAAAAGTGGAAAACCTCTTTTAGGAATTTGCCTTGGAATGCAACTCTTATTTGAAAGTTCAGAAGAGTTTGGTTCAAGCCAAGGTTTGGGTCTCATAGAGGGTAAAGTGGTGCCTTTTGATGAGTCAAAATTTGACACAAAATTAAAAGTACCACACATGGGTTGGAATGAACTATTTAAACAAGATGACACTAAATTATTTGATGGTTTAGATAAAGAATTTTATCTCTATTTTGTTCACTCATTTCACGCTGTGTGTGATGACAAATACGCCATAGGTAAAACCTATTACGGTTATGAGTTTGTATCTGCTGTAAATAAAGATAATATTTACGGCATACAACCCCACCCAGAAAAGAGCCATGAGAATGGTTTGAAGATTATAGAGAATTTTGTAGCATTGTAGGGTGCCGTTTTCTAACGCACTTCAAAACCAAATGCAAAATAAAAATACGAAATATTATTAAAAGGTGCGTTGGAAAACAGCACCCTACGAAACCAAGGAGAATTAAATGAGCGAACATTTCATAAAAAACATAGAAATCAAAAATTTTAAATGTTTTGAAGATTTTAAAGCAGAGGGCTTTGGTCGTGTTAATCTTATTGGTGGGAAGAATAATGTGGGGAAGACGGCTTTTATGGAGGCTGTTTGTACGAATATATTTACTATAGACTTAAAAACATTTGTACATAGTTTAAGTTCAATTGAATATACAAGAAATTATTTAAAATATATCAATACTAAATATCCAATAAAAGAATTTTTAGAAAAAGCTAATAAATTTTATACAAATTCAAATTGTAATATCATTGAATATAAAATTTTGGAAGATAATGGAATTAAAGAGTACCTTTTTAAAATAAATAATAATGAAGTTATTGTTAATGTAAATAACTACTCTTTTGAAGTGTCAAGAAACTTAAAAGTTAAATATATAAGTAGTCATGGATACACAAATAATCAGCTAAAAGAAGTGTATGAATCCGTTCAAAAAAAAGATAAAGAAGAAGTATTATATAAATATTTAAACGAATTTGATGAATATATTGTTAATTTTAAAATTATTGGTGGAGATAAACCAATGTTTAAAGTAGATACTTCGAATAATTCTCCTTATACTTATTTAGAAGAACCTTATAGAGATATTTCAGAATTTGGAGATGGTTTAAAACAATATGTTTCAATTATTTGTTCTCTTTATGCTTGTTCTGATAGTTATCTTTTTATTGATGAAATAGATAATGGAATTCATCATAGTAAATTGGATAAGCTTTGGAGTATTATTTTAACTATAGCCAAAGAACAAAACGTTCAAGTCTTCGCAACAACCCATTCAAAAGAGTGTATTAAAGCTCTAGTAACAGCAAACACAGAAGACGTAAATACCTATCAACCTAAAGAACAAATATTAGATAATGAAGAGATTAAATTTATAGAGTTAGGACGAACTGATGGGAAAATTGACTCTGTTATTTTTGATTTTGATGAACTAAAAAATGAAGTTGAGCAAAATATGGAGATTCGTGGATGGTAAGAATCTTTTGTGAAGGAAGTGATGATAAAACTTTTTTACGACTTTTACTCAATGACTTAAAAAAGAGTAATGAGATAATAGGATTTGAAAATTTTGATTCAATCATCAACGTGATGGGTGGGAAATCAAAGCTTTTAGATAAAGATAGCTATAGTGTAGCAAATAAAAAAATTGGAAAAGGTATTCAAAAAGTTTTATTTGTATTTGATTGTGATTTTTCAGAAGATGATAATAGTTGTGGAGGATTAGAGGCTAGTCAAAAAGCTATTGAAGAGCTTATTGAAATATTAGATTGGAAGATTGAAGTTAACTATTATATTTTTAACAAAAATCTTGACTACTTTATAATTGATACTTTAGATAAAAAAGATGGTTTTTTAGCTTGTGAAGAGTGTTTTAATTTAAAGAAGTTAAATAAAAATAGAAAAATTTTAACTTGTATTTATAAATCTTTGTATCCTAAAAAACCTTATAATTTTTCACATAAAAATTTTGATGAACTAAAACAAAAACTAAAAAACCTATTCAAGGAAGAAAAATAATGACAATACTACCAGCCATAGACCTAAAAGACGGAAAAGCAGTAAGACTAAGCAAAGGTTTGATGGATTCAGCCAAAATATACTCTGATGAACCATGGCAAGTGGCTAAACGATTTGAAGAGTTGGGAAGCGAGTGGGTTCACCTTGTTGACCTTAATGGTGCTTTTGCAGGGAAGCCTGAAAATTTGGAGCAGATTAAGAAGATTCGTGAGAACTGTAATTTAAAATTAGAACTTGGTGGAGGAATTCGTGATGAAGAGACCATTAAGATGTATTTGGAGCTTGGGATTGACCGTTTAATTTTAGGCTCTATTGCTGTTAAAGATGCTCAATTTGTTAAAGACATGGCTGCTAAGTACCCAATAGTTGTGGGTATAGATGCTATTGATGGTATGGTAGCTGTTGAGGGTTGGGCAGAAACTTCTGACATGAAGGCTACTGACTTGGCTAAAGAGTTTGCAGCTTGTGGAGTTGAGGCTATTATTTGTACTGATGTTGGTCGTGATGGAATGATGACAGGGGTAAACATAGAGTTTACTAAAGAAATTCAAGAAGCTTGTGGACTTGAAACTATTGCTAGTGGAGGATTAAAAGATATGACAGATATTAATGGTTTAATTGTAGCTGGAATTGATGGGACTATTGTTGGAAAAGCCTTTTATGAGGGTACACTTGACCTTGAAGAGGCATTTAACGTTGCAAATGGAGCTAAATAATGCAAGATAAATATTATGAACTGACCATGAAACTCAAAGAGGAAGACTTTGTTGAGTTTATAGCCGATTTTGTGGCGAACATTTCAGGTGATGGGTTAGAGATAGGGACAGATAAGATTATTGTTCGAAGTGAAAATGATGTCGCTTTTATAGAAGATGCTGTTAAATCTTTGGTAGGAACACTTGGTGGAACCATTGATATAGAGTACAACATTGAGGTTAAAGAGAATGTCGATTGGATAGCTCAGTATCAAAACTCTATAGAACCTATAGAGGCTGGAAAGTTTTACATCTATCCAAGTTGGTATGAAGCAAAAAAAGGTAAAATCAACATCAAAATTGACCCTGCATTGGCATTTGGTTCTGGTCATCATGCAACAACATTTTCATGTTTAGACGCTATAGGAACCTATGTTAAGGGCAATGAACGTGTTTTAGATGTGGGTTGTGGTTCAGGAATTTTAGGTTTGGCTTGTAAAAAACTAGGAGCCAATGTAGAACTTTGTGATACTGACCCCATATCAGTAGACTCATGTGAACAAAACTTTGCATTGAATGCTGAAGAGTACGAAGAGCTTTGGGAGGGTTCAGCGAACCAAGCCCAAGGGGAGTATGATGTGGTTATTGCCAACATCATTGCAGATGTTCTAAAGTTTATAGTTCATGATCTAAAAAGAGCTACTAAAAGTGATGGTATATTAATACTCTCTGGTATTTTAGATAAAAAAGAAGAAGCAGTTTTAGAGGTCTATCGTGACTTAGAGCTGTTAGAACGAAAACAGAAAGACGAGTGGGTAACACTGGTTTATAAAAATATAAAGATTTAGGAAAAACAGAAATAGATGAACAATCAAAATAATAATCAAAATAATGATAATAACAATAACAACTTCTTTAATGACAACCCAATGTTGGCATTTGGACTGTTTGCATTGGTTATTATTATCATCTTTAAGTCATTTGCTGATGATGGCAGTTTAAGTAACATCATGGGTGATCAACGTATTACTAAGACAGAAAAAGTAAAATATTCTGAGATTAAACAGTACATTAAAGCGGATAAAGTTGAATCGGTTAAAATAACCTCTTCGACGATTGAAGCCATAGGCAAAGGTGGTACTATTCGATTTGTGGCTCAAAATGTTCCAGCATTTGATGATAAGCTTATTCCTCTTTTGGAAGAGAATAATATTACTTATGAAGGTCGAATGGGAGAACCTCTTGTTAATGAACTGATTAGTATGTTATTGCCTATTTTTATTTTCTTTGGTATTTGGCTATTTTTAGCTAAAAAGATGTCAAAAGGAATGGGTGGAATCTTAGGGGCTGGTAAGTCAGACAAAATGATAAACTCTGAGAAACCAAATGTTAAGTTTGATGATGTTCAAGGGGTTCAAGAAGCAAAAGATGAAGTTGTTGAGATTGTTGATTTTTTAAAGTTTCCAGAGCGTTACATAGAACTTGGAGCAAAGATTCCCAAAGGTCTGTTACTTGTGGGACCTCCTGGTACAGGTAAAACACTTTTGGCAAAAGCTGTGGCAGGTGAAGCAGATGTACCTTTCTTCTCTGTAAGTGGTTCAAGCTTTATTGAGATGTTTGTAGGGGTTGGAGCAAGTCGTGTTCGTGACCTTTTTGAACAGGCTAAAAAAGTTGCTCCATCTATTATTTTTATTGATGAAATTGATGCTATTGGTAAGTCAAGAGCAAGTGGTGGACAGATGGGTGGAAATGATGAGCGTGAACAGACATTAAACCAGCTTCTTGCAGAGATGGATGGTTTTGGTACTGATACACCCGTTATTGTATTGGCTGCAACCAACAGACCTGAAACACTCGATGCTGCATTGCTAAGAGCAGGGCGTTTTGATAGACAAGTTCTTGTAGACAAACCAGACTTTGCAGGTCGTTTAGCGATTTTAAAAGTTCACTCTAAAGATGTAAAACTTGATGAATCTATAGATATGGAGATAGTTGCAAAACAGACAGCTGGTATGGCTGGTGCTGATTTGGCAAATATTATTAATGAAGCTGCACTTTTGGCAGGTCGTGCCAACAAAAAGACCATTATGCAAGAGCAACTTTTAGAAGCCATAGAGAGAGCATTTGTTGGACTTGAAAAGAAAAACAGAAAAGTATCTGATGTTGAGAAGAGAATTGTTGCTTACCATGAGAGTGGTCATGCGCTTATGGCAGAGTTAACAAAAGGTTCTACACGTGTTACTAAGGTTTCTATTATTCCTAGAGGTCTGGGTGCATTAGGTTATACACTGCACTTACCCGATGATGAAGACAGATTCTTAAAACGTAGGTATGAGCTTATGGCTGAGATAGATGTTCTTCTTGGTGGACGTGCAGCAGAAGAGGTCTTTTTAGGTGAAATCTCTACAGGTGCAGGAAATGACCTTGATCGTGCAACAGCCATTTTAAAAGATATGATTATGGTCTATGGAATGAGTGATGTAGCAGGTCTTATGGTACTTTCGAGAAGGCAGAGTTCATTCCTTGGTGGAGGACAGGTTAGTAATGACTTCTCTGAGCAGATGTCCCAAGATATTGATGCAAGTATTAAAGCCACATTAACAGAGCGTTATGAGTATGTTAAGCAGACTCTACGTGACTATAATGGAGCCATTGAAAACATGA
>JALVXD010000264.1 GCA_027038295.1 Campylobacteraceae bacterium
TTTAGATGATGATTTAAAAACACGTTCATTTTATATGGTTGATCTTTTTGGTAATACTGTTAATATTAACAACTTTTCTGTTGATGCAGATATTTATAGTATAGAGATGTACGAGGGAAGTTTAGTATTATCGGGTGCCGGAAACTTTAAATTGAGTGGCAGCCAATATAGCAATAGTATTAGTTTGAAACTTGAGGATTAGGAGATAAAATGAAAAAAATAATAACTGTTTTGTTGGCAGTAAGTTCGAGTGTATTGTTTGCTGGTGGTGGCGGCGGCGGAGCAATATTTGGTGGATATGGAACAGGAGATAAGTATGTAACTAGTAAAACTAGTAAAGTTATGTATATTGAAGGAACTGCTAATCGTAATTGCTCGAAAAACATTAAAATCACAACGATATCTTCTATACAAGCACAAGTTTGGTTATGGTCTTTTTATTCATGGCATGATGGTTACGCAACGACAAGGATAACACAATGTGGAAAAGCAATAAATGTTAATAAAATACAAATATACCAAAGAGTTGCACGTTTCCAAGATATAACAAAAACATGGGTTTATTACAATAAACCAAAACAAGCGGTATCCAATAACAGTTATATGAAATATTCTTTAGCCAATGAAGGTTCCACTATACATACTGTTCATTCTGTATTGGTAAGTGGAGTAGGAGATAAACATATAAATAACCATAATACATGGAATAACTCATGGATAGATGGTAAAAGTATTCCTTCTCAAGATGTTTACAAATGGTAAAAAAAGCCAGTATATTACTAATGATATTATATATGAGTTTATCCTCAAATGACATATTTATTGGTTTAAGTAATGCTAATGCAATTAATTCTGTACAGAGTAGCTATGAAATAACCGAAACTGATGGGTTTACTGAACATGGATCTAGTGCGACAGGCTCATCTGGTGCGAGCACGCCTAGTGTTATGCTTGGTTATATAGTGGACATAGATAAAATAAATAGTCATATTGATCCTGCTGTTGGTTATAGCTTCTTTATGGAATCTATTTCTTATACAAATGTACTTTTTTTGGAAGTCCCCTTACTTTATAAATTTTCTTTGTGGAATCAAGTGCTTGGTGCAGGACCAGAATTTAAATATCTTTACTTCTTAAACACTAAAATAATGTCAGGCAATGATAATATTAATGTGTATAGTAACAAAGGTGCGCAATCATATGGGGCTAAAATAATGCTAGAAAAAAAGTCTTTTGATGCATTTATCTTCTACTCTTATTTACATAATGCTAAAATTGATGTGGCTAACATCGATGGACAAGTCCGAAAACAGGTGCACGTTAATTTTGATGGTAGCCATATGGGACTAGGAATACGGTGGAAGTTTTAGAAAAACGCAGTATAAGTTTTATTAACATGCTCCGCACCATGACTATTGTAATTCTACTAGGTGCTCTATTACAGGCTAATGATACATTTGTAAATTTTAGTATCTCAAAATCATCATTATTGGTTCCTACTGTG
>JALVXD010000265.1 GCA_027038295.1 Campylobacteraceae bacterium
TTGAGTAAGTTAGACAGTCTATCTACCGTGACACTTGGTGTTAACTACATATATTAAAAAGGAAATAGCGTATGAAAAGTTTATTTAAAATTGGTGCTTCTCTCCTTTTAGTTTTAGGATTGGTTGGCTGTGGCGAGAGTAGTACTACTGGTGGTGGTACATCATCTTTAACTGTTGAGACACAGAAAAGTACACTAAGCGAAGCGAAAGATGAAATGGGAATTGATTTTTCTGTTATAAGTAATTATGGTAGTGATGTAGGGGTAAATCTTAGTGATTTAGCTATAAGTGTAAGTCCTTGTAAAGTAGAACAGGTACTCTTTTCTCCGAGTGAAATTGTATTTGATGAAGGTACAGATAAAAAAGATGTACATGCTGTTGTAA
The DNA here is from genome assembly GCA_027038295.1 of Campylobacteraceae bacterium. Taxonomy (GTDB): domain Bacteria; phylum Campylobacterota; class Campylobacteria; order Campylobacterales; family Sulfurovaceae; genus UBA1140. Next base: position 385 of record JALVXD010000265.1, read on the forward strand.
GATTTAAAGAAGCATGTACACCAACTTCTTATTCGTTAAAGGGTACAAGTCTATTGAGCTTAGATGGAAGAACCAATGAGGTGGCTTTTGGTTCACCTGTACAAGAGATAAGCCCTGAAGAGAATCAAACTATCGTAACTACGCCTGATACAAATACAAGTCATGAAAATAATGATACGAATGAAAGTAGTGTTGATACTATTAATTATGGTATTAAATTTTCTTTAGAAGATGAAGCCATTATGAAGTTTAATCTTGAAGAGAAGAAGAGTATACAAGTTTCATTAATTGATAAAGATACAAATAATTTTATATTAAGTGATAAAATTATTAGTTTTAAAATAATTAGTAAACAAAATAATCTTTTAAAGTTATTTGATTCTACTGAAAATACAGTACCTTCTGGTATCGTTAGCTATGAAAAAACAAATAATATTGTTGTATATGCTCAAACATATACACGCTCTGGACTTTCAGATATAGACGTTGAAATAGAGTATTTAAATAAGAGTGGAAATACAGAAAAAATTAAAAAAACATATTCTACTATGATAATGTCAGGTCCTCCAACAGCATTTTCTATTAATGATGATGGCGTATTATATAATTTTGCTGATAAGTGGTTTGAACATAAGTATCTTATTTCTGCTACAGACAAGTATAACAACCTTGTTAATGTCTCACCAACTATTTATGTTAATGCAATGACGGATTTTACAAAAGACAGTAGTGGAAAACCTATACTTTATGGAAAATTTGGTACATTAAAAGGAAACTTAATTAGTGATAAAGAGAGTAAAAAAGCAACACTTGAAGTAACAAATTCGATATTTGATAATATTGATTATGATAGAGACTATGCAGTTGTTTTTGGGGATATACATAGTTATGAAGCTCTTGGTAAATGGGATATTGATAAAGATTTATCAAGTAGTTTAGCTTTAGTATTTTCAGATACCTATAATGGAGAGAGTCATAACGGTTTAGGATTTGCAGTTGGACACAACTATATGGAAGAAATTTGTGATTCTAGCTATAGAGAATGGCATCTTAAAATAGATTCAAGTGATGGAAGCTATGTTTTAGATAATGAGGGGAAAGCAAAGGTCACTGTAAAATACCCAGCTGAATATCTTTATGGGAAATTAGGAGCTATTAGTGTTAATTTCTTAGGTAAGAATCCAGAGACGAATCAAGTATTAAAGAGTGGAGAAGTCTATTTTGATGTTTGGAATAATGTAGAGGGATTAGAGGGGGAGAGTTATAAAATTCTTAAAGGAACAGGTACTCAAACTATTCATCATCCTGGTATTATAAATACTGGAACAGCAGATAAATTTGCACTCAAAAACTCTCACTTCTCATGTACGGTTGAAGGAACAAATATAGCAGGATTAAGTTATGTAGGTAGAAATACAATTATTACAGATGCATCACAATGTGGAGCAAATGGGGAATCTTCATATATTGAATATACGGTAACAGCATTGGATGACAAAGATGGCTCTGTTACTTTCTCAGACTGTTATGTTGATGGAATCCCTTCATTTTAAACTATGTTAAAGAGTAAACTTTTACTCTTTAACCCTCCCTTTCTAAACTTTCTACTATAATTTCAGCAATAATTTTTACTATAAATAGGTATCTATAATGATTGATTTAAAATATTTACAAAAAAACTTTGATGAAGCGAGTGCTAAACTTGTTAAAAAGGGTGTTGACTCTGAGACACTTGAAAGACTAAAAGAGCTTTTTGCTACTTTAAAAGAAGCCAATGCAACACTAGAAGAGTCAAAAGCAGAGCAGAACAAAATGTCTAAACTCTTTGGTGAGTATATGCGTGAGAAAAAAGATGTTACAGAACTTAAAGCAAAAGTAGATGCTAAGAAAGAAGAGATAGTAGGGCTTCAAGAGACGGCACGTGAAGCTCAACAAGCTTTAGAACTTGTTGCTCTTGCTATGCCAAACTTTCCTGATGACTCTGTACCAGAGGGTGTAGATGAAGAGGATAATGTAGAGCTTAAAAAAGTTTTAGAACCAAGAAGCTTTGAGTTTGAACCAAAAGAGCATTGGGCTTTGGCAGAGCTAAATGGTTGGATAGAGTTTGACCGTGGTGTAAAACTGGCAAAAAGTCGTTTTGCTGTTCTTCGTGGAGAGGCTGCTAGAATGGAGAGAGCTTTAATAAATTTCTTTTTAGATGTCAACCGTGAAAAAGGTTTTGAAGAGGTTTGTGTTCCATTTATAAATAATGCTACCATGCTTCAAGGAACAGGGCAGTTACCAAAGTTTGAAGATGATTTATTTAAAATAGATGGGGAAGACTTGTACTTGATTCCTACAGCAGAAGTACCACTTACCAACCTCTATAATGATGAGATTTTAACAACTAAAGAGCTTCCTATTTTACTAACAGGGTACACTCCATGTTTTAGAAAAGAGGCAGGAAGTGCAGGGCGTGATACGCGTGGAATGATTCGTCAACATCAGTTTGACAAAGTTGAAATGGTTGCTATAACAACCCCAGAGCAGAGTGAAGAGATATTTAAAATGATGGTAGAGAATGCTTCAGATATTTTAACACGACTTGAACTTCCTCACAGAGTAGTAGAGCTTTGTGGTGGCGACCTTGGTTTCTCTGCTGCAACGACCATTGACCTTGAAGTTTGGCTTCCTGGACAAAATAAATATAGAGAGATTTCATCTATCTCAAATACACGAGATTTTCAAGCACGAAGAGCTAAAATTCGTTATAAAGATGGAAAGAAAAATGTTTTAGTCAATACTTTAAATGGTTCTGCTTTAGCTGTAGGGCGTACGTTGGTAGCGATTATGGAAAACTATCAAAATGAAGATGGTTCTATAGAAATTCCTGAAGTTTTAAAGAAGTACATGTAAAATTAGGAGCGTGGACTTTCGTCCACGATATTCATGGACTAAAGTCCATGTTCTTAGTTTTATTTTTTTAAAGAAGCTATATACTCAGCAAGGTCTGCTATATCATCTTCACTGAGTGTTGCCACTTGCATTTTCATGATGTTTCCCAAGCCATATTTATTTAGCTCACCATTTTTATAGGCAGTAAGTTGCAAAATGCTTTTATTTGCATCTTGTCCAGAAATTATTGCAGAGAGTTGCAGTGCTTTGGTCTCTCCTTTATCTCCATGACATCCTGCACAATTTTTATATAATGATTGACCATCAGTAGCAATACCATATGTTGTTAGTGTTATTAAAAGTGTTAATATTGTTTTTTTCATTTCTTGTTATCTCCATACTTAATACTATAAAAAGTTTGTAGAACAATTGTGTATTTGGGGTGTTAAATATCACATGAGAAGAAACATCTAAAAACAATATAGTCTAGTGACTTAATGAATCTGTGATATAATACTATAAATAAATATTACATTGGAGAACGATATGTTTAAAAAAATAGCATTGACAACCCTGTTTACCTCAGCATTACTTATGGCAGAGAGTGGAGTCGGTATTAATATTAATGAAGAGGATGTTGAAGTAGAAGGGACACTAGACTCTCGAAATTTGGCAGCACTACAGACAAGTAGTACCATTTATGAAGGTGATTTTAACTTTTTAAATGTGAACAGTGATAGACAACTAGTTGGTGTAGGAGTGGGAGCAACCAATGCCTTAGAAGGTGCAGAAGGCGTAGAGCTTACGTTTGGTGCTAAATTTATTTGGGCTGAAGTTGGCAATGAAGACTTTACAAGCTTACCTCTTATGGCAAAAATTCGTTATACTTTCCCTCCACTGATGTTTAACATTCCTCCTGTAGCTCTTGAAGCTAAGGCATTATATGCTCCAAATGCATTGTCTTTTGGTGATTCACAACGATATTCAGAGTATAGATTATCTGCAGATATTGAAATGATTGAAAATGTAAAAGTGTATGCTGGGTATAGAAATATACATGCAGAATATAAAAATGTTAGTCAAGAACTTTTTAATAACAGTTTTTATGGTGGGTTAAAAGTAACTTACTAATAAGTGGTCGGTATACCGACCCTACTGTTGGTATTACTCCACAGTAACAGACTTTGCCAAGTTTCTTGGCATATCTACATCATTTCCTAATCGTACTGAAATCTCTAAAGCAAGTAGTTGTGTGACTACCATCATCTCAAAGAACTCTAACATAGGGTGAGCATCATATTTGGTTTTCACAAAGTCATCTGCTAGGTCAAAAGACTCTGGTGAGATGGCTAAAACGGTTGCATCTCTAGCACATAACTCCTCTACATTTGATTTTATTTTATCATAATGTAAACTTTTTGGCATAAGTGCTACCGTAAAAAGTTCTGCATCGGCTAGGGCGATTGGTCCATGCTTCATTTCCCCAGATGGATAACCTTCTGCGTGTAGGTAAGATATCTCTTTTAGTTTTAAAGCACCCTCTAGTGCAAGAGGGAAGAAGATATCTCTACCGATAAAGAAGAACCCATGACCATGCAAGTATCGTTTAGAGAGACGTGTCATTTTAGTATGAAGTTTTTCATCTACCTCAAGTGCTTTTGGTGTGTGTCTCATGGCATCTAACTCTTGTTTTAATAACTCACTATCTATGCTCTTTTTAGCTTGTGCAACGTAGATAGATAGCATCCAAAGTACCATGGTTTGTGTAGCAAATGCTTTGGTACTGGCTACTCCTTTTTCGATTCCTGCTCTGGTTAGTACAGCTGCATCACTCTCTCTTACTATAGATGAGTTATCAACATTACAGATACTTAGACTTCTTAGTCCAGCTTTTTTTGCCATTTTCAAAGCTTCTAATGTATCGGCTGTTTCACCACTTTGTGAGATGGTTATAAAGAGCGTGTCATCACGAAGTAGAGGCTCTTTATATCTAAACTCAGAAGCTATCTCTACTTGACAAGGTATTTTTGAGATTCTTTCAAAGAGATAACTTGAAGCTAAAGCAGAGTGATAAGAGGTTCCACAAGCACAGATTTTGATATTGGTGATATTCTCAAAAAGATTTTCATCTAACTCTTCAAAGTCAATTTTATCGTCAAGTACACGACCCATCATGGTATCGTTCATTACTTGACCCTGTTCGTAAATCTCTTTCTCCATAAAGAAACGGAAACCATCTTTTTGTGCCATTGCTTTGTCGGTTGCTAGTGCTTGTTTTGAGAATATTTTTTCTCCATTTGCATCAAAAAGTTTTAGTTCACCATCTTTAGCATAACCAAACTCTCCATCTTCAAGGTAGTAAACTTCTGTAGCTTTTCCTATGATGGGTGTATCTGATGAGGCAAAGTAGATATCTGAACCATTAAATCCAATAAGCATAGGGGAACCATTTTTAGCAAAGAAGATGGTCTCTTCTTCAGCCTCTGTAATAAGCAACGTAGCATAAGCACCTTCTAGTTTAGCAATGGTATCTTGAAATGCTTGCCATGGGTTATTGTTGATGTTGTGATTTTTTTCAAAAAGGTGAACAATGGTCTCTGTATCGGTTTGACTTAAAAACTTCACCCCTTGGGCTTGTAGTTCATCTTTAAGTGCTTGATAATTTTCAATAATTCCATTATGAACCACAAAAGAGTAAGCACCCATGTGAGGGTGTGCATTGAGTTCTGTTGGCTTTCCATGAGTTGCCCAACGTGTATGACCAATAGATACCCCAAAACCTTCACTGGCATAATCTTTTATCTTCTCTCGTAAATTTTGTAATCTTCCTACAGCTTTAAAATTTTTTAGTTGTCGGTTTTCAATAATAGCAATACCAGCTGAATCATAACCCCTATACTCTAACTCTTGTAAACCATCTAATAAAATCTCTTTTTTTTCATTTTTTCCGACATATCCAACAATTCCACACATATATTATATCTCCATTAATTCTTCTAAAATTTTATTAGTATTATGGCAAAAGTTTCCATCTTTTTCGATTAAAAATAGGTCATTTACCTTGTTCATTTTTGTATGAATTTTAGCAGAAGATATATCAATTTTAAAGTTGTCAAAAATATTTATAATATAAGATAACAGACCTTTTTGATTGTTACAATTTATTTGCATAATGGCATGTTCTTTTGAGTGATTACAGTCTATATGTACATCTTTAGCATTAATAGTTGGTTTTTTGAGTTCTAATTTATATACCTCTTCTAGTGCATTGGTTATTACTTCATGTAGTTGTATATAGTCACCTTCATCTATAGTCTCATTAAAATCAATTCTAAAGTATTTGATACCTGAAAAAAGTTTATAAATATCCATTTGAACAATATCTAGTCGAGAGAGTTGATGAAGGAGATAACTTAAATCAAGATTCTTTTTTCGTAAAATCTCAATAGTGAGAAATTTATCATTGGTAATAACAAATTCATAATCTTTTAGCGTACGTACTTTTTGAATGATATTTATAATTCTTTGAGGAGTGTTTTTTATAAAAAATAGGTCAGAGTGAATATTTAGAACTTTTTTTTGTAAACTTTTAGGGAAGGATTTAAACTCATTTAGCTGTTTTAATTTTTGCTCTTTTTTAACTCTTTTTGTTGTTTCTTGAAGTAATTTAATATTAGAGAGGGCTAATGAAGATTGACGATAGAGTGTATTTATGAGTCTTGAATTAAAGTCATTATAGATGCTTTTATTGCCTACTCCATTCATGTCTGCATAGGTCAATATATAGATAAAATCTAGCTCTTTTTGAGTAGGAAAGTGTGATGAAAACTTTAAAATGGCTTTTTCAGAATGAAGGTCTTCTCTTTGGGCAGTAAAACTCATAAGTGTATGATGTAAAATAAGGTTTTTCCCTATACGTTGCTCCTCATCTGTAAAATTTAATCGTTTAGAAAACCCTTTAAATAGAATTGTTCCTACTATAGAGTGGTTTCTTTTTCGTCCTTTTCCTGCATCATGAATAAGGGTAACAACTTTGATAAAAAGTTTTTCTCGTTTTGTTAAATTTGTATATAAAACCTCTACTCGTTTGTCTTCTATATTTTCTAATGCCTCAACACACTTAACAGAATGAATACCTACAGCATATTGATGATACCCATCAAATTGAGGAAGATTTACAACTTTTTTCATATAAGGAATGGTGTATCCTAGAAGTCGACTATCAAGCAGTACTTCTAAAAGTATATGACTTTGTGGTCTTTGAAAAATTTCGAGTAAAATTTCATAAACTTCATCTTCTATATTGGAGCTTCTTTCTGAGAAGTTAAGTGCTTTTAGAAAACTAGGGTGGACAGGGAACTTTTCAACAGGGGCAATAGAGAGTTGTTTAAGTAGTTTCAAATAGGAGTCATTTGGATGATTTGGGCAAAGCATAATATCTTTGTTATACCAATTACTTAAAGCATCTATCCAGATGGTAGTATGAAGTTTAATTGTTTTTAGATGAGATATAACCTTTCTAGTAAACTTCATATGCTCTTTTTGTGTGCTTTTATAGCCTAAATAATTAGCAACAGAAGGTATAAGTTCTAGTCTAAGTCTGTCCTCTTTTTTCCCTGTAGCTAGGTGTAGTGCAGAACGAACTTTAAATAAAAACTCTAAAGCTTCCCAAAATTCATCATAGGCTTCTTTGGAGATAATACTCTTATCTAAGTTCTTAATTTTGTCTATATTATGGAGTATATTCCCTAACCAAAATACAAGGTTTGCATTACGAAAACCACCCTCTCCCTCTTTTAAGTTTGGCTCCATACTTAGGGGGTATTTTTTATGTAGGCTTCTCATCTCCTCAATTTTTGCATGTATAAATGCCTCTTGATTGTCTTTACGAATTCTATAAAGTTCATTTTGAGTTTGGTCCCAAAGTTGTTTAGAACCCTCTATAAAGCGTGACTCTATCATAGAAGTTTTTATGGTAATGTCTGTTTGAGATATCTCAAAAATCTCACCCACTTCATGCACACGATGACCAAGTTTTAGCCCTGCATCCCATAAAATATAGAGAATCTTCTCTATCATCTCTTGTGTGTTGTACCCTGGAACCTCTTTATAGACTATCATTAGGTCGATGTCAGAGTAGACACAAAGTTGCTCCCGTCCATAAGAACCAAGAGCTAAAAGAGTTATGGGTAGGGTACTCTTCATGGGCATGTAAGTACCAAACATAGAACGCATGGCAACTTTGTAAACCATCTGTATGATGCTGTCTATTTTTTTAGTATGTTTTAGTAAAAAACCTTTTCCACTGTTGGTTGCAAAACTCTCTTCTAATGTTTCAAAATACTCTTTAATATCTCTCTTTAGTAATTTAGATATTTCAAAATCAGCTGCTTCTTCATAGAGTAATGTCTCTATTTGTGCTTTTATATCTTCCATTATCATTTCCTTATCTATTGTTGTTATAATAGCAAAAATTAATTATGGGCAGTAGATATATGACACTAATAGAAAAAGTAAAAAATAGAGAGAGACTTACGCAAGAAGAGGGTGAAGCCCTTTATGAGCTTGATTTGTTTACCTTGGGTGAACTTGCAGATGAGATTCGACAAGAGAAGTTTGGTAAAAAGAGCTATTTTAATATTAACCGTCATATTAACCCTACCAATGTCTGTGCTGATGTTTGTAAGTTTTGTGCTTACTCTGCGACACGTAAAAACCCTCACCAATATACCATGAGTCATGAGCAGATTTTAGAGATTGCGACCAACTCCATAGAAAAAGGGGCAAAAGAGCTTCATATTGTCTCTGCTCACAACCCTAACGATGGGGTAGAGTGGTACATGGGAGCCTTTCGGAAAATACGTGAAAAGTTTCCTACTGTTCACATAAAATCCATGACAGCAGCAGAGATTGACTTTTTACATCGTCACTATGGTTTAAGTTACGAAGAGGTTATTGACCAAATGATAGCCAGTGGTGTAGACTCTATGCCAGGTGGTGGAGCAGAGATATTTGACGAAGAGGTGAGGGAGTATTTATGCAAAGGAAAAGTGACTTCTGAGCAGTGGCTTGATATTCATGAACTGTGGCACAACAAAGGTAAAATGAGTAATGCTACCATGCTTTTTGGTCATATAGAAACTAGAGCTCATAGAGTTGATCATATGTTACGACTTAGAGAGGTTCAAGACAGAACAGGTGGGTTTAATGCTTTTATTCCTCTTGTTTATCAAAAAGAGAACAACTATCTAAAAAACTGTAACTACCCTACAGGTCAAGAAGTTTTAAAAACCTATGCCATAGCTAGAATACTTTTAGACAACATTCCAAATATCAAAGCCTACTGGGCAACCTCAACCATTAACCTAGCACTCATCGCCCAAGAGTTCGGAGCCAATGACCTTGATGGAACCATAGAAAAAGAGGCAATTCAGTCAGCAGCAGGGGCTGCAAGTGCCAATGGCATGGAGCTAGAAGAGTTTATAGCTCTTATTAAAAACTCTGGCTTTACTCCTGTAGAGAGAGATTCTTTGTATAATGAGTTGAAGGTGTATGAGAAAAATTAACTTAATTATGTTAAACTTATTACTATTATAAGTTTAAGGGGAGATTTTGAAAAAAGTACTGTTTTCTATGGTTTTAATAGTTGTGGCTTCAACACTTATGGCTAAAGAGGGAAAGGTCGTGATTCACTATAAAGGTGAAAATGCAACACTTTATGTAGATGGTAACAAAAGTGTAAAGTTAACCAAAGAGATTACCCCTCTTACGTTAGAAGAGGGTGACCATGTTCTTAAAGTTGTAAAATATATTAATAGTGAGTGTGAAAAGCATGGAGAAAAAAAGGTCTATGTCTCATCTTATGGCTCACTTAAGGTCATGTTTGAATTTGAAAAAAAGTTAGAACCTACCGAGGCATATAGAAAACTTCTTGATAAAAAAGACAGTATAAAACTTCAGAGATTTCATAGAACAAAACATAATATAGTTAATGATACAAAACTTGGACTAATGTGGCAAGATAATGAATACCCTAGCCGTAGTAAAAGAGATTTAAACGGAGCAAAAAAATATTGCCAAAAGTTAGAGTTCTCTACTTTTGATGACTGGAGAGTTCCTACTTATGAAGAGTTATTAAGTATTGTTGATTATGATAGATATGATTCAGCAATTGTTCCTGCATTTAAAAAGAGTTTCCCAAAAAAGTATTGGTCATCAAGTCAAGATGTCTCTTCTCCTGATTATGCATGGATTGTTGATTTTGGAGTAGGAAAAACCTCTACGGATATGAAGTCAAAAAGACATTATGTTCGATGTATAAGGGAGAAGTAGGAGATGAAGATGAAATATATGTTGGCTTTAACCGTTATGGTATTTAATCTAAATGCAAATGAAATGCAAGATTTAATATGGCAAGATAGTAGTGATGTTAAAGTGCTAAAAAAAGATTGGCAGGGTGCAAAAGCGTATTGCGAAGAGTTGGTTTTAGGCAAAAAAGATGACTGGAGGCTCCCAAATATTAAAGAGCTTCAGTCAATTGTTGATATCAATGAGTATAAACCTTCGATTAAAAAAGAGTTTAAAAATGTATCGATAAAAGGCTATTACTGGTCATCAACAGTAGATGTTTCATCCGATGGGTATGCTTGGAATGTAGATTTTAATTATGGAACCACTTCTAAAGATTCAATACTCAATGAGTTTTATGTTCGATGTGTGAGAGGTGAAGAAGTTTATTAAAGTAGTTAACTCTTTCCTTAAGCTATAATTCCAAAAAAATATGGAGATTGTAGATGAAGCTATTAAAAGAGTACTTAGCATCTCATGGAGATGAAGAACGTCACTTCTCCGAAATTGTAAATATTTTAAAGCAGTATGATGAAGAGAAGTTTTCTGAAGCTATTAAACTGATACCTAAAGATATATTAGGGGATGTCGCCTTAGAGTTACCCGATAGGTACTTTGATGATATGGTGGAGTCATTAGAGGTTCATGATTTAACAGAGGCAGTTAAAGAGCTAGAGAGTGATGACCAAGTTGACTTTATGCAGGAGCTTCATGAGCATGATGCCCAGATGGCTTCAGAGGTTTTTGAGAATCTTGATAAAGATGACCAAGATGAGATTACATTGCTTCAATCGTACAATGAAAATGAAGCTGGTTCTTACATGCAGGTGGAGGTCTTTACAGCCACTGAGAATGAGATTGTCCAAGATGCAATTAACAAATTTTCCAAACTTAAAAAGTCTAATGAGTTAGAAAATGTTCATAATCTGTTTATAACGACTAAAAATGGAGTATTGCTTTATAGTATAGATTTAGATGACCTTTTGACCTTTGATTTTCAAAAAACTTTTGAAGAAAATATAGAAGAGTCAGACTCAAATTTTGAACCCATTATTGCTTTTGATACGGATGATATAAAAGATGTTGTAAGTCTGTTTAAAGAGTATGACCTTTTTGTTATGCCTGTTGTGACTAAAAATGGTAAGCTAATTGGTAGAATTACCTCTGATGATATTCATGATATTGTCTCAGAACAGGCAACTGAACAGATATATCATCTTGCTGGATTAAATGATGATGTAGAAGAGGATGAACAGATTTTAAAAGCAGGTAAAACACGTGCTACTTGGTTAGGGCTAAATCTTGTTACAGCTATTTTAGCTTCATTTGTTATTGGACTTTTTTCAGATACTTTAAACTCTATGGTTGCTTTAGCTGTTCTTATGCCTATTGTTGCTTCCATGGGGGGAAATGCTGGAACACAAACTTTAACAGTTGTTGTTCGTCAGTTAACTTTGGGTGATATTTCATCTATTGATGCTAAAAGAATTATTATGAAAGAGGTGAGTATTTCATTATTAAATGGTTTTTTATTTGCTATAATCATAGGAACTATTGCCACTTTTTGGTTTCATATAGAGAATTTGGGCTTTGTTATTGCCCTTTCTATGATTATAAATCTACTTATGGCTGGTTTTTTTGGAGCGACTATTCCTCTTTTATTAGAGCGATTAAATATTGACCCTGCTATTGGCAGTACTGTTATATTGACAACAGTTACTGATGTAGTAGGGTTCTTTAGCTTCTTAGGTCTTGCGACCATTATTTTATTTTAAAGGTTTATCAAATTAAATGAGTTATCTTATACTCTTCTTTCTCCTATCTGTAGGAGTTTCATTTTTATGTTCTATTCTTGAGTCCGTACTGCTCTCAGTACAAATGTCATACGTTTCTGTTTTAGAGAGGGAAAATCCAAGTGCAGGAAAACTGCTACGCTCTCACAAAGAAAACATCAATGTCTCTATCGCATCTATTTTAATTTTAAATACTATTGCCAATACACTAGGTGCAGCAGCAGTAGGTGCACAAGCATCTAAACTCTATGGTGATGGTGCTATGGTTTATGTCTCTATAGTACTTACCTTTGCTATTTTATTTTTTTCAGAAATTATTCCTAAAACCATTGGTGCTATTTATTGGAAAACATTAGCCCCCATTGCAGGTAGATTTATTCAGTTTTTTATCTGGTTGACTTATCCTATTATTTTAGTGACACTACTTGTTACCAACAAAATCTCTAAAGGTCAAGAAGATGAAGCAACCACTACAAAAGATGAGCTTTTAGAGAGTATGCTTCTTTCTGAAGAGGAGGGGGTTATAGATGAAAAAGAGTCAGATTTTATAGAAAATGTACTAAAACTTGATGATAAAAAAGTAATTGATATTTTGACCCCTCGTTCAGTTGTATTTGCTTTAGAGGGGCATCGAACCATAAAAGATATTATGGAGAATGAGAAAGAGATTTTTAAATTTTCTAGAATTCCTATCTATGGAGATAGTATAGAAGATGTTACAGGAATAGTACTTACTAAAAAGATTTTTGAGCAGTCGCTTATAGATGATTCGGTGACTATTGCAAGTATTCAGAAGAACATCTACTCTATTTATGAAAATATCTCTGTAGCTGTAGTGCTTGACATGTTTATAAAGAAGAAAGAGCATATGTTCTTAGTCAAAGACAACTACGACCAAACAGAAGGAATTGTAACTTTGGAAGATTGTGTAGAGACCTTACTTGGTATTGAGATTATGGATGAAAGTGACACCACTGAAGATATGCGTGAACTGGCTAAAATGAAAATGAAAAAGAAACGTAGAGAAGATAAAAAAAGAGAAAAAGAGATAGATAATAAAAAGTCTGATTTAGAAAGTTCTAAGATTAATAGTTAAAAAATAACTGTTAAATAGGGGTGGATAGAGAGGAAAAGTCCTCTCTATAAAGCGTCGGCATCCTCTTCACCTGTACGAACTCTAACAACGCTAGAGATGTCAGATACAAAGATTTTTCCATCACCGATTTTACCAGTGTGAGCAGCCTCTTTAATAGCATTAACAGCAGTGTCAGCAAACTCTTGTGAACTTACTACGATTTCTATTTTTACTTTTGGAATAAACTCAACCACATATTCAGCTCCTCTATAAAGTTCAGAGTGACCTTGTTGTCTTCCGTAACCTTTAACCTCAGAGATTGTCATCCCCTCGATACCTGCTTCTACCAATGCTTCTTTTACATCTTCAAGTTTAAATGGCTTGATGATTGCTTCTATTTTTTTCATTTGTAATTCCTTTGTATATCTATGTAGGTTTGACCATGTCAAACGTCTAAATCAAATATAATCGTAGATAAAACATCAAATCTTCATCTGTTTCAACTGAGATTTGATGTTTGACATGGTCAAACCTACGAAAATATAATAGGCATTCCCAAGATATAATTTGGGAATGTATGGATTGATGATTAAAGATTCATTCCTTTTTCACCATGTACCATTTCGTCAAGACCATTATGTTCTGTCTCTTCATCTACTCTTCCACCACCTGTCAATGCAGAAGCGATAAAGTAAACAACAACAGTACCAATAAGTGTCCATGCTCCAACGATGGCTACGGATTCAACTTGAACCCAGAACTGTCCCATAACATCAGCAGTTTTTCCATCTGTAAGTGATGTTTTAAGTGGACCATCCCATAAAAGGTCTGTGTCATGAAGTGCTAAGAATGGAACAGCTAATGCTCCCCACAGACCAGCTAAGAAGTGAATACCAAATGCATCTAGTGAATCATCATATCCGAGTATAGCTTTAAGTTTAACAACACCAAAGAATGCGATGATAGAACCTACGATACCGATGATAAAGGCACCACCAACACCAACGAAACCAGCAGCAGGAGTAATCGCTACAAGACCAGCAATAATACCAGATGCAATTCCAAGAAGTGTAGGTTTTTTGTAAATTAACCACTCAATAAGCATCCATGTTACAGCACCAGCAGCCGTTGCAATGGTTGTTGTAAGAACAGCAAGACCAGCAATAGCATTTGCACCAAATGCAGAACCACCATTAAATCCATACCAACCGAACCATAATAATGCTGCACCAACAGCTGTTAAGATGATTGAGAAAGGTTTCATAGCAGTTTTATTGTATCCAACTCTTTTACCAACTAAGATAGCAAGAATAAGACCAGCTAAACCACCGTTCATATGTACAACTGTACCACCAGCAAAGTCTAATGCACCAGCATCAAAAAGGTAAGCACCCTCTCCACCCCATACCATGTGAGTAATAGGAGCATAAACAACAAGTCCCCAAAGGATAATAATAATCATCCATGTAGAAAATTTCATACGTCCAATAACTGAACCAGATGCAATAGCTATAGTAATAGCAGCAAATGTACCTTGGAATGCAATAAATACATAAGTAGGGTAACTTCCACTTAAGTCAGTCCATTTAATACCATCAAGCATTACATTTGAAAAACCACCCATTACATTTTGAAGCATTGCACTTTCGTTTGTTCCAAATGCAATTGAGTAACCAGCAATAATCCATACCACAAATGCCATAACAAAAGCACCCATAACCATTGAAAAGGTATTCAACGCATTTTTACTTCGTGACATACCTGCATAAAATAGTGCAAGACCTGCTGGGGTCATTAGTAATACAAATGCAGTTGAGACCATCATCCATGCTGTATCACCAGAATCTAATTTGTCCTCAGCAAATGTAAGAACGGGTAGAGCTAACAGTGTTAGCAGTGCTAGAAATTTATTTTTCATAAACGTACTCCTTCGGTTTTTTAATGGCTCATAGTATAACGGTTTTTAACCGTAAAGATATAAATTAAGTGTATAAAAAATATACAATATTAATCTATAAAATATAATTATAACTATTATAATGTATTTATATTCGTTTTAGAGATGCTTAAAATTTAAGCAATAAAAATTAGATAAATTAAAAAATCTTATAGTATAATGATTTTACAAAACAATTCAAAGGAGTAAATATGAAATTTACAAAACTAAGTCTAATCGCAGCATTGGCTGTAACGTCTGCAGTAGCAGGTGAGAGTACAATTAGTGGTGATGCTAAGCTTTTCTATAGCACAACTGATGCAGGTGGAGCTGACCTTTTCAACAAAAATGGTGCAATGGGTGATTCTGCAATTAGTCTTGATTATTCAAGAGAAGTTGTTGATGGTGTAACTGTTAATGCTGGTATTACAGGTATTAGTACACTTGGTTTAGAAGGAACTTTGGTATCTGCTACATGGGTACCTCATGGTGGAGCAACTACACCTGTAGGTGTTCAAGATAAAGCATGGATTGATACAGCAAATATCGTAGTAAAGCCAATTGATAAAACAATGTTGGTTGTTGGTCGTCAAGCACTTGACACACCATTAGCATTTACGGAGACATGGAATATTGCTCATAATACATTTGATGCAGCTGTAGCAGTAGATAACCATATTCCAGATACTACATTAATTGGTGCATGGGTTGGTCGTGGAAATGGTCATAATGGGTTTGAAAACTTAAATGGTGGTATGAGTAAATATGGTGCTTTAAATAATGCACAAGAAACAGCTCTTGCTACCAATAAAGGTGCATTTGCTGCAGCAGTTATTACTAAAGCTATTCCAATGACAACAGCTCAAGCATGGTTCTACAATGTAAGAAATGAAGCAGATGCATTTTGGCTTCAAGCAGATGTAACACCAACAAAAGAGGTTTCTGTAGGTCTTCAGTACTCTCAAATCTCTCCAAAAGGTGTAGTTGATGGTCAAGATGATACTACAGCCGTGGCTGCTAAAGTAGGTTACTCTATAGGTGAACTGAGTGTAGCAGGTGCTTACTCTAAAGTAGATGATAAAGGTTTGGTATACATGGGTAACACAGCAACTGGTGGAGCTCATGGTGGTCAATCTAAACTTTATACAGAAGCATGGTGGAACTACAACTATGTAGGTCAAGCAGGTGCTGAGTCAATGATGCTTTCAGGAGCATTTGGTCCATTTACAGCTCAATACACAACAGTTTCTAATGATAATAGCACTAATGCTAACGTATTAGAGATGGATGAAATCACATTAACAGCAACTAAAAAAGTTGGTCCAGTTGATGCAACTGTTGCATTGATTAACACTTCATCTGATGATGATGCTATCGATGGTAACACAGTTCAAGCTTACTTAACTGTACCATTTTCACTTTAATTAGTGAACAATAATCATGAGTTTATCTCATGGTTATTTGACCTTTTAGTAAGTCATAAAACTGCTTTGTAATTTTCACATTTTCTTAAAAATATCCTACAAGTTTCACATCTTGTAGGATGATTTACACCTCTTAGTTTTTACTCTCTTCTTTAATATTTTCTTCAATTATTTTGTTCAATGTTACCGAACCTACAGGTTGTTCTAATGTTCCTGCAATTTCAATTGACTCTTGTTTAATTCCTTTAGGCACTTCATCAGAGTAGATATTCACAGCACATTGCTTAAAATTAGGCTCAAATGATTTAGGGTCAAAGTCTGCTATGGTTACGTTGTTTATCATCTGCTCAGCAAAGTGAAAAGGTACAAAACAGTCACCCTCTCGTACCACTTCGGTTACTTTTACAATCAAATCTTCAACGCTTCCACGAGTAGAGCCTATTTTAATTCGGTCACCACTTTTTACTTTTAATTTTTTAGCATCTTTAGGGTTCATTTCAACCCATGCTTCAGGTGCCAAGTCATTTAAAAGTCCAATGGTTTTTGTTTTGGTTCGTGTGTGCCACTGCTCAACTGTTCGCCCTGTATTTAAATTCAATGGAAAGTTAGGGTTACAACTTTCACTTAGAGGTTTCCAATCAACAGGAAGAAGTTTTGCTTTTCCATCATCGGTAGGGCAATCAAACCCTTCGGTATAGAGTCGTTTTTTACCCTCTGGATACTCCTCATTACAAGGCCATTGGATTCCTCCAAGCTCTTCTATTTTTTCATAGCTCATGGCAGAATAGTCACAAAGTTGACCAGCACTAACACGCTTTATCTCTTCAAAAATATCACGACTTGTTTTAAAATCTTTAAAGAGTAACTCATGTTTTCCCTCAAAATATTTTGAAAACTCTATGACAATGTTCGCATCACTCATGGTTTTACCCAAAGGCTCAACAGCTTTTTTTGCATAGTTACAACGTCGTTCAGAGTTGGTGTAGGTTCCCTCTTTTTCAGACCAAGTTGCAGCTGAGAAGATTACATCGGCTATCTCAGCTGTTTCAGACATAAAGGCATCTTGAACTACTAGAATATCAAGCTTTTTTAATGCTCGTCTTAATTGGTTTTGGTCAGGATAACTTACCAAAGGATTGGTTGCTGTTACCCATAGAGCTTTTATCTCCCCACGGTCAATAGCATCAATAATCTGTGGATAAGCGTAACCACGTTTAGTAGGAATAAGCTCTGTAGGAACATTAATAATATCTGCAAATATCGCTCTATCGGTATCACTTGCATAGTTTCTATAACCAGGGATTGACGAAGTAAACCCAAACTCACGTGTTCCCATGGCATTACATTGACCTGTAATAGAGAATGGACTAGCTCCCTCTTTTCCTAAATTTCCTGTAATGAGAGCCAAGTTACAAATGGCAGAGACCGTATCGGTTCCAATAGAACTTTGATTAACCCCCATTGTCCAAGCTGACATCGCTTTGTCTGCTGTGGCATAAACTTTTGCTAAACGGTAAAGCTCTTTAACATCAATGCCTGTAATGTGTGCTACCTCTTGTGGTGGATAGTTTTCCATAATATTGCTTCTAAACTCTCTATACCCAGAAGTTCGCTCTTTTATAAACTTCTCATCTTCCCAACCCTGCTCAAAAATAATGTAACACAATCCATTAAGCAACGCCAAGTCAGAACGAGGAGCAAGAGGCACAAAAATATCTGCCATATTTGCTGTTTTAGAGTGACGAGGGTCAACCACAATAATGGTTGGTTTCTTTCCTGTAATCTTTTTATTTTTAGCAATATGAAGTTTCAAAATAGGGTGGTTATCGGCGATATTCGCCCCTATAAGCATAATAACATCGGCATGAGAAAAGTCCTCATAACTTGCAGGTGGTCCATCACTTCCAAAAGTCTGTTTATAACCCATAACAGCAGAAGCCATACATAAAGTGGTATTTCCATCGTAGTTATTGGTCTCAAGTCCTAGTTGTACAAACTTACCTAAAGTGTAAAAATCTTCGGTCAAAAATTGCCCTGTAGAGATACACGCTACAGCACCTTTTCCATATTTGGCTTGAATGTCTTGAAACTTTTTAGCCGTATGGGTAAACGCTTCATCCCACTCCACAGCTTGTAATGCTCCATCTTTACGAATCATCGGAGTTGTTACACGGTTGTCAGAGTCAACCATTTCATGCTCTGTCAAGCCTTTTGGACAAAGCGTTCCTTTACTTACAGGGTGAGCAGGGTCACCTTTAGTGTAGACAGGTCGTCCATCTTTTACTCCAATGTAAAGCCCACACCCTACACCACAGTAACCACAGGTGCTACGCACCCACTCATCTGGTGTTTTAAAGTTGGAAATTTTTCCAAACTTCGCGTCATCTGCTTTTTTATACTTATCGGTTTTTATGTCTGTACCCAAAAAATCTGTTATTGAGTTTTTTAATTTGTTTAACATCTACCCATCTCCTTAATGTCGCTGATTTCCAGCAAAAAAGTTCCCTGCTAATCCCAAAGGAACAACTGTTCTATAAAATAGGTAACGTCCTGCCAATTCACTTACTAATGCACCTATTGTCGCGACAACAAGGGTAGTAATCGCCAAGCCAATGAGTCCACTAGCTGTAAAGAGTATGGCTAACAGAGGTAAGCCTAAAGCAAAAGTAACCAAAGAGTAGAGTCTAAACTTTTTAATCTGTCCAAAATGCTCTTTGAGTAAAATTCGTGTTCTATTTAACTGATAATATAATGACCCCTCTTTGTCAAGATGTCTGTAAAACATTACCTCTTCATAGATAATAAGTACTTGTGCCATACCTGAGAGTAGGGCTACGGCTAAAAGAACCATGGCTCCATCTTTTCCATTACTGATGAGTAAAATTAGAGATATAAGTAAAAAACCAACATATCCTGAACCAAAGAATCTTTTTGTAGTAGAGACTCTATCCCATGCTGGTCTGGCTCGTACTCTATATATCATCGACTGTGCATAGATACCAAAAATACCCATGGCTAAAGTGATTACCATTACTAAAAGAAGTAAAAAACCTTTAATTTCTAAAAAGTACATTCCTGCTACAACCGATGCCAAACCTGTGTATGCCCCCAATGCAATAGCTTCCCTAGAGAGCCAAGAGGTTCGCCAATTTTTCATGGCTGTCATCGCTAAAATAGGGCGACCTAAATGTAGAGCAGATAGAGGCAAACCAATAGCTGATGGGATAAATGCCATTATTGCCATAGCCAAAGTTGGTTCAGGGAGATTAAAACCTAGTGAAAATAATAGTTGACCTAAAAATAGAGCTAAAAATGCACCCAATGAGACTTGTGTTAACACCGTCATAAAGACCAAAGGTAGTTCTGCATGAGCAGGTTTTAAAAGTCGTTCATCAGCAGGTTTATACTCTGGCATATTTTCAGGCAAGGTATAACGTGTGGTTGGTTTGGTAATACTCACATCAGGAAGATGAGGAGCAACGCCCTCTTTTTCCATGCCGTATTTTATCCACTCCTCTTTATGAACCACTTCTATTTCGATTGCTCCTGCTGGACAGGCTTGAACACAAGCAGGGGTTTCGCCAACGGATAGTTTGTCATGACACATATCACACTTGGTAACAATCCCTCTATCGTAGTTCATTACAGGCACTTCGTAAGGACAGTTCCATGTACAGTATTGACAACCGATACAAGAGTCATCATCGTGCCAAACAATTCCATTGTTTTCAAACTTCACATAAGAGTTGGTCGGACAACCACGTAGACACTCAGGGTCGATACAGTGGTTACACGACATGGAGTTAAAGAGTTGAGAAACTTCAGGAAAAACACCACCTTCCATCTCACCTACACGTCGCCATTTTACCTCAGCAGGGTTATTTTGAAGCTCATTACAAGCAGCTTCACAACAGTGACACCCCACACAAGCCGTAGCGTCAAAGTGAAAACGGTACTGTTCACCCTCTTTTAGTTCAGGAACATCAATGCTGTAGTTACCACACTGCATTCCTGTTTGGGCTTTATGGTTTATGAAGCTATCTAGTGGTGTTGAATTTTCCATGTTAAACTCCTTTTAACTCAACCAATAACTCAGAAAAAACAGCTGCTCTTGTTTTTTTATCGTTATCGGTCATCATATAAATAACTTGACTTAACTTAGCAGGAACTTTTGGGTTTAGTTTGGTCACTTCGTCACGTTTTATTTTACGTGCTTGTACCAATACAGGTTCAAAATCTTCTACGGCTACGTAACGTTTTTCTCCCGTTAAAAGTTTAAAGAGCTTTAAGCCAAAAGTGAAAATTTCAAAGTTCTCTTTTTTATAGGTTTTTGCCTCTTTCTCAAGCTCAAACATAATGTCAAGTCCTAACTTCTCATTGAGGATGTAGTTGATTTTTGTAAAAAAACCTAGAGCTTGGAATGAATAGTTAGCATGAAGGTATCTCTCTTCAAATGTCTCAAAAGTCTCACCTCTACGCTTTAGCTTATCATAAGTTTTTAATAGATATTTTACATGATGTTTCGCTTCAGTAATAGGTAAAGATTTATGTAAAACATGTGCCTCTTTTGCCTCACGGGTTATTTTACCACCTAAGAAGATATGTACACCATCGACACGCTTACCTTCAGAATCTTTTGCTTTACACCCTTCAAACCCAATATCGGCTATACCATGAACCCCACATCCTTTTGGACAGGCTGACCAGTTCATACGCACCATTCCACTCTCAATAGGAATTTCTGAGTTTAAAAATTTAGCCATCTCTATGGCATCAGGTTTGTTTGGGATAACTCCAAAACTACATGTTTGTGTCCCTGCACAGGCTATCATGTCATTGAAGTAGATGTTGTTAAACTTGTTATATTTTGCAAAGATACTTGTAGATTCAAAAGCATCGAGTGCTGACTTATCTATATCGACAACATAAACATTTTGGTCATAGGTTAAACGTAAATCACCCGAACCAAAACCTTTGGCTCTTTGTGCTAGGGTGATGAGGTCTGTACCTGAAAAGATACCTGATGGCACAATAATTTTATGAGCATACTTTCCATTTCTTTGTAGTACTCTGTTTGAACCCATGGCTATATTTTGAGACTGAACCAAAGTTTGACCAGCAGGAGCAAATGTTTTACCTGCTTTTGCTTCGACACCTTTTACAAATGCTTCTACTCCTACATCTTGCAGTAAAAAGTGTAGACGGTTTTTGTTTCTGTTGTCACGGTATCCAAACTCTTTAAAGGTTTCTAGTAGAGCCATAAAGAAAGTAGAGACTTCATCTACAGCCACAAATCGGTTGGCATCTTTTGCTTGTACTCCAACCCTTGCACCTAAATAGATGTTAAATCCAAACTCTCCATCTTTGTTTGCCAGTACAAAACAGCAGTCGTGACCAAAGATGTTACAAGAGTTTGACATAGAACCTGTAATTCCTGTATTAAATTTACGGGGAAGAGCCGATATCCACTCGGTTTTTTCTAAGAAGCTTGACTGAAGCTCATCTACAATTGGTTTTACATCTATAATATTATCAAAGGCAATCCCTTCTAGTGGGTCTGCTACAATGTTTCTAGGGTTGTCAACACCTGTTTGAAAAGTACCAATGCCCACTTCTTGTAACTCTTGTAGGACTTTAGCAATATCTTCTATCTGTAAGTAACGAAGCTCTACTTGCATACGTGTAGTGATATCTATGTAGTCATTTCCATACTTTTGAGCTACCTCACCAATCCGTACAGCTTGTTCGTTGTTAAGTTGACCAATAGGTACACGAACACGTAACATAAAGTCTTCACCTTTGTCAAAAAGACCAAAACATTTTAAAAAGTAAGCAGAGTCCTCTTTGGCTAAACCCTCATATCCAGCTGCAGCAATTTCTTCTAATTTTGCATGAACATCCATTGGCATTTTTAGAGCTTTGGTTGCTTCTACTTTGTTTTGTTTTTTATTTCTTTTTTCAAATGCTTCTGCTAAAACTGACATTCTAATCCTTGGAGTTGTTTTCTAATAAATTATAGTAAAGTATCTAAAATAATGGTTAAGATTACTGTATATTATTTAGACAATTATTATACTAAAATTGATGTTAATTTATATGTGTATAAAATTTAATCATAAAATAATAGTTATATTGTATAAAATGTTCTTAAAATATAATAATTTCTAATAATTGGTTATAAATAAAACAATTAGCATCTCTATATTCAAGAAAACTGTATATTTTTTAATCAATATAAATATCATTTATTGATATAAATCAATAAAATTTGTTGAATAAAATCATAAAATGTATTACTTTTAGTAAACTATGTTAAATAATATTCTTTATTAAAATATTTATAAATAAAAAGGAGAGAGAAATGAACTTTTCAAGCTCATTAGAGTTATTGGCTTTTCATAATGTTGCATATACTATTTATGCCTTTATGATTATCTCGGTCATTGCATGGTTTGCATACAATTTGACACGTGAAGAGAAAGCAAAGTCAATTGTACGTATACCATTTTACACCTACATTGGATTTTTAGTAGTTATGGGGGTTGGACACCATATCTTTACCTATAATACCATTCCTTGGGTATCACAAGATATTACACGGCATGATATTACCCCAGATGCCAGTTATAAATTTGAGGTGGGAAAACATAAATGGATTAATATGCCTAAACATGTAACTGTTCAGTGTGGTCAAACCATTGAGTTTGATGTACAAAGTCGTGACTTGGTTTATGGTTTTGGTCTATTTAGACAAGATGGAACTCTGGCGATGCAGATGCAAGTTAACCCAGGGACTGATGTTAACGGTATCTTAGACTCTAACGATATTTTATGGACATTTAACCATAATGGTTTATTTGATGTTGTGAGTACGGAGTATTCTGGACCTGACGCGTATGACCGTGAGACAGGAGAAGACTTAATGAAAGTTAAAAAATGGCTCACCGTTGTCGGCTGTAAAGAAGATGGAGGTAAAAAATAATGAGTATAATGAACAATTTAATGAATGGTACAAATTTTGACCACAAAAGCTTAAATGCCTTACAAAAGGTAACACTAAGAGCTGTGGTCATGAGTTTTCTCTTTTTTGGTTTGGTAGCGATTGAGGGAATGATTATGAGACTTGTACAAGCTCATGCACCTATTCCTGACCAATTTTCACACCCCGAACACTACTTTTCTATTATGACGGTACACCCTATTGTAGGGATTTTTGGTTCAACTTATCAATTAGTTTTTGCTGCGTTTATGTTTTTGGTACCATTTTTGACTAAAAAACCTCTATATAGCATTAAACTAGCTAATGCAGTTTGGTTACTAATTACCATTGGTACTGCTTTAGCATGGTTGTCTGCATTCTTTACAGGCTATGCTCCACTCTATACACTCTATTGGCCTTTACCTGCTGATACTACACAATTCTCTGTATTTGGTGGTATTGTCTTTATTGTTGGTGTAGCTTTAATTATGGTGGGAACATTAGGATTTATCTACAATATCTATGCGACTATCTTCCAAAGAGTTGGTGTCCATAAAGACAAAACAACCAAAGAGCTTCTTATTAGTGGATTTGGTATTGATGGTATGCTTAACCTTTGGAACAAACTCAGAGGAAAACAACCCTATACTAAAGAACCTGCTTTAGCACTTCCTGTTGTTGCTATCTTCCGTGGTACAGTAGATACCTTTTTGGATGCTATTGTTATTTTGGCTGCTGGTATTTTGGTTTTGGTGTATCTTATTTTTGATGCAAGTGGACACCCTTTAAATGTTGCTGCTGTAGATGCTCTTCTTTATAAAAACTTCTTCTGGTGGGGTCTTGACCTTGTGGCTGATGGTTTGGTATTGATTTATGTTGCTGGTTCATGGTACTTACTTGCTACATTGATTACTGGTCAAAAACTCTTTATGGAGAACGTGGCTCGTGCAGCTCTTATGCTTGAACTTCTTGTTTCATGGATGGTATGGTCTCACCACCTTCTAGCTGACCAAGGTCAACCAGAGATGATGAAACTAATTTCAGGTGAAATGGTAACAGCATTTGAGCTTCTTACTCAAGGGTTGGCACTCTTTATTACACTAGTGACACTTTGGAAAGCCAGACCTCTTAAAATGACACCAGAGTTGGCATACTTACTTGCAGGATTGGTTGGATTTGGTCTTGCTGTTCCTGCAGCTATTATTCAAGCAGATATGGGAATGAACAGAATTTTACACAATACCCAGTGGATTATCTTTGCTCATGTTCATATTGCACTTATTGTAGGGCTTTACATGACACTCTACTCTGCTGTGTATGTACTTTGGCCAATTGTTACTAACAATACTCGAATGTTCTCTAAAAAACTTACATGGACACACTTCTGGCTCTACCTTGTAGGTGGTGTGGGTATGGGTGCTTTTGCAGGTATGGCAGGACTCGATGGAATGCTTCGTCGACACCTCTATATTCATGGAGAGTTTAATACCTATATGATACTTGCTGCCATTTGTGGAACAATGGTTCTTGTGGCATGGTTCTTGTTCTTATTTAACATTGTTATGAGTGTTGGAATTAAGGGACTTATTGGTATCTTCTTACCTGCTGAAGATAAAACAGCTTCGTATGGTATTGAGCCTGAAACAATAGCAGAGAACCATAAGGTTTAAATTTTAAATGGTGCGATTGTTATCGCACCCTCGTAGGTGTGACATGGTCACACCTACGGTTCATATGTCTATAAAGGAAAGTTTTGATACACCTAAAACGCGTAGCCAACGAAATAAAAAATATTGGTTTGTATGATTTAGTTTTACAAGATGTTCAGAAAATAGTAGGAACAACAAAAGTAACTGAAGACCAAATCCTAGAAATCATAAATAGTCATCCTCAAATTTTAGAGGATTATGAGCAGATAAATGTAGAGTATAACCTTAGTAATATTCATATAAGAGATATAGATTTAACCCAAGTAGATGAGTCATGTAAAAAAGAGGCAAGTGAAATCAACAGTAACTTAGCTCACTTAAGAAAAATAGAGCCATACACACTCGACTTTGAGCAGAGTTCTACTTTGGTTATTATCTTCTCTATTGAGTTCTTCGTTCTCTTTTCAGTACAATATTTTATTGTTTTAATGGATTTAAAAGAGTGGCAGATTCTTATCTATTCTCTTTTTGCTTCATCTATTGCTGTAGCCTATTGGTATGCTAAAAAAGTGCAAAAAAAATATGCTGTCAACAGTAAAATATATGAAGAGAAGTATGCCCAAACGGTAGAGATGATAGACAAACTTCAAGAGCAAGGGTGCATTGAAAAGTCTGATTTAATTATTGAAAGGTGTGAAGAGCATGTCTAAGCCTATTGCAGTAAGTTATATTTGGAACAGAGAAAATATAGAAAAGCTTTTTGAAGCCTCCTATAAGTATCAGTTTGAAAATTCTCGTAAACGCTATATTGGGTGGTTTTTTATTGCCCTTATGCAGTATGGTATTGTAGTTGCTCTTAAAAAAGAGGCATTTGCTATTTTACTCTTTACTACCATTGTACTTTTCTATTGGTACTATGGTAAAAAATGGATAGCCTATAGACGTGCTAAAAAATCTTTTGAAGCGTCAGAATTTAAAGACAAAGAGATTAAACTAACTGTTGATAAAAATGGATTTGAACTCATTACTCCCATATCTGAGCATTGGAGTTGGAATGAGATAGATGAAGTGGTAAGTCT
>JALVXD010000266.1 GCA_027038295.1 Campylobacteraceae bacterium
AGTTGGCTTCGTATGGTTATGCTCTAGGAACAGACTACATCGTAGGACACCCTGGAGAAGATGAAAAAGAGTGGAAAGAAGCCATAGAACGAGTGAAGCTTTTACCCTTAACCCATATACATGCTTTTTCTTACTCTAAACGAGATAATACAGCTTCTGCTACTATGAAGCCAGAGATAAAAGGCAACATTGCAAAAGAGCGACATAGAGAGCTTACAGCACTTATAAAAGAGAAGAATTTTGAATTTAGAAAAGAACATGCAGATAATTTAGAAGTACTTATAGAACAAGAGTATAAAGGTGTTTATAGTGGTTATGACCAGTATTTTAATAAATTAGAAGTGACTTCAGAAGAAGATTTAAAAGCCAATTGGATTACTATTAATCATGCAACTATAAAAGGTAACAAGAATGTGGCAAACTACCAGTAAAAATACAAAAATTATTCTTGCCTCTTTTTTTCTTTTATTAGGTATATTACTTTATTCGAATTTTAAAAAGAGTCCTGAACTTATAAGTAAAAATAGGGCAGAGTCTCTATTGCTTAATAGAGATAATAGTCTTAAAAAAGTCATGGTTAAACCCCCTTATATCTATTTGACTACGGAAAGTGCCACTTATAAAATAGCAGCTGATGCCATAGAAAAAGAGAAACTTTTTTCAAACTCCAAAGATAAATACTTGGTAGAGTATTATGAAGAGTCTACAGAGACTATGGATATGATTCTATTTGTTCTACTTTTATTTATAATGCTTTATGTTTTATATATCATGCGAGAGAGTCGTGCGACACAAACGAAACTGATTGAGAAGCAAAAACATGAAGCAGCTAAACAACAAGATATAGGGAAACTCAATATTGTTGCACAACGCTCTGCTATCGACTTCTCAGATGTAGCAGGATTAAAAGATGTAAAAGAAGAGCTAGATGAGATAATAGACTTTTTACGTAATCCTGATAAGTACA
Organism: Campylobacteraceae bacterium; assembly: GCA_027038295.1. Classification (GTDB taxonomy): domain Bacteria; phylum Campylobacterota; class Campylobacteria; order Campylobacterales; family Sulfurovaceae; genus UBA1140. The sequence goes on from JALVXD010000266.1 coordinate 968, forward strand.
GAGAACATGGTATTCGCCTACCAAAAGGGGTGCTTTTAGTCGGACCTCCTGGAGTAGGAAAAACATTGGTAGCAAAAGCAGTAGCAGGGGAAGCCAATGTTCCTTTCTTTTATCAAAGTGCAGCTTCTTTTGTGCAAATCTATGTAGGAATGGGAGCCAAGAGGGTTTCTGAACTTTTTGCCAAAGCCAAAGAGATGGCTCCTAGTATTATCTTTATAGATGAGTTGGATGCAGTAGGTAAAAGCCGTGGTGGACAGAGTAACGAAGAGAGAGAGGCAACACTTAACCAACTACTTACTGAGATGGATGGCTTTGAAGAGAGTTCAGGAGTAATGGTCATAGCAGCGAGTAATAAAATAGAGGTTTTAGATGAAGCACTTTTACGAGCAGGACGCTTTGACAGACGTGTGCATATTGGTTTACCTGATTTTGGAGAGCGTGTAAGTACGTTAAACCTCTACCTAAAAGGAAAGAAACACCATGTTAATGTTAAGCGTATCGCAAACATGACCATAGGTTTTAACTCAGCAGCTTTGGCTACATTGGTCAATGAAGCAGCTCTTTATACTTTACGCTTAAATAAGGAGTTCATAGAAACCATAGATGTAGAGTCAGTAAAAGAGAAAGTCTTATTAGGAAAACATAAAATAAAGACCTACAGTGATGAAGAACGAAAGATTCAAGCTCTCTACCAAGCAGCCAAAGCTGTAACAGCCTCATGGTTAGAAGTTGAGTATGAAAAAGTAGGTATTGTCTCTTCGAGTTTTATTCCTCATCATAATGAGATACTCTCTAAAACGGTTTTAGAAAATGAGTTAAAAGTCCTTTTGGCAGGTCGTATAGCCACCCAAAAAGTTTATAGTGAACTCTTTTCTAACGCAAAAGAAGATATAAAGTTAGCAAAGCTTTTAAGCCATAAAATCATAGAAGAATTTGCCATGACCGAAGAGTATTTTGCTTCACCCCATCAGGTTCAACAACTTTTAGAAAATGCAAATGATGAGGTAACAAGTCTACTTTCTAAATTGGCATTGGTGGTAGAAAATGTCTCTAACTATCTACTTGAGAATGAGTCCATAACAGCTACTGAAACAAAGAGAATTATAGATGATTTATTTTAATGGTTTTGCTCTAAAAGATGAAGAGAAGTTCTTTGAAGAACAGCTTATAAACAGTGACTTTTGTGTCGCTGGTTTCTCATATGGTGCTCAAAAAGCTTTTGAATATGCCTACAACTCTACCGAACGTATAGACCGTCTCATTTTACTCTCACCTGCATTTTTTCAAAATCATAAAAAATCCTTCATACGTACCCAACTCCGATATTATAAGGCTGACGAGACTTCATATGCTAATGAGTTTCTTAAAAACGTTGTATATCCATCAGATATTAATTTATCTGATAATCTTGATGCTCATAACTATGAAGATTTGGAAGCACTGTTGTCCTATGTTTGGGATAAAGAGAGAGTTTTAGAGTTAATAGAAAGAGGTGTAACCATAGAAGTTTTTATAGGAGAAGAAGACAAAATAGTCAATGCAGAAAAAAGCCATGAGTTTTTTTCTGAATTGACCACGGTTTATCTGTTTAAAAATAGAGGGCATTTACTAAAGTAGGGTGTAGACCCCGTCTACACCGTCAAAACCAAGTTAGGTATATTTTAAAATACCAATCTTCCATAACACGGTGTAGTCGGGGACTACACCCTACCTAACCCTCAACAAAATATGTTAAAATGTTAAAAATACAACGCATAAAAGTGAACCCAATGCCAAATATAAAAACGCTACATGATAACACCCACATTACAGCCAATTCTAAACAACTAGCCATACTCAAACAAAACTTTCCAAACTGTTTTGACAAAGAGGGAAACTTTATTAGCCATAAGATGGAAGAGATAGTAGGTGATGCAGGGTTGGAACTAAGCCGTGAGAGCTATAGTCTTAATTGGCTTGGAAAGTCTTATGCACGACTCCTTGCCAATGAAAACCCACGTACACTTTTAAAAGAAGACAAAACGCACAATGCAAAAGAGGTAAATCAAAGTAGTGAAAATTTACTATTAAAGGGTGATAACCTAGAAGTACTAAAGCACTTGACCAATGCCTATGGTGAGCAGATAAAAATGATATACATCGACCCACCTTACAACACAGGTGGTGATGGGTTTGTTTATGATGATGACAGAAAGTTCACGGTTGAGGAGTTGGAGAGACTTGCAGGTGTAGACAGAGACGAAGCCAAACGCATACTGGAGTTCACAGCATCTAAGGCAAATTCTCACTCTGCTTGGCTTACATTTATGTACCCACGGCTCTATGTGGCTAGAGAGTTGTTGCGTGAAGATGGGGTTATATTTATAAGTATTGATGACAATGAAGTCTCTCAACTTAAACTACTTTGTGATGAGGTGTTTGGGGAGGAGAATTTTATAAGTCAAATGTCAATTGTTAATAATATCGCAGGTCGAAGTGATAGTAAAGATATTGCCCTTGCTCATGAATATGCATTAATATATCAAAAAACAGATAGATATACTTCTTATGGCATAAACTTAAATGAAAAACAATTATCTGAATATAGATTTGAAGATAAAAATGGAAAATATAGGAAACAAGGATTACGAAAAAGGGGGTCAAATTCACGTAGAGAAGATAGACCAAATATGTACTATCCTATATTTTACAATGAAAAAACTAAAGAAATTTCTTTAGAAAAAAGTTTAGATACTGATATTGAAATATTACCAAGATTATCAAATTCTGATGATGGTTGTTGGCGTTGGGGAAAAGATACTTTTCTTCAAAAGATACATTTTTTAGAAGTTGCTTTTGTAAAGAAGCGAGAAGAGTATGACTTAAATGAAAAAGTATATTTAAATCAGGATGGAGAGACAAAGCGAACAAAACTTAAATCATATTTATTCGATAGTAAATATACATCTGATACTGGTACTAAAATTTTAGGTGAAATATTTCCTACAAAAATTTTCACAAGTCCAAAGTCATTACATATGATAAAGGATTTTTTGATTAATTCAACAAATAATAATGACATAATCCTAGACTTCTTCGCAGGTTCAGGAACAACAGCCCACGCAGTTATGGCACTAAACGCAGAAGATGGTGGAAACAGAAAATTTATCACTGTTCAAATTCCTGAAAAGACCGATGAAAAAAGTGAAGCCTTTAAAGCAGGGTACGAAACTATCTTTGACATTACCAAAGCACGAATAGAAAAAGCCTCTGAACAACTGGGCGACAAAAGTGGTTTTAAAATTTACGAGACAACTCCAATGTTTGATGGCTATTTAGACGACCTAGAAGAGTTAAATGAAAACACCACACTGTTTAATGGAAATGGACTCTCAAGCGATGAACTAGAGACATTTTTAACCACATGGAAAGTACATGATGGGGTGAAGCTTCATGAGCCATTAACGCCTATAGAGTTAGATGACTACAGAGCTTATGAGAGTGGAAATACCATCTATTTTATGGATAAAGGTTTTAGTATAAAAGCACTACAAGCATTTGTAGAGAAGCTTGACAATGACAAGCGTTTTGAACCTACTAAGCTGGTACTTTTTGGCTATAACTTTGATAGCAAACATCAAAGAGAATTTAAAGAAGCTCTGAAAAACTATACCAATAAAAAGAGTATTGAGCTAGATATGGTGGTACGCTACTAATGGCAGGGTTTAAATTTGAACGAAATCTTCCCCATCAGCAAGGTGCAGTCAATGCACTGCTAAAAACTTTTGATGGTGCCATATCGGTAGCAGATAACGACAAAAGCATGGCAAATGTATCTAACCCAACTATTGAGATAACGCCTATAGATATGGGGGTAAACATTACTAAGTTACATAGAGAGTTTGCTGTTCATGATTGCTATAGTGATGCAGGTAGTAATGTACTTGACATTTCAATGGAGACAGGAACAGGGAAGACGTATACCTATACTAAAATGATGTTTGATTTTCAAAAACAGTTGGGTGTTAGTAAGTTTATAGTGGTTGTTCCCACACTCTCTATTAAAGCTGGGACTATCAATTTCCTTAAAGGTAAAAGTACCAAAGAACATTTTCGCCAAGAGTATGGATGTGAGTTAAAAACCTATGTGGTAGAGAGTAAAAAGGGAAATAAAAAGAAAAAAGAGCATATGCCACAAGCCGTGAGCCAATTTGTAGAGGCAAACTCATTTGGGGCTAAGAGCATTCATGTACTTATTATCAATGCAGGGATGGTCAACTCCGATACCATGAGCAAAGCCTTTGATGTGAACTTGTTTGACAAGTACAATACACCTTATGGTGCAGTAGCCTCCGTGAAACCTCTAGTGATAGTTGATGAACCTCATAAGTTTGCTACAGCAAACAAGACATGGAAAAATATAGAGAAGTTTGAAGCTCAATACATCATACGATATGGGGCGACTTTTAACAACGATTTTAAAAACTTGGTCTACAAACTCTCTGCTGTTGATGCCTTTAACAATAACCTAGTTAAAGGTGTTCACGCTCATGTAGAGAAGTTTGAAGATGGAGCAGGAATTTCTGTGACACTTAAAAGCTCTAGTGTAAGTGAAGCCTCATTTGAGCTAAACATTAATGCTAAGAAAACAACGCATAAGCTTATAAAAGGTGCGAGTCTAAGCAAAATTCATGAGGCGATGCAAGGGCTAACCATAGAGAGTATGAACACTAAAAAAGTACTACTCTCTAATGGATTGGAGCTAACTAAAAACTCAACCATCAACCCTTACTCTTATGATGTTTCGTTGCAAGACAGAATGATAGAGAATGCGATTAAACGGCATTTTGAGTTAGAAAAAGAGCTGTTAACACGTGAAGTTAAAATCAAACCTCTAACACTCTTTTTTATAGATGATATTGAGGGCTACCGTGATGGTAACAATTTAGCTGGGTCACTTAAAAGCAAGTTTGAAGCCATTGCCAAAGGGCATATAGAACGACTTCTTAAGAGAGAAACTCATGCGTTTTATAGGGAGTATTTAGAAAAATCACTTAAAGATTTGTCGCTGATTCATGGTGGGTACTTCTCTAAAGATAACTCTGAAAAAGATGAAAAGATAGAAAAAGAGATAAACGAGATACTCCACGATAAAGAGTCGCTTTTGAGCTTGAACAATGTTCGCCGTTTTATTTTTTCTAAATGGACTCTGCGTGAGGGGTGGGATAACCCAAATGTATTTCAGATTTGTAAACTGCGTTCAAGTGGGTCGGTTACGTCTAAGCTCCAAGAGGTAGGGCGTGGGTTACGTCTTCCTGTCAACGAATACATGAGTAGGGTCAAAGATGAAGAGTTTTTCTTGCACTACTCTGTGGACTTCTCTGAAAAAGACTTTGTGCAGAGTTTGGTCAGTGAGATAAATGAGAAATCGGGAACATTTAATGAGATGGAAGTTCCTGATAAGTTAAGTGATGAGCTGATAGACAGAGTTCTTGAAGCCTATAAGATAACAGAAGATGCGTTCTTAGACCATGTAAGTGAGCAAAAGCTTGTAGATAGAAGATTAAATTTTGTAGAGAATGGTTATGAAGTACTAAAATCTCTCTATAGTGATGCCTTTGGTCATGGTCTCCAAGCAAATAAAATAACGAGTGGAGATGAGGTTAAGAGTAAAACGACCATAAGAGCAGGACACTATTCAGAGCTTAAAGAGTTGTGGGAGAAGATTAACCAAAAGGTGGTACTAGAGTACAGAGTAGAGAATGAAGAGGAGTTTTCTACTCTTTTAGAAAACTTCTTTTTAGACAGTATCTCACGCTTTAAACCACAAGGTGTAGCAACAAAGCACAGTAGGGTAGCCATAGAAGATGGGGTTGCATTTTATCAAGAGCTAGAAACAGTTGAAGATGAGATTTTACCTGTTGTAACCATGAATTACAAATCTTTTTTACTAGAACTGTCAGTTGTCCTAAGTGTCAATATGCTAACACTTCACTCTGTATTTGTCAAAATACAAGATAGACTAAACATAAACCTTTACCGAAATATGCAGACCATACGAAGTATACGAATGGGATTTAATCAGTACTTGTTAGACAATGCCATAAGTTCGTATAAGATAGGCTATGAGCTAATTAGCAATAGTATACACCCAACAAAGCTTACGCATAGTGATGGAGAACCTAAAGAGAGCATTAACGCTTCTGATGTCGGTGTTCATTATGAAGATACTAAGGTAGCTGATGCGTACTTGTTTAAAGAACTCTTTTTTGACTCACCTTTGGAAAAAGATAATATAGAGCGTTCAATAGAAGAAGTTACAGTATTTACTAAGATTCCTAAAAACTCTATACGCATACCTGTAGCAGGTGGAGGAACATATAGCCCCGATTTTGCTTATGTATTAAAAGATACAGAGGGAGTAAAGAGTTTAAACTTGGTGGTTGAGACCAAAGATGTTAAGGCAGAGCGTGATTTAAGAGATGAAGAGAAGCAGAAAATAAAACATGCAGAGGTGCTATTTAACTCTTTTGGAACAGATGTGAACGTTAAATTTAAAACACAACTTAAAGGAGAAAGTATGGTGGGGATACTTAAAGAGGTAATGAGGGGATGATAAAAACACAATCAAATTAGGGAAGATTGATATTTAAATTTGTATAAATAAAATCTTCTCGTTAGATACATTAGATATAATTATCAGAAAAAAACAGGACGATACACTATGAGATTTTCAAGACTACTAATACCAACCATGAAAGAGGCACCAAGTGATGCTGTGTTGACCTCACATATACTTTTGCTTCGTGCAGGGTTTATTCAGACCTCAGGTGGGTCTGGTCTTTATAATTGGTTGCCACTTGGAAAGATTACCCTTGATAAAGTTAGAGCCATTGTTAAAGATGAGTTAGATAAAGCAGGGTGCAATGAGGTTCATCTGCCTATGGTAACACCACTCTCTCTGTGGGAAGAGACAGGACGTGCTGATAAATTTGGTAAAGAGTTGTTACGGTTTAAAGACAGACATGAAAACAGCTTTACCCTTAGCCCAACCAATGAAGAGGCGATGGTAAACTTAGTTCGTCAAACCGTTAAGAGTTATAAGCAGTTACCTTTAAATGTTTACCAAATTAACTGGAAGTTTCGTGATGAGGTTCGTCCACGATTTGGACTGATGCGAGGTCGTGAATTTCTTATGAAAGATGCTTACAGTTTCCATGCTACTACAGAAGATATGGAGCGTGAGTTTGCCCTTATGGAAGAGACGTATAAAAAAATCTTTACACGTTTAGGGCTAGACTTTAAAGTGGTAGAGGCTGACTCAGGTGCTATAGGTGGGGCAGGGTCGAAAGAATTTATGGTTTTAGCAGACTCTGGTGAAGATACCATTATGGTTTGTGACTCTTGTGACTTTGGAGCCAATGTTGAAGTAGTAGCTGAAGATGAAAAAACTTGTCCTAAGTGTGGTGGGGAACTTAGCCAAACCAAAGGGATAGAAGCTGGACACATCTTCCAACTGGGAACTGTTTACTCTGAACCAATGAAAGCAGAGTTTTTAAATGAAAACCAAAAGTTAGAGCCTTTTATTATGGGAACCTATGGAATTGGGGTGAGTCGTCTTCTTGCTGGAATCATAGAACAGAACCACGATGAAAAAGGGTGTATTTGGACAAAAGAGTCTGCACCGTTTACAGTTGACATCATCGTAGCTAAGGCTAAAAATACAGAGCAGATGGAAGCAGGGGAAAAACTTTATGCCCAACTTCAAGCAAAAGGTGTAGATGTTCTTTTAGATGATAGAGCCGATAAAAAGACAGGTTTTGGTGTGAAGGTAAAAGACTTTGAGTTGATAGGTATGCCTTATGCTGTGGTGATTGGTAACGATATATCTGAAGGTAAAGTTGAGCTTATAACACGAGATGGACTAGAGAAAGAAGAGATGGCTTTAGACTCTTTGGTTGAGACTATTTTAGAAAAGTTAGCCTAATGTTATTTGTAATTCCTTATTTTTTCTTAGAACTCTATTTCTCTTTGGCTGTTGGTTCATCCATAGGGTTTTTTGGCTCAATACTTTGGATATTTACAACCTTTATAATTGGTATGGGGCTTATCCAAAACTCTGCTATGACCATACAAAAGAGTATGGGTAAGTTGGCAGGTGGAAAGTTAAACCTAAAAACCTTTCATGATTCGGCAACAGCTTATTTTTTAGGAGCCATACTTTTGATTATTCCTGGAGTATTTTCTGATATTTTAGGATTAATTGCACTTTTATATACTTTTTATTTACAAATAGGTGGTACAATACCGAGTTCAAAAAATAAAACGAATATAAATAATTTAAATAAACAAGGAGACGATGATGTCATTGATGTCGAAATTATTGAGTCTAGCAGTCATAACAACATTAAGCCTTAGTGCTGCTTCAGATGAAGATGATGTAAAAAGTTATATTAAAAATTATATGGTTAAAAATGACCAAGTAACCGTAACCAGTGTAGATATTATAGATAAAAAAGCTTTAGATGATGCGAAAGGTTGGGAGATATATTTTGTAAATATTCATGCCAATGTTAAAAAGAGTCCAACTATTTTTGATAAAGTAACCGTACCTGAAACAGTTTTTGTAAATGGGAATATTTCAGCTCCTACATTAATCAATATGGAGACAGGTGAAGATTATAGAAAGATTATGAAACCTGAGTTAAAAGCAGATATTTATGATGCAAAGCATTTAATAGCAGGAAATAAAGATGCAAAACATAAGTTGGTCATTTTTTCTGACCCTCAGTGTCCATTTTGTAAGACAAAAACACCAGAGGTTTATAAAGCTGTAAAAGCAAATCCTGAAACTTTTGCTCTTTACTACTACCACTTTCCACTTGTAAGAATTCACCCTGTGTCAGATATTATTTCAAGAGTAATGCTTATAGAAGAAGCTAAAGGGCATACCGATAAAATGATTGATATGTACAGTTTAGAGATTAACCCTAGAGAGGTAAATGCTACTAAGGTATTGGGTATTTTAAATAAGAAATACAATCTTGATATTAAAGAAAAAGATATAGATACCCCAGAGATTCAAAAAGAGTTGATTTTTGACAAAGATATGGCAACCAAATCAATGGTGTCTGGAACACCAACACTTTACATAGATGGTAAGTGGGATCCAAGTAGAAATAAGTATAAAGAGTTTGCAAAAAATAAAAGTGCAGCAGACGACAGTAAAAAAGACGAGACAAGCAAAAAAGACGACGAGAAGAAATGAACGACAGGCATCATAGATTCTATTAAAGAATTTTTTGCAAATATATTTAACTAAGAGAGAGTTTTTTTGAATAAAATAACCATAGCAACCAGAGCAAGTGACCTTGCTCTTTGGCAAGCGTACCATGTACGAGACAGAATAGAAGCAGCATTTCCCCACATTAAAGTTGAACTAAATAAAATTACCTCCAATGGTGATAAGATTTTAGATAAACCTTTAGCTCTTATAGGTGGAAAAGGACATTTTACCAAAGAGTTAGAAGATGAGATGTTGGTAGGAAATGCAGACTTAGCTGTGCATTCACTAAAAGATGTTCCTACGTATATGCCCGAGGGCTTGGAACTTGCAGCCATTACAGAGCGTCAAGACCAGTCGGATGTTTTTCTTTCTCATAAATATCCAACATTTCATAGTTTGCCAAAAGGTGCTGTGGTAGGTACAACCAGTTTAAGACGTAGAATGCAACTTCTTTCAGTGCGTCCAGACCTAAAAGTAAAAGACCTAAGAGGAAATGTAAATACACGTCTTAGAAAACTTGCTGAAGGTCAGTATGATGCTATTATTTTAGCCTATATAGGGCTTAGTCGTTTGGACTTACTAAAAGATATTCCTTTTACCGAAAAACTACCTCTTTCTATTATGATACCTCCAATGGGACAAGCCTCATTAGGTATTCAAATAGTATCTGCAAATGATGAAGTACGTGAAATAGTAAAAATTTTAAATGATGAAGATACTTTTTTATGTGTAAAGTTGGAGCGTGATTTTATTGAAGCCATAGGAGCAGGGTGTTCAGCACCTGTAGCAGTTAATGCAAGTATAGAAAACAATCTTATCACCATTAAGTCGATGATAGGTTTTCCAGATGGTTCTAAAATTTTAGAAGAACAAGTAACTGCTTCAGTTACTGCATGTCAAAGTCTAGGTAAACTTTTAGCAAAATTTATGACAGACAAAGGTGCTATGAAAATTCTTGAAAAAGCTGAAGAAATGGCTTTTAAAGAAGAGATGCCTCAACGAATATAATACTTTTTATTTAACTACTTTATCAGCTTTGTTTACATACTCTTTTCTAATGTTAAAGTAGTAGTTAGAAAAGTACTCTATGAGTACAACACTAATACCAGAAGCAATGACAACATTGTAATCAAAAGTTGTCTCCAAAGACAAAATGACAGCTGTTAATGGAAGTTTCATAATAACACCCATAAATACTGATGCCCCAATTGCAGCAAAGTAAAAGGGTTCAACGGGAAACATATAAAGTGTCATAAGTTCTCCAAAACTGTAACCAATTAAAGCCCCAATACTCATAAGAGGTAAAAAAACTCCTCCTACAGCATTAGCATAAATAGCAACCGTTGTTCCAATGATTCGTAAAATAATGATACTAAAAATAACCAGTAAAGGAATATGGTTTTCATCATTCATAAGCATAATAACGATTTCTTTACCTGAAAAAGCTGCTTGTGGATCAAGGAATAAAATTGTCCCAACAACCCCTCCTCCTAAAAGTGCAAAAATGTAATTACGATATTTATGAAAATTTTTGAGTATGCTAATGTCTATAAGGTGTAAAACATTTTTCTTCAAGAAAAGATAAAAATAGATAAAGGTTGTAATAAATGGAATAAAAAATAGATTGGCAATAATGTACTCATTGTTCATAATTCGACCAACTTGATGCGAAAAGGTAATGGCTCCAAGGTAGTTTGCCGTAATAGCAAAAGAGATTACTGAGGCTAAAATAAGATAACTAATATATTGTTTAATAAATTGATACGCTATGTTTTCAAATGCAAAGGCGATACCTGTAAGAGGTGAAACAAATATACCAGCAATTCCAGCACTTGCCCCAACTGATATCATGATTTTGACCAGCATCTGAGGAAGCTTAAAGAGTTTATGTATTTGGTAGGCAATCATGGCTCCAATACTTGCACTAGGACCTTCTGTCCCCACAGAAAATCCACTAGAAAGTGAAAGTGCTGATGCAATAACTTTTAAAAATAATGTTTTGACTTTTAAAATCATTCTACTCTCAGAGACAGACTCAGCAATTTCATTGACCCCATACTCTTTAATATGACTATCTTTAGAGGCCAAATAGTTCACAAAGAAAATAGCCACAGTAGGAACAAAATATAAATACCATGTAGGTAGAGTAGGGATGGTTTTTATAGGGTCACCCATAAAAATAAGATAGGTCATAAAAATAATAAGCAGTTCATAAAAGGTTATAAAAAAACCAGTGATAAGTCCAGTTAATATCGTTGCAAGTAGAAGTTTACCTAGCATTTGTCATTTCCCTATTTTTAAATGAATTGTATCAGAAGGATGTTATGAAAAAATTGTTTAAGTAGAAGAATTTTTTGAATAGGCTAATTTTTATCTTTATAGTAACGTTGGAAAAGATTTAAGATGATATTTATCTAAAGAGGAAACAGCTCAACAAATATAACACTTTTCCCTAATATACTATGGGTTTTAAAAAAGTATATTAGGAAATAAAAATGATAACAAAAAAACTTCTATTAATCTCTACACTATTGAGTACTTCTCTCTTTGCTCAGTTCAACTCAAGCATTTCTAAAATAACTCCAGATATTAAAAAACGTATGATTGAAGGAAACTCATGGAGAAAGGGTTGTCCTGTGGCTCTTGCTGATTTACGATATATTCAAGTTGACCATTTAGATTTTACAGACAACATTAGTACGGGTGAGATTATTGTCCATAAAGATGTGGCAAAGGAGGTTGTTGGTATTTTTGAAGAGTTATACAACATGAACTATGCTATAAATCAGATGCATCTCGTTAGTGACTTTAACGGTGATGATTGGAAATCTATAGAAGCAGACAACACTTCTGCTTTTAACTGTAGACCAACAACGGGCAATAAGAAAAAATGGTCAAAACACTCTTATGGTAAAGCGATAGACATTAACCCCATAGCCAATCCATATATTTCAAAAAGTGGAAAAATTTCCCATAAAGCCTCTTTAAAATATAGAAAAAGAGTTCATAAAGACTTAAGTAATTTAAAAGACAGAGCCGTACTTTTACCAAATGACCCAGCTACAAAAGCATTTAAAAGCCACGGCTGGAAATGGGGTGGTGATTGGCATACCATTAAAGATTATCAGCATTTTGTGAAGAAGTAATTACTCCAACTCCTCTAACCAAATCTTCACATCTGCATCACTTGGCATTCTCCAGTCGGCTCTTGGGCTGAGGGAGATGCTTCCTACTTTTGGACCATCGGGCATACAGGAGCGTTTGAACTGTTGGGTGAAAAAACGCCATAAGAACTTTTTGAGCCATTTTTTAATGGTCTCTTCCTCGTACTTTTTAGAATCTTTAAAAGCATAATTGGCTAGAAATAGAATCTTTTTAGGTGTTGCTCCATATTTAATGAAGTGGTACAAAAAGAAGTCATGCAGTTCATATGGTCCAACTATGCTCTCTGTCTCTTGGACTATCTCGTCACCCTTATGTGGGAGGAGTTCAGGGCTTATAGGGGTATCTAAAATGTCATCTATAATAGGTGCAATGCTTTCATTACTTTTAAAATACTCTATAACGTACTGTATAAGCGTTTTAGGTATGCTGGAGTTAAGAGCATACATGCTCATGTGGTCGCCGTTGTAGGTACTCCACCCTAAGGCTATTTCACTTAAATCCCCTGTTCCTATGACCAATCCACCTTCACGGTTGGCTGTGTTCATAAGTATAGAAGTTCTAGCTCGTGCTTGTACATTCTCATAGGTTACTGAGTGGTCATCTACCTCGTGTCCTATGGCTTCAAACTCTGCTAATGCAAGTTTTGTAATATCTATAGTTTTTAGTGTTACCCCTAAAGCTTCACAAAGCTCAACAGCGTTGTTTTTGGTTCTACTTGTGGTTCCAAACCCTGGCATGGTAATGGCTATAATATCTTTTGCATTCCAGTTCATAATTTCAAATGCTTTATGGGTAGAGAGTAGGGCAAGGGTAGAGTCTAAGCCTCCTGAAATACCTATGACAGCTTTTTTTATCTGAGCATGAGTCATACGTTTTATAAGTGCATGAGCTTGTATGTTGACTATCTCTTCACATCTATGGTTTTTTTCTTGGTAGATATAAGGGACAAATGGCATAGGATTTATAAAACGTTTGAGTTCTTTTATGGTTGGTGTAGAATCAATAATGACTTTTCTAAACTCTGTCATCTCTTCATCGCTATAGCTTGACTCAGAGAGTCGTTGAAAGTTTAAGCGTTGTAGGTCTAGGTCGGCAGTTATAAGTGAGCTTTCCATAGAAAAACGCTTGTTTTGGGCTAGGGTAGAACCATATTCACTAATGATGCTATGCCCTCCAAAAATGGTGTCGGTTGTAGACTCACCTACACCTGATGAAGTGTAGACATAAGCTCCCATACATCTAGCACTTTGGGTTCGTACCAACTCTTCACGATACTCTGCTTTCCCTATGAGTTCATTACTTGCACTTAGGTTAAAGATGATATTTGCGCCATTAATGGACATTTGGTTAGATGGAGGGCTAACAGCCCAAAGGTCTTCACAAATTTCTACTCCAAAAGTCATTTCGTTATTATCACTAAAGAGTAGGTCAACGCCAAAGGGAACCTCTTGACCACATAGAGTTATGGTTTGTTTTTTGATATTTCGTCCAGAGATAAAGTGTCGTTTTTCGTAGAACTCTTTTTTATTTGGTAGAAAACTTTTAGGAACAATACCTAAAATGTTACCGTTTTGAATAACTATAGCTGTATTATATAATCGCCCACTATGAAGAAGTGCAATACCGATAATGACAATAGTAGAGATGTTTTGAGTTCTGTGTAATAGAGAATCAAGGGTACTGTTTTGTTCTTCTAAAAGAGTTTGATTAAAAAAGAGGTCAGAGGCTGTATAGCCAGTTAGTGTTAACTCTGGAAATAGAAGAATAGATACATCTTCATTTAGAGCTTGTTGAAGTAATTTTAATAGTTCTTTTGCATTTTCTTGTGGGTTTGTTATGGTAGTTTTATTAACTGCTGAAGCCACCCTATAAAATCCGTACATGGGTTTCCTTGTAAAATAAGACTTTTTAAAGTCTTATTTTAGCTAAAAAAATGAGATTATTGAAGTTTAAAAGTTTTGTTGAGATATTTCATTGTATTACTTGAAGTAACTTTAATTCTATCCCATAGAAGTTTGGTATAGATTTTATTATTACTTATGGTGTATTGACCACTTTTAGGAAAAGATTGTCCCCATGACTGCTTTTTCTTTAATATTTCAAGTAAGTTTTTTGATTTAAGTTCATTTGCTGTTAATGTACTGGTTCTATTCGTATGTAAATAATAATATTCGCCATTTTTAGTTAAAAGTAAAAAATGATAGGAGTCACCTTTTCTGTCACTTCTATAAACTTTATTGTAACTTGGCTCTACTGTTAATGTGTTTTGGGCATGAAGTGTTGAGCTTGAGAAAAATAGAACAAAACTCAAAATTTTCACTATTATTAATGTTTTTTTCATAGTTCAAGTATAACTAAAAATTTTAAACATAAGTCAAGATAAAGGTGTACTTATTAAAAAAATATAAAATTTTATATCTAAATATAACTATGTAAGTTTTTTTATGTTTATGCTAATTATAGCCATAATTATTTATAACATAAATAATTATTTTATTATAGGAGAGGGCATTCCTAAGTGAAAACCTTGTGAATAATCAGCCCCTAAATCCTTAACAATTGTGTATATTTCTTCACAATGTATGAACTCTGCAATGGTTTTTTTGTTGAGTTTTTTAGAAAAAGAGATAATGGCTTCAGTAATAATACGTGCATTTTTATCGGTATCAATATTTTTGATTAACGTGCCATCTATTTTAATGAAATCTGCATCAATACTTATAATATGCTCAAAATTGGCATAGCCTGAACCAAAGTCATCAATAGCAATCTTTACACCATGTTTTTTGACATTTCTTATGAAATCATTAATGACTTTATAGTCTCTAACCTCTTCTGATTCAGTAATTTCAAATATTACACGATGAGAATTTTTATAATTTTTTAGTTTTTCATATATATATTCGGTAATCTCTTGAGAGAGTATATCATCTATGGTTAGGTTAACAGAAAAGTCATATTGAGGAAAATCTTCAAAAGCTTTAAATGCTTTATCTATAACTATCTTCGTTACTTGAGGGTATAGTTTAGATTTTTGTGCTATCTCTAAAAAAGTCCATGTGGGTACAGTATTGCCCTCTTTATCCAACATACGTACCAAGGTCTCATATTTAACTATGCCTCCTGTAGCATTGTCAATAATTGGCTGATAGTAAGTGACGACTCTGTCTTCATGTAGAGCCTCTTTTATTTTGTTAATCCACTCTATATTTTGTGCATAATTTTCACTTTTTCTCATATTGTGCTCAAAAAGTACAAATTTCTTCTTTTGCTTTTGAGCTTTTTTACGTGCAATGTTGGCATAGAGAATAAGGTTCTGATAGTTGTCATGTGCATAGTAGTTTGCTGCACCACTGGTTAACGAAATACTTACACGATTTTGGTCTTTTATTTGTAAAATAGAGATTTTATCTTCGATATTAGATATAAGCTCATCAAAAAAGAGTTGTAGATTAATATCTTTAAAGTAATTATCATTAAATAATAAAACATATTGGTCTGATTGAAACTTATAAAGTTTAAAGTGTTTTTTCTCTTGAATTTTACGTAGAAGATTTGCAAGATTTATCAAAACACTGTCGCCTATATTAGAGCCATAAAATTCGTTAAATCCAGAAAAATCATCAATATTTATATAAAAAAGAGTAGGCTTAATGGCTGTTTTCAAATCGTTAACCAATTGGTTTCGGTTGGGTAATCCAGTTAACAGATCCGTTCTTTGCTTTTTGATTTCCTCTTTACTCTTTTCAAGTTCAGTGATATCATGCCTAACAGCAATGTATTCAATAATCTTTCCATATCTATTTAAAATAGGAAGAACGGTGGCATTAACGATATAGGTCGTTCCATCTTTAGCTTTATTGGGAACAACACCTTTCCATACTTTTTTTGCTTGAATGGTGTCCCACATATCTTTAAATGCTGATTTTGGTACATCAGGATGTCTTATTATATTGTGTGAGCGTCCTAAAAGTTCTTCTTTTGTATAGCCTGAAATATCACAAAAGAGTTGATTGACATAGGTAATAGTACCTTTAAGGTTTGTTTTTGAAACAATACTACTGTTATCTATGGCTGTTTTGTGTCCATCTAAAAAAGAGATATTTTCATTTAATTTTTCACTCATGGTATTAAATGCTAAAAGAGCATTGCCTATTTCATCTTGCTTGTCTACTTTTAGTTTTATTTTAGTCTGCCCACTTGCAATCATCTCAGATGCAGTTTGTAGCTTTTTAATGTTTCCTGTAATTGATTGATAAAAAGCAATAAAGATATAGAGTGCAATAAATAAAATAGCCAAGAAAAGAAGGAACAGTTCCCATAACTCTTTTTGCAACTCTGCTTTTAATCCTAAGGTAATCTCCTTATAGGTATAGACAAGCTTTTCATAAAGTTCTTCTTGTGCTGCTAAGTTTGATGATATGTTATTGATGAAAAGTGGGTTGTTATAGATATTATAATTTTTATTGTTTATTAATGAAAGTAGTGTGTCCAATTTATAGGTAACAGCTGTAGTTTTCTCTTCTAATAAAGGGTAGTTGTTAATTTTACTTAGAACCAAGTTTTCTTTTAAATTTAACTTTAAACTGTTTAAATTAATGGTTAGTTTATACAGTAGTTTTGCTCTTTTACTTTTTTCATTTTCATGAACATCACCATAAGATAAATCTTTTAACTCATGTGTAAACTCATATAGATACAATAGTTTAGACTGAAGCATATCTGCTAGATAGTTGATTTTTAAATTTTTACTTCTTGAAAAGGTAGTTTGATTAGATATGTTTAGAATAGTCTTTATTAGCTTTTCGATTATATCTATATGGGTATTGAAAATTTTTTTTTCAGAAAGCGTAGTGTCAAATTTATCTAAACTAATCATTTCAAGAAGAGAGATGGCTTTGGAAAAGTCTGGGTCAGATGTTAAGAGGTTTAAATGAGCAACATCATATCCCATTAAAGAAGTTTTTTGATTGTAAAATTTTTCTTCACTGTCCTTTATGTCTTCTTTTAACTCTTTATTCCCATCTAAATACATTTTAGAGAGGCTACGATGATTTTGTACATTTTTAATCATTTTATAGATTATGTCAATATATTCTAAACCTGCAAGACGTTCATTATATATATTTCCTTTATCATAATAGTTTATAAACATAGTACGTGAGGGGAAGATAAGTAGTATAGATAGTAATAATATAGAGAAAATGATTTTAGATTTAAATGATAATTTATTCATAACATAAAGGGCAGGAGATAATAATTGTTTAAATGTCATAGCAGTAAACCCATCTTATTTTTTAAATATTATATCATAAAAGTTAATACAAATTAATATTTTGTATGAATAAAAGTAGATTGTAGCTTAAAATGTTATTAATTCTCTCACATTTCTTATGTGAGAGAATTAAAAGTTATGATTTATTGGCTACAACTTCTATAGATAAAATGTCATCTTCTTGTGCAATACTATCAAGTACTGCAAAACTTTCAGCATCGTCAAGCTCAATAGCTCCAAATACTGTATGAACACCATCTAAGTGAGGAGTTGGTACAAAAGTGATGAAAAACTGACTTCCACCTGTGTTTGGTCCAGCATGTGCCATAGAAAGCGTTCCTCTTCTATGTGCTTCATGACTTGTGTCTGTTTCACAATCTATTGACCAGTCTGGCCCACCAGTTCCTGGCATACCTCTTGCACCTTCACGTGTATTAGGACATCCACCTTGAGCCATAAATCCGTCGATTACTCTGTGAAATTTTAAACCGTTATAAAAACCTGTTTCTGCTAGGTGTGCAAAGTTTGCTACGGTGTTTGGTGCGTCTTCTGCATAAAGTTTAACCCAAATAGTCCCTTTTGAAGTGTTAAATTTTGCGTAGTTGTAAGTGTCCATAACATCTTGTGCTATATCATATCTTTTTGACATGTTAATCCTTGATTTTAATAATTTTGGTAGAATTATATCAAAAATTATTAAGGGGCATATTACATGGAATTATGTGTAGCATTAGATTTACCATCTGCAGAAGAGAACTTGGCTTTAGCTGAGTCATTAAAGAGTCACAACATCTGGATGAAAGTGGGGTTCAGAGCCTATATAAGAGACGGTAAACCTTTTATAGAAGCACTGAAAAAGATAAACCCTGAGTTTAAAATATTTTTAGATTTAAAACTCTATGACATCCCAAATACGATGGCAGATGCAGCTGAAGAGATAGCCAAACTGGGTGTCAATATGTTCAACATTCACGCTTCATCAGGAGCCATAGCCATGAAAACTGTTATGGAGCGTCTCTCAACGTATGAAAATAGACCTTTGGTTTTAGCTGTAACAGCCTTGACTTCTTTCGATGAAGAGAATTTCTCCCTTATATATGAAAAGGGTATTAATGAAAAAGCAGAGCAGTTTGCTAAAATGAGTCATGACAATGGTCTCGATGGTGTGGTATGTTCAACCTTTGAGAGTAGAGCCATTAAAAATGCTACTTCAGATAAATTTTTAACACTTTGCCCAGGCATAAGACCTTTTGGTGAAGATGCAGGTGACCAACAGAGAGTGGCGACTTTAGAAGTAGCTGCAGAGGAGGGGGTAGACTTCCCTGTGATAGGACGACCTATCTACAGAGATGAAAACCCAGTCCAAAAAGTAGAGAAGATTTTAGAGCTTATTTAGCATATTTCATGGACTAAAGTCCATGCCCCTAAAACATTCAATATGTAAATTAGTTAATCAAAAAGGTTATTGAAAAACTCTTTAACCTTTTTTTGTTCTTCTTTACCTATACCCAACTCTTTAAGTTGGTCACTATGTTTTTCTATGGCTTTGTTTACCTCTCGTTGAATAAACTTTGAGGAGTCTATGCTAATTTCGGGGTCAGAGATATTCCCAACTATTTTACCTCCTACATCTTTGTCTTTAACTTCTATGGTGTAGTGTGCATCTATGTGGTTCTTGTTCATCTCTATAGAGGCTGGTGAGACATTGATAAGCGTTTTACTGTTTTTAGCTATAAAGTTAAAATCAATATGCTCCTTTTTTATGGTAGCTGAAAGATTACTCTCTTTAAATTTCTCTTTTGTCAGGTCAAGACCATTAAAGTTTTTGACCAATTCTATAAAGTCATTGGGCAAAAGTTGAGCATCAAGCAGTGTACTGGTAAGAACCCCTTCTTTCTCTACTAAGTTATACTCTCCTTCACCTATGACCGATGCTTTAAAAACAGATGGGTAGTGAAGCATAGCCATGATTTTTTCTACCGAGAGTCTGTCCATTTGCATGGTAAAGTGGTTGTTTTTCAGTTGAAATTCTAGCTCCCCATCTAACTCTTCTGTTTTTCCTGTAACCGTAGTCTCGTTACCCTCTTGTTTCACTTGACCTCTTAAAAACATAGAGCCATAAAGTTTTTGTTTGGTTATGGGTTGTAGTTTGCTTAGGTCACTAATGTTTACGTCGTAAGCCATTTCAAGCTCTTTGTTTGAAACACTGTAGCTCCCCACAGCATGACCCACTGCATTGACTGGTTCTTTTAGCTCTATATCTTTGTATTTAAAATCTTTAAGAGCCAGTTGGTAGTTGAGGTCAAAACTTTGCATAAGCAGTGAGTAGCTCCCGACGACATCTATGGTAGAGGTATCATTGTAGACGAGGGAAGCCTCTATATTATTTAAATCAACAGTAAAGTGCTCAATAACGACATGTTCCCCCTCATCTAGCTGTTTGTTTATAAAGCTCTCCAACTGTGGCTTGGCTAAGGCGTTTCCTTTGTCGTTAAAGAGTAAAAATGAGATGACTATAACGATAAGAAGTAGAAGAAGATAAAAGTTAGTTTTCATGGGTTGACCTTTTTTATGTACTTTGGTGATTGGTATTATAATATAAAAAGATATTAGACTTCTTGCATAATCCTATAAATATCTATATTCTTTATTGCACATCATATTTCATTGAATATCCTCTTGACTTAGCTAAGGCTAGGACTTCGAGTCTATTCAATAAAATCTAATGCACACTAAAAAATATTTATAAAATATAGGGTTATGCAAGAAGTCTATTGGGTGGTTTTAAATTTTTGTGAAGTGAATATTTTTAGTTTTTTGATATTTTTTTCTTTTAAATATTGAATAATAGTTTTTTTTGATTGAAGATTATAGGGAATTTCATTATAATGGATGTCAGAAATTTCAAAAAAGGAAAACCTTGAAATATTTTGAACTGATATGCACGGCATACATAAAAAAAGATATAAGCTTCAAAGATAGCTTTGAAGTCATATCAAAATACATAAGTTTCTCTATGGCTCAAAACCAAGAGCTAAAAGCGTTACACGAGAAAGAGCGAGTCTATAAGCATTATGCTTTTGGAAACTTTTACCCCATAGAGAAAGAGAAGGTCTATAAAAAAGGCAACAGCTACCAATTTAGACTACGCTCACCCAATGAGTCTTTTGTAGATAAACTCTCACAAACTCTACGACAAAACATCAACAATCCAAACTTTTTAACCGTAGAAGTGAGTAAACGAGCTATAAAACAGTTTTTTATCTCAGAACTCTACTCTGTTACTCCTATAATTGTTACAGCCGACAGAGGTGTCTTTTGGACAATAGAGCGAGATGGTGACATTATGAAACTTCAACGGCTTCTACATGACAACTTAGAGAAAAAGTATTTTGACTTTTATGGAGAAAAGCTAGAGCCTAAACAGAATTTTATACAACTTTTAGAGATAAAAAATCGTGTTCCACAAAGCATTTGGACAAGTAAAGATAAGAAGAGTTTTAGGTTTTTTGGTAATAAGTTTCGGATTGTTCCCAATGAAGATGAAGTTTCGCAGAAATTGGCTTTTGTGGCTTTGAGTTGTGGACTTGGGGAGAAGAACTCGTTTGGGGGTGGGTTTTGTATTGCTAGGGGGATTGGATGATTTATGATGTTTTAGAGGTTTTTAAAAAAGAGTATGAGAAGTCAGGTGATAAGCTTATTTTAGGCAATTATGAACTCAAAGAGGGAATCTATATAAAAGTAAACAGTGATGAGACTATTAAAACCTTTATAGTAAAACGAAAAAATAGAGAGTTGATATTTACTGATATAGAGGGTGGTTTAAACTATACAGCATATAAGTGGTTTAAAGAGAGAGACTATTACAGCTCTTATCTTAATTCTAATAAATCATTTTATGATAAGAAAATCCATAATATCAATTATTTATCTCTGTTTGTCAAGATAGAGAGTTTTATAAGCCAAGAGCCTAAAAAGTTGCTTAAAGATGATTCAATTCAAATTCAATATAAAAATCTATGTAACTATAAAAAGTTTAATAAGCCCAAAGAGAAAGAGATTTTGGAGACTTTTAAAGAGCAGTTACAAGATAGAAGCAGAAGAGGAGATATTGTAAAAAAGTATAGATGGATAAGAGACAATATAACCTCTATAGTAGAGTTAGCAAAAGAGCATGAGATAAAAAATTATATCAAGATATTTTTTGATGAACCGATAGAGAAATATGAAAAAGAGAGTGAAATATATTATGCTATTAAAATCTTTAACGATATAAGTTTCTCTAAAAAGATAGAAGATAAAGTATTTGGACTTAGTGATTCTAATATGGGATTAAACTCTAAAAAGCCTTATCTTGAACAAAAAACACGAAAAGAGAAAGCTCCATTTTTAATTAAAAAAGAGGATGCACTTCTTGCTAAGAAGTTTTTTGATTGGTTAAAGTTTCAGAAATTTATGGATAAAAAACCTCTAAGTGATGATTTTTTTATAAACCGAGACTTTAGAGAGAAAGATTTGATTATAGATTTTGACCATTTACCTATTAAAATTAATAAGCTTAAAGAGTCTATTTTTATAAAAAATCATCTGCTTCTAAAAAAAGAGAAGATACTCATAGAAGATGAGACAATAGAGTATCTAAATCTTTTAGAAGATAAAATAGATGAGGTATTGTATAATAGACAACTCAAAAATAACTACTATGGCGAAGTGTATAAAAAGCTAGATAATAAGTTTGCAAGTCTAATCTACTCTACAAGAGATGCAATGAGTGGGTACTTTAAAAAGTATGACAAGAGAGGCTTTGATGTGGTTATTAAAAAGTATGCCACACATTTAGCCATTGAGCATTTGATACGGAGTCGGTTTTTACAGGCAGGATTGTGTTTGAATTTAAAAATTTCATTATTAGAGGAACAAGGAGAAGAGGTTATGGATATTAAAGCGATGCAAGAGAAGATGATAGATAGAATCAAGAAAGGAACAGAGTATAAATCTTTAACAAATGAAGAGTTTTTTTATATATCTGGACAAGTTGTTAAGTATTTATTACAACAGAGCGAATCTTATCAAAAGAGTGGAGATATGCTAGAGCCATTTTTACGACTTAAAAGTGTTGAAAAATTAAAAGAGGAGATTCAATTTACTTTTTTTAAATATAAACATAAAATAGGATTAAATCATATTCAGTTTAATAATGCTTTGGCTTTGATTACAGCGTATGATACAGATGAAAAATTTGATATGGATAGTTTTTTAGTAGGTGTGTTAAGTGAAAATATCTTTTTTATGAAAAAGGAAGAGGTAAATGTTTAACATAAATAAAGGTTTAAAACTTAAAAACATTCATATAGAAAACTATAAAAAATTTCAAAATTTCGATATAGACTTTACAGATAAAGAGAATAATCCATTGCCAATTATTATAATAGCAGGTATTAATGGAAGTGGGAAAACAACTCTATTAGAGTATATTCAAAAAGAAAATTCAAATAACCTTATCTATCTTCCTGCTAATAAAGGTGTAGAGGATATAAAAGAGTTTCTTCCTAAATATCTGTTCCAAAAGATTTTTATGGAAGAAGCTGATGTTAAACAGACATATAAAGAGGTAAGAGAGTATATAAATAGTATTTTTAATAACTTTGAGATAAAGATTGAATTTGAGAGTAGAGATGCAGAGGGAAATTTATTTTTCAGAAACAAAAAAGATGAAATATTCTCTATAGACGAAATCTCAACAGGAGAAAAAACACTTTTATCTAAAGTATTGTATCTATATTTAAGAGAGATAAAAGATAGTGTGATTTTAATTGATGAACCTGAACTATCTCTACACCCTGCGTGGCAAAACAGAGTCTTAAAACTCTATGAAAACTTTGCTAAAGAGAATAATTGTCAGATTATTATAGCTACGCATTCGCCTCATATTATTGGTAGTGCTAAAAATGAGTGGATACGAGTACTTACAGAAGATGGAGTTATTGATAACTTTTCTAAAAGTTATGGATTAGAATTTAGTAAGATTTTAACAGATATTATGGGTGTTAATAACTTACGGACACCTGCTATAGAAAAAGATTTTAAGTTTATTAAACAAGAGATTTATTCTAATAAGTATAAAGATAATCCTAAATTTGAAAAGGTTTGGAAACATTTAGAAGAGAACTTAGAGAGTAATGATATAGAGTTAGATACTTTGAGACATGATTTTGAATTAATGAAAAAAATGATTTTTTCTTCTAAAAATATAGAGAAGAAAGAATTTCAAGAAGCTTGGGATAGAATAGAAAAAAACTTAGGTAAAAGTGATTTGGATTTAAAACTTTTAAGACTTGAAATGAAATTTAGAGATAAATAATATGATTCAGATTATAAAAAATGAACCAACTTTTTTTACTGATGCTAAGAAAAAGGTAAAATCATCACATTTTGTCTCTTCTACTTGGTCTGAGTTAGGGAAAGATGAAGAAAATTTTAAAATAAAATTACGAGAGCACATTTTATTAGAAGAGCAAAATATGCTCTGTGCATATTGTAATCAAGAGATAGAAGCTGATGAAAATAATTCAAATACAGACCATTTCAAAAAAAGAGCTAATTGTCCTAAAGAGACTTTAGAGTATAAAAATCTTTTGGTCTCTTGTAAAAGTGAATTTCATTGTGAAAATATAAAAGATAACTTTAAATTTACTCATTGTTCTGAATTTGATAAGATAGTTAATCCTGCTATTGAGAACCCTGATGATTTTTTTGATTATGGTATTTATGGTGATATTTTGGTAAAAGATGGATTGAGTAAAGCAGATGAAGAAAAAGCTAAATTTACAATAGAAGTTTTTGAGTTAAATAATAGCTCTTTAAAAAAAGATAGAGCAAAAATAGGTGATTCATTAAAATTTTATTATGACTTAGATTATGAGCTAAATGATATTTTAGATGACATTATTAGCTATCCAAGTTTTATAAAAAATATTTATACAAAAATAGGAGAAATAAAATGAACAGAGTATACGGAGTAATCGGAATAAAAGCAAAAATGGCAAATTGGAATGCAGACTTTACAGGCAGACCAAAGAGCATAAGCAATGGAGATATATTTGGAAGTGATAAAGCCTTGAAGTATCCTATGAAAAAGATGTGGGAGAGTGAGGGGCAAAAGGTGCTTTTTATTAAGAGTTGGAAAGAACAAAAGGGTGCTACAGTACCTAAACAGTTAGCAGAGCGATATGCTCAACTCTTTGAAAAAATAGATAAAAAAACACCCTCAAAAGAGGTTATAGCTAATCTTTTTAGAGCTATTGATGTCAAAAACTTTGGTGCAACATTTGCCGAAGAGGGGCAGAATATCTCTATTACAGGGGCTGTTCAGTTTGGGCAGGGGTTTAACAAATTTGATGATACCAATATAGAGATACAAGATATTTTATCGCCTTTTATGGATAGTAAAGCAGAAGCCAAAGGCAAAGATGCAAAACAGGCAACTCTTGGAACAAAAATAACCGTAGATGAAGCCCACTATTTTTATGGATTTTCCATTAACCCTAAAAATTATGATGAGTACAAAGAGATATTGGGTTCTGATTTTAGTGGTTATACCAAAGAGGATTATGAGGCATTTAAAAAAGTGGCTCTAACCTCTGCTACGGCTTACAGTACCAACTCAAAGTTTGGTTGTGAAAATGAGTTTGCTCTGTTTGTTGAGTGCAAAGATGATAAAACTTATCTTCCTGATTTGAGTGACTATATAGAGTTTGATAGTGAAAAACGAGAGATAGATTTGAGAGAGATAGAGAAGATAGTGGGAGATAGAGCTAATATAGAGGTTTACTCTAACCCTTATAAACT
>JALVXD010000267.1 GCA_027038295.1 Campylobacteraceae bacterium
GTGGTGGGGGTGGTGGTGGAGGGGGTGGTGCTGGTATTTCTACTGGCACGTCTACTATCTCTTCTTCAAAGACTGGTGGAATAATATCTCCACCTGCATAAACAAAACTACTACTTGCAATAATAGCAAGTAGGGATAAATTCATTGTTTTCATGATTAAACTCCTTTTTTTAAAAACAGACTATAACATTATTGTAATAAATTAAGACATTATTTTTGATATTAAATGTTTTTTATTATTTATTTTTTACATATATCTATTTGTAGTATACCATTAACTATTCATTAATTATTCATTGTTCTATTATTAACATAAAAGTATTATAATTCAACTAAGAAACACAAAGTACCATCAACATTGTTCACGGGATTAAGTATGTAATTGAACTCCTTTGAAATATACTCCCTTGATAGAACATATTTAGACCTCCTTTGTAATAGCTCTCGTGAGCAATGTTGATGGTATTTCTTTTAACTCTTCAAATGGTATAATAAAACATATTAACCAAGGATTTATTATCATAAAAATACTAATGATAGAAGATGATTATGAAATTTCTCAAATTCTCACCGAATATCTTAACAAATTTGACATAACGGTTATGTCGGCTGAAGAGCCTTATATGGGTCTCTCTTTACTTACTCAACATGATTTTGATTTGCTTATTTTAGACTTAACCCTTCCAGGGATTGATGGACTTGAAATTATTCCAAAAGTTAGAGAACGCTCCTCTATCCCTATTATTGTCTCTTCAGCAAGAGATGACATCACCGACAAAGTTATTGCTATGGAGAGAGGGGCTGATGACTATATGCCAAAGCCCTATGACCCTAGAGAGCTGGTGACACGCATAAAAACTATTTTAAGAAGAACCAACGTAACAAAAGAAGAGAAGAGTTCAAAAAAACTTTTTGAACTTAACCATAAAGCACGTCATATTATTTTTAAAGAAATACTATTAGAACTTACTGCAGCAGAGTTTGATATTTTAGCCATTCTAATTCAACATATTAACTCTGCTGTATCAAGAGAACAGCTTCTTTATGAGAGTGAACATATTGATGATAACAGTTCTATTAAAAATATTGATGTTATCATCTCTCGGATTAGACATAAACTCTCTGTAATAGATAGTGAACACAGCTATATTAAACCTGTTCGAGGAATAGGATATTTACTAACAGAAAAAATATAATCATGCGTAGTCTGCTAAGAAATGTTTCCGTTACAACATTTATAAATATTCTTTTTGCCCTTGTCCTCACCCTTCTGTTAACAGCCATCTTCCAATTTATCTCTTGGGACAAAGAGCGACAAAAAATGGATGAGATTACTCGATACAAACTCATCTCAAACCTTTTACTCTCTACAGCCAGACTCAATCCAACTCAAGAGAAAAAAGAAAAATTTTATGAAAATTTTCATGTTAAACCTGTCTCAGATAATGAAAGTCGTCTTCTTTTATCACAAAAAAGTGAGGAGATATTTGGAAGTGAGTCTGCCTATGGACGTATACATATATTTTCTATTGGTAAAAACAAATATATTTACCTCAAACGTTATGGATATAACCTCATGCTTAAAGATACAAAATCGGTAAAATTACGTATGCAACTTACCATTTTAATCGCTACGCTTATTACGCTTTTGTTTATTTTTCTCTATATCGCTATTATTCGTAAAATAGCTCCTCTTAAAAAATTAAACAGACAAATAGAAGAGTTTGCAAATGGGAATATGAATATAAAAATCACTCAAAAATCGAATGATGAAATAGGAAAAATTGCTCAAAGTTTTGATAATGCCATATACCATATACGTACCCTGCTTGAGTCTAAAAATCTCTTTATGCGTAACATGATGCATGAACTAAAAACACCCATTACTAGAGGTCGTATTGCCATAGAGATGGTAGAAGATGGAACAAGTAAACAGACACTTATTCGGGCTTTTGAACGCATGAATGAGCTTATTCAAGAGTTGGCATATGTTGAAAAACTCACAACTGAAAATTTTCAGCCTCATATGAAAAAAGCACATCTCAATTCAATTATTAAAGAGAGTATTACTTTATTACTTTGTGACAGAGACAAACTCACCATAACAACAACAGAAGAGACACTGCTGACTGATACCAAGCTCCTTTCTTTAGCAATTAAAAACCTACTTGATAATGCACTCAAATATAGTAGTGATGAGAAAGCAACCATTATTGCCGATAGTAAAAGTATTAAAGTTATATCTAAAGGAAAAAGTCTTGAATATGCACTTAATTATTATTTGGAACCATTTACACAAGAAGAGAAGAGAAATAGTGGTTTCGGACTGGGCTTATACATAGTTAATAACATCACTCAACGTCTAGGCTACACATTAAACTATTATCATAAAAGCAACAACAATATATTTGAGCTAAAATTATAATACTTCTATAACTAACTATTATTTATTTGTGCAATCTCTGGATTAGGATGATAGATAATATCAGGTTTATTCTCTATATGGTGACCATTTAATTCATCAAGTACTTTTAGAAGTTTTCGCTCTGTCTCAAAAGTAAGATTGCCAGAAGCCAATAGAGTAAGAATCTTCTCTGCATACTCTTTCTTAGCAAGTAATTCATTCTGTTCTCTTCTTTGGTTAAGTTCCATTTGTGCTAAATGTTTTTGATATCTTAAGTAAAGTACTACGATTAAAAAAAGTAAAAATGCCATAGCAAGATAGGTGTAGTTGTCTTGTTTCTTTAACTCAACATTAGCACCTGCTTTTATATTTTCTATAGCTTTCTTTTCTTGATAAGCTATATTACTCTTACCAAGCTCTGTCTCTTGATTTTTTTTATTAATCTCAATTTGTGTCTTAGCAGCAATTTCATCTTTTTTATTTTTATACTCATAGTCCATCATTGCTACTTCTATCTTATCTTTTTGTCCTTGAATAGCCAATTTTTCTTGAGTTTTTATATCTATACGAGGCTGATTAAAAATTCTTTTAACAGCCTCTTCAGAGGTTGAGGCAGAACTAAATGCAGAGAAAATTATATAACCAAGAAGTGCCGATATGCTAACAAGTAATATCTCTCTCATTCTACCTTCTCCATTGAAATTTATTAGAAACAATTATATAACAATAGTTTTTAACATATATTTAATTTACCATAATTTTATTATATCATTATTCTTCTCTTTTGTGTATATATTTATCACTTTTTTTAGTATAAAATCCATAATTAAGCTAAAAAAGGTCAGAGTTGTTCTCTTTTTGTTGGTCTTCTCTTATCTTAGCTATCTCTACTGAGGCTACAGCCCTAGCAATAACTGCTAAAGCATTTGCTTTTACTATCGCTACCTTTGCAACCTCTTCAGCAATAATTGCACGAGCTTCAGCTTCAACTTCTAATAAGCTTTTTCTAGGAGGCATTGAAGGCATCTTTGTTTTTTCTGCACTGTTATTTATATCAATACTCTTCAAAGCATCCAATGATAATGGATGCTTTATATCTTTATACTCTGTACTATTATTTTCTGCCATTACTTGGACAAAAAACAGTATAAGTACAAATAAAATCAATTTTGTCTGCTTCACAATATTTCCTTTTTATCTATAAAAAACCATTATATATATTCTTTTATATTAATAAGCTGAGATGTAATAGGGTATGAAAGAAAAGAAGAGAGAAGCACATAGTAGAAAACTCCCATCCTTAGATGATGGGAATTTAAAAAGTGGTTTATAATATTGAAGTAGCGTATCCACTTGTACGAGCTTTCCAACCTGGCAACCATCGTTTCTCATTATTGGCAGGTGGTGAGTTTCTAACTCGACGTTCAAGTATCATCTGAGCTGTTCTTGAAAACTCTTGCAATGCAGCTGGTCCAGCTTGAACTGGTCTCATGTTTTTTAAAACTTGAAGTAGTCCCCAACCTTGGTTGTTGTAACGCTCGGTAGCTTTAATACCTTTACCTTTAAAGTTGATGTAATCAATCAATGGATAGAGTCCACCTCTAGTAGATACTAGAGCATTATAGTTATCAACAACATGTTTTCTATATTGAGGAGCCACATGCTTTGCAATTTCTGGAATAGATGCATGAAGTCTATCAAAGAAAAACTGTGTCTGTAGAGCTTTTGTATTCATTAATAAATTCTTTAACTGCTGAAACTCTTGATCTCCTCTTGCAGCTTCAAAAACAGCTCTATTTTTCCATGGAGCACCAGTTTTTCGTGCATGATGTAACCAAGATGGAATCTCTACTTTTTTAGCTATATAGTAATCAATCATAAGAGGAAAAGTCTCATCAAAACGTTTTACTGCACCAGCAGGATACCAAATAAAATGACCTATACCCAAAGAAGCAAAGCTCTCATTTGTTGACCAAAACATAAGGTTTTTAGGCTTTCCAGATGTCTCATTTTGATAAATTTTTTCAGCAATGACATTCAGTTCATACTGTGACAGTGTAGGCTGTTTAACATCTTTAGGATACTTAAGCTCAGTTGTTCTTTGAACACAACCTCCCATAAGTAAAACAGCCAAACCAAGACTGGCTAATAGTTTTGTAGATTTCATTCTTTCTCCTAGTAAAATATATGACTTTAGTATAGAAGAAAATAACCAATAATCTTGTTAATATTTTTTATTAATTATTTATTTAATATAAGATTTAAAATAATCAATACGTTCAGAAGTTAATGGATGAGAGGCAAACATACCCATAATATCACTACTGTTATTATCATTCCCATATTTTTTATCTAACATCTCAAAAAGTTTCGAAATATACTCGGTAGAAACATTCATTTCATTTAACTCTTTAACAGCATACACATCAGCCTCATGTTCAAACTCTCGGCTATAACTACTGTTTATAAGTACCGTAGGAATGGTCGAAGCAAGAACAGATACATCTCCCGTAATATACCCAATAATAGCTCCTGAAATACCTGTTTTTATGGCAATACGTAAAGAGTGCTTTTTAACAACATGACCTTTTTCATGAGCCAAAACGCCTAAAATGTCTCTAAATTCATCATCTTGACTAAGGGCTACAAGTTGGTCTGTTAAAACAACATCTCCAGAAGGTAAAGCAAAAGCATTTGGTCCTATCTGTGGAGATGAACGAAAATGCAGTTTATACCCTGCCTCACCCTCAGTTAATGCATCAAAGTGTCCTTGAATAATTCGTTTTTGACGATCACTTAGTTTTGATGGATGCAAATAGTTATCTTCTAACTGCCCCATGCTTATATCACTTACCTTATCAAGGGTACTTTTTGGCAGTATAGAAGCTAAAGCATTGGAGGTATACGTAGCACCTGTTGTCAACATAAACCATATAAAACCAATAGTTACAAGAACCGAGCCTATTGTTAGTCCTAAAGAACTCTCTATCTTATATGCTTTTGACTTACTCAAACCAAACTCTTTTAGAACTTGGTCAAGTTTATCATTTTCTTTACTTTTACAACGTATACCATTTTCAAACTCTATAACACGTGGAGTATTTCCAAGACGGGACTCTATCTCAACTTCATCAAGAGAGACATCAATATCATGTGAAAGTATCACAACACGACGATTGGCTGTAAACTCAATGCTTACTTCGTGCTCTTTAGAGCTTTTTCCATCATATAACAGTGCTTCTATAATCATCTTACAGTCCTATATCTATATCAAAAAAATCCATCATCTCTTCACCTACGGTTGAGCCTTGTTCATAACCAAAAGACTCAAACTGCTCATAATCTTGACAGGCAAAAGAGGTATGTTCCAATTTATACTTTAAATAGCGTATTTGACTCCATGGATAAAGTAGCCCCAAAGAGAAGATAATGGCAAAAACATTAGAGACAGAAATCCAAGCCAATTTAAATATGTTAATCTCTCCTCTAAATGGTGCTGTTTCTAAAGAGGTGTGGTTTCTTACATAGTTAGAAAAATACGCATCACTCAAACCTTTTTGTGCAAATAGCAATGGTAAATAGATAAAAATCATAAGAATAGATACCAATCCTGTTACCATAGGTGCGACATCATCTGCATTGGCACTTTCATCGCCTAACATTCCTGATGAAGCAATATTTTCAAGCCCTACTCCACTACTCTCTAATGCAATACCAGATACAAGTGCCATAACAATTCCTAAAGCTATGGTTACAAGCATCATCCAACCTATAATAGAAAAATATATCTCATAAATCGATTGTACTTTTCCTTTAAAATTGAACTCTCCCTGTCCATAACGTGAATTACGAAGAATCAACTCTTTAAATCGTACATATGAAAAAGGAAAAGCTAAAAAGAGGGTAAAAATATTAAGAAGTCCATGGGTTAAAAAAAAGGCATAAAAATCACGCGTTCTGCCTACATAACGAAAAGGAACATGACGATAAGAAGTGTTTCTAAGTTTAAAACTAACAGCTTGTCGAATAAGCCAAGGCATGGCTAAAAAAGCGAAAACAGCAATACCAGCAGCTACTTCAAACATCATCAAATGTTGTCCAAAGATTATAAATAAAATATAAAAAGTAACGACAATAATTCGACCAATTAAAATACGAACAGGGTCAGCATTGTACTCAAAATTTGAACCGTTTAAGTAAGTATTGGCATACATATAACGATTGGTTCGCACTTTTGCCCAAGCAGAGTAGATACCAAAGGTTAAAATAGTCAAAGCAATATTGACTATCCAAATACGAAAATACTCTTTGGCATTTCCATGAAATTCAAAATGTTTAAACTCTTTATCCAAAACATACTCCTTAAACTTAAAGAAATAGTTTATCATAGATAGTGTTTAATCTAAATAAATCTCCTATTGTCCAGGATTATATTCGGCATAATAGACAGAACCATCAGAGAAAGAGTTTACTGTTAATTTTGAAAAGCTTTCCAA
>JALVXD010000268.1 GCA_027038295.1 Campylobacteraceae bacterium
AACCTAGCAGGTTTTTGCCACCCTGCCATAGAGAATCCAAAAGCTGTAAACATAGCACTTGAAAAATCAGTTATGTTGGTAACGGGGGTCAATGCAGGGGGTAAGACCATGTTGCTTAAGTCCCTACTCTCTGCTGTATTTATGTCTAAAAATCTTTTGCCATTTAAGTGTAATGCAGAAAAAACAGAGGTGGGTCACTTTAAAAGCATAGAAGCAGTTATAGACGACCCACAATCGGTTAAAAATGACATTTCTACCTTTGCAGGGCGTATGGTAGAGTTTGCCAAGCTATTTGAAAAAGAGAACGCCATAGTAGGAGTCGATGAGATAGAACTTGGAACCGACTCTGATGAAGCTGCATCTTTGTTTAGAGTTATGCTTGATGAGCTAAAGAAAAAAGGGATAACTTTTATAGTCACAACCCACCACAAACGTTTGGCTTCACTTATGAGTGCAGATGATGATGTAGAACTCATAGCAGCCCTTTATGACGAAGAGAAACGACAGCCAACCTACACTTTTTTACAAGGGAGTATCGGTAAATCTTACGCTTTTGAGACAGCAGAGCGTTATGGCGTTCCTGAACACATTGTGCTTAAAGCAAAAGAGATTTATGGTGAAGACAAAGAGAACTTAAATGAGCTTATAGAGAAGTCTACGACCTTGGAACGTGAAATGCGTTTGAAGTTAGAAAAAATAGATAAAGAGTTAGAAGCCGTTGAGAGAAAAAGAGAAGATTTAGAAAACATAGAAGAGAAACTAAATGAACAGCAAAGAAAAGCTGTAGCCACTTTAGAAAACCGTTACAATGCAGCAACCAAACGAGCCTTGGAAGCTATGAAAGTAAAAGAGTCTACAGAAGGTCGGCGACTTTTAAATGAAGCACACAAACATAAAAAACTCTCAAATCAAGCTAAGAAAGCAGAGCAACCCAACAAACGTGTTTTACAAGTTGGCGACCGTGTAAAATACCGAACTTCTAAAGGAGAGATTTTAAACATTCGTAACACCGAAGCCACCATAGAAGTAGATGGAATGAAAATGCGTGTACCACTGGCACAACTGCGTTACATAGAGAGTGTTCAGAAGAAAGTTATAAAAAAACCAAAAACTGTAGTCAATGTAGAAAAATCTGGACGAGGAGCCATTTCTATTAAACTTCTTGGATGTTATGCTGACGAAGCCATAGACAAACTCGATGTCTTTTTATCGGATGCTTTGGTAGCAGGTTTTTCAGAGGTAGAAATAATCCATGGAACAGGTGGAGGAGTATTGAAAAAAGTTATTATAGATTATTTAAAGTCTTATCCTAAGTTGCAATCGTTTCATGGACAGAAAGGGAATTTGGGAATTACCGTTGTTAAATTATAATTCTAAAACTATTTAGATATAATAATGGGATTTTTAAAACTACGGAGAAACAAATTGAGTATTACAGAAACTATTAACGAAGCTAAAAAAGAACTAAGTAATGATGAACATATGCTGGCTTCTGCCTTTAAAGTAGAAAAACTTTATAAAAAACATAAACTTAAACTTTTTGCAGTCTTAGGTGCAGCTGTGCTTTACTTTGGTGGAACAGCAATTATGAAGAATATAGACCAACAAAAACTAGTGGCTGGAAATGAAGCTTTAGCTGTACTTCAAAAAGATGCAAAAAATACAGAAGCACTAGAGAAACTAAAGAGTAATAATCCTGAATTATTTGAACTATACAGTTACCAAAATGCTATGAAAAATTCTGATAAAGAAGCTCTAAAAACATTGAGTACTAGTAAAAATGATATTATTGCTGATATGAGCAGTTATCATTTGGCTGTTTTAGAAGGCAAACCTGCAAAGTCTGAACTCTATACTGGTGTTGCTCAAATTGACAACGCTTACCTTTTGATTAAAGATGGGAAAATAAGTGAAGCAAAAGAAGAGTTAAATACTATTGCTGAAGACTCTCCTGTTTACAACATTTCAAAAATGATAAAACACTACACTATTAAAGGTAAATAATGTATAGAAAACTTCTACTTGCTACAACTATTGCTGCACTAACACTTTCGGGATGTGGTTCAAGACAATACTTCACCCCAGAGCGAACATACAATGCATCTACTTCAACTATGGGTGACAGTATCATTCACTACTCTCGTGACGGTGCAACCCTAGCAAGTGGAAATGTTTTGACCAAACATCAGATGGTTAAATTAAAACTTGAAAAAGGTTTCCACTTTATTAACAATGCAAAAAACGTTGCCATAACGGCTGACGCACAAGGTAACTGTAACATCGTAGCAGCCAAAGGAACCGTTGCTTCTGCTAAGTTTCCTCAAGCACTTGTAGCTGGAACCATTATTGGTAAATATTTAGTCTATGTACTACAAAACAACAACTTTGGTGTTTACGACTTTGAGAGTAAATCTATTGTCTACAACAACAAATCAGAAAAAGCATATGCCATCGATACACGTATTGCTAACCCATTACATATCGACAATTTGGCTGTTATTCCTACCCTTGATGGTAAGCTGGTTGTTCTTGATTTAAGTACATTAAAAATCTCTAAAGAGATGTATATAAGTACAGAAAAATCACTAAACAACGTTATCTTTTTGGGTCGTCTAAAAAACACCCTAATAGGAGCAACTCCGAACAAAGTTTTATCTATTAGTAGTAAAGGTAAAAAAGAGTTAAACAAAGCAGTTTCTGAAGTTGTTATAGATAAAGATGCTGTTTTTGTTTTTGCTAAAGATGGTAAAATTATGCAGTTAAATGATGAACTCTCTGTTAACTCAGAAAAGAAGTTTAAATTTGCACACTTCTCTGTAGCAACAGTTTATAATGATAAAATTTATAGCTTAGATAAACAAGGCTACCTTATAGTTTCAAACAAAAGTTTTTCTAAACATAAGGTTTATAAAGTTCCTGAGGTAGAAGGTTACGCCTTTGTCTCAAATGGAAAAATATACTATGATGGAACTATCATAAAACTCAATACCCTAAGTTATGAGTAGCAACAACCTACTCGTCGCTTTTGAGGAGTACTTACAGATAAACAAAGCTCTTGAAAAAAACTCCATCAAGAGCTACCTTTCAGACCTAAAACAACTACAAGAACACTTTTCAAAACAAGACCTTTTAAAACTAAAAACCCCTGATATTTTTAGCTTTTTAATGCTCTTTGAAAACAAACGTACACTAAACAGAAAACTCTCTTCTATCAATGCCTTTTATGACTTTTGTCACCAAGTTAATTTTTCATCAAATAAGATAAATATACCCATGGCAAAGGTACCGAGAAATCTTCCTAAATACTTGTCGTTTGAGCAGATACAAGCTGGTCTTTCACGAATAGATAGAAGTGACTTTTTAGGACTTAGAGACCATGCACTTATTCTCTTTTTATATGCTTCTGGATGTCGTATTTCAGAAGCACTTTTAGCCAAAAGAGATGACATCAATGAAGGTTGGCTAAAAATTCGTTTTGCCAAAGGACAAAAAGAGAGAATTGTCCCCCTAGCTCCCATAGCCATAGAGGCACTAGAAGCCTACTTAAAAGAAGCATCCATGCAAAATGAGCATATATGGTTAAACTATAGAGGGGAACCACTAAGTCGTATCTCTGCTTATAAAATAGTCAAAAAGTACTTAGGCGTTTCACCTCACGTATTAAGACACTCTTTTGCCTCTGCACTCATTATCGGTGGGGCTGACCTACGTGTGGTACAAGACCTACTTGGGCATTCATCGTTAGAGACCACACAGATTTATACCCATATAGAGCAACAAAACCTTGCAGACACCATGAACCAATACCACCCACTAGCATAAGGAAAAAACATGAAAGAGATAGTAGACATACTACAAGAAAAAAAACTGCTCTTTAAAAAACTCACACCTATTGATGTAAAAACGTTAGGAAGCCGTAAAAAGATAAGTATCTATTTGGGAGTTGATTTAAAAAAATACTATGCTTGTATTATTCACATCTCTAAAAAAAGTCGTATACTTAGTAAAGAGGCTGTAGAATTAATGGAGTTTCATAAAAAGTTAGAAGAGTATAACGATAGCAAGATTAATAAAAAATACATCTATATAGAAGCCCCACTCTGCTCCAAAGCTAAAGCTCTGTTTAAAGAAGCAAAGTGGGTAGTTTGGCATGAGGTAGTCGATTAGAAGCCTACATAACTGTAAAGAAGTGCTGTTTTCAGACGAGCAAATACTGCTTTTTTGTCTTTAGGTTCAATCGCAAAACAACCACCACTACGACCTCCCCATTTTACATATTTTGCTGTATGTAAAAGGATGTCTCTTTTTTTGGCATTTCTATTTTTCCACTCTAAACCTTCTATACCTAAGTATCTATATCGCTTAGATGTTAAACCCTCTCGTCTTCCTACTTTAAAGAAACCAGTAGGTGTCTGAAATGAGTTCATTCTGTTACTTGCACGCCAAACACGACCACCCATTGCTCCAGAGTTTTTTCCATGAGCAACCTTATGTCTATATACTCTTCCATTATGTAGGTTAATAATGTATAATCGCTTCGTTGTTGCTAATTTTGT
The DNA here is from genome assembly GCA_027038295.1 of Campylobacteraceae bacterium. Lineage (GTDB taxonomy): Bacteria > Campylobacterota > Campylobacteria > Campylobacterales > Sulfurovaceae > UBA1140. The sequence goes on from JALVXD010000268.1 coordinate 4,557, forward strand.
ATAATCTGCAATAGCCATATAATTTGGTGAAAGATGTTTTTTATAACGATTCTTTTCATAATAATTAAATGCATTAGATAGAGCATATTGACTTACATCACTTGTTTGTTTAACTCTATTAAATACCTTATGTAAATGATAGTTACTGACATAACCACTTCTATAACTGCTTTTTGCTGAACTACCTGTTGTAGTCACTAATAATATGCTTAATACTAAAATAATTTGTTTCATACTAACTATACTTTCTTTAATAATTTTTTATATCTTAAATATTTATAATAATATTATATTTTATATTAAATTAAGTTTATAATTATAATTAAATTCTTATGTTCTTTATTGTTAATTTATTTTTTTATTTACATTCATAGCACCCCTTAATCACTTAACCGTTAAAATGCTACAAAATGAATAAAAAAGGAAAACAATGCACTATTTAAAGTCATTAAATGTACAAGTCCTACTGGGAATCATCCTCGGAATTGCATTTGGAATTTTATTACCAGAAGTTGCTTTAGAACAGAAGCTTATAGGCGACATGTTTGTTGCTCTCTTAAAAATGTTGGTTGTACCCTTAGTATTTGCCTCTATATACACAGCACTAACGGGTCTAGGTTCCGTAGAGAAGCTTAAAGATATTGGTCTTAAGACTATTGGTCTCTATCTCTTAACTACAGCACTTTCTGTATTGTTAGCTATTATTGTTATGAATATCTTTCCTATTGGTGAACCTGTCAGTTCTGCTGGGCTAGAGTATGCCAAAGCTACAGAAATCAAACCTTTCTCATTTCATGATATGATTATGAGTTTTATCCCATCCAATGTCTTTAACTCTTTGGCGAGTGGGTACATGATGCAAGTAATTGTCTTTGCTGTCTTCTTAGCCTTAGCATCGTTTAAACTAGACCAAAAACACCAAGATGTACTTTTTGACCTTTTTACCTCCATCAATGAAGCAATGTTCCACATAGCTAAATGGGTTATAAACTTAACACCAATTGGTGTCTTTTCACTTATAGCTTATATTATTGCGAAACAAGGAATTGATGTTATTTTAGGACTTTGGGAATATGTACTTGTGGTTATGGCTGTTATTATTATTCATGCTGTTGTTACCCTACCCATGGTACTAGCATTCTTTGCTAAAATCAACCCATACACCTACTTAAATGCTGTAAAAGAAGCCAGTATCATGGCATTTTCAACTGCATCTTCTGCTGCTACACTACCTGTCAGTTTACAAGTGGTTCAAGAAAAAGGTGGGGTAAGTAAAGACTCAGCTGGTTTTGTACTACCACTTGGAGCCACGGTCTCCATGGATGGAACGGCTGCTTACCTAACCATAGCTGTTTTATACATCGCCAACTTAGCAGGACTTGATATGAGCATAGGAGACCAACTCATCTTAGGAGTCACTGTTGTTGCACTCTCTGTAGGGGTAGCTGCTCTTCCTTCTGCATCATTGGTTATGATGGTTGTCATATTAAACCAAGTAGGTCTACCTGTTGAGTACTTAGCCATTATCGTAGCTGTTGACCGTATTTTAGATATGGCTAGAACTTCTCTTAATGTTACCTCTGACTTAGTTGTTACTAAAATAGTGGATGTTTTAACAAAAAGAAAAGAAGAAAAGAGCCATTAATTTACCATTGACTTTTTATTGTTCAATGGTTTATCTATAACTTGTATAATACAGACATGAAAGAGGTGGAATCAATAACTACTCCTTAAAGATTCCACTTTTATGAGTTGAGGTAAATGTACATTACCAAACAATACTCCTTTGAAATAAAACATCAACTCATATCTTTCTTAATCACCTAAACATCCCAGAAAATACACCCTTATCTTTTTTTTCTATTCCCATCTGTTCAATCACTTTTTCCAAACGAGCAGCAGTTTCATAAAACAACATTCCATTTTTACTAGGTTTTCGCCGTACATCTAAGTCACAAGCTTCTATATAGTTTGTATAACGCAACTCAATCTGAATTGTCTCTATAACATCTTTAAAGGCATAATGCTTGGTAATATACCCCCCTATAAAGACATCATTTTTTACAACATCAAAACCTTCCAATTTAAAAGCATCATAAACCCTATTTATAAACTCTTTTGAAGAGGTGCTATCGTTTCTGTTACCTATACACACATCTGCTGTGATAGGTCCCATAAAACTGTGTATGTCTATAAGATAAACTTTTCCAAACGCTTTAATCTTTTCCAAAATAAGTTCTTCAAGCTCTTCATGATAGGGTTTGTAATATCTCTCTATACGTCGTTCTATCTCTTCTGGGCTAGGCTTTAAAGCATAAATC